>NZ_CP121650.1:310000-620000 GCF_029714405.1 Bradyrhizobium sp. CB82 | reverse complement strand
TGCTCAAGGCCAGGGAACATCGATCCGATGACGCCGACATAAGAGGTGAGCGCGGCGGGCACCCGGGCAATGCCTAGTTCCCTCGCAGCGCGTGCGCCAGCCTGCGCATCGGCGGATTTGTGGTCCTTGAAGATTAGTTCGATGTCGGGCCCACCCGCCGCCTTTATCTGCTCGACCGCGAGCTTGGCGCCGTTGCCCTGGATGCGACCGTAATAGGAACCCGGACCTGTCAGCGCCAGGACAATGCCGAGCTGGAATTTGAGTCCCGTACCAAGCGCCTTCGCATCGAGGCCCTCTATTCCGAGAAGCTTTTTGATTTGGTCCGGGGTCGCGGAATCCTGTGCCAAGACAGGTCCACTAGCCACAAGCGACCCAAAACAGGCCGCGACCATCAGTTTGATCGCGCCGCGGCAGAAGGCGTCGAAGCCGTTATTGGTAAATTGCATCACATCCTCCCACAAGGCCGTTTGTACGTTTATGCGGTGCCTCGTCGGGGCGGTGGGGTACACCCTCGCCTCAAGGGCCTCCGTGACATTCGCGCTGGACACTGCGCTGCAATTTGTGATCAAAGATCATTGATTACGGCCACTAAGTCAAGGGGACAAGAGGCAGGCGCCGTTAATTGGTCGCGCAGGAGCAAGGACCGTGACCATTCATAGGGGGTTCGCCCATGCATCGTGCTGGACGGTTCGAAGAAATTGAGGGACCGGCGCTCTTCTTTTCCTTCCAGGTCGCGAGCTTCGTTACCGGGGCGCAATACACACTGACGGCGGCCAGTTACTCGGTCGCGGCGACAGGAGAGAGGACATGACCGGAAAAATAGGCGCCAAGATCGGCGAAACAGAAACCGAAAAGCAGATTCTATTCGCCGTCAACGAAGACTGGCTTGCGCTCCGGCGAGAAGAACCGATCGAACCGGAAATGCCGATCATCGACCCACATCACCATCTCTGGGATCGGGGGTCGCGGTACCTTCTCGAAGAGCTGAAGGCCGATATCGATGGAAGCGGCCACAACGTCGTTGCCACCGGTTTCGTCCAGTGCGACTCCATGTATCGCGCCGATGGCGACCCGAAATTTGCACCGATCGGCGAGACCGAGTTCGTCAACGGCATAGCCGCCATGAGCGCCAGTGGTCTCTATGGCCCAGCGCGACTGTGCGCCAGCATCGTGAGCTATGCCGATCTCTTTCTAGGGCCGGAAGTCGACGCGGTGCTGGAAGCGCATCTGAATGCGGGCGGCGACCGCTTCAAGGGCGTCCGCCAGTGCTCCGTCTGGGATGCGGACAGCACGATAAAGTCGACACCGATGGATTTTCCGAAAGGCCTCCTGCTCGATTCCAATTTCCGCAGCGGCTTTGCGCGTCTTGAACGCTACGGCCTTTCTTTCGATTCATGGATCTATCACCATCAGATCCCGGAACTCGCCGATCTTGCGCAAAAGTTTCCCGACACGACTGTCGTGATCGACCATATCGGCGCTCCGCTTGGAATCGGCGCCTACGCCGGCCGGCGCAACGACGTCTTTGCCGAATGGCGCAAAAACATCCAGGAGTTGGGTAAAAATCCCAACGCCTACGTCAAACTGGGCGGCATGGGGATGCATGTTTTCGGGTATGATTTCGAGAAGCGCAGCGCGCCGCCCGGTTCGCAAGAGCTGGCCGAAATCTGGCGGCCCTACGTCGAGACGTGTATTGAGGCCTTTGGGCCCGATCGCGCAATGTTCGAAAGCAATTTCCCGGTGGACAAGCGCTACTACAGCTATGGCGTGATGTGGAATGCCTTCAAGCGGCTCGCTGCCGGATACAGCCAGAGCGAGAAAGAAGCGCTTTTCCGGGGCTCGGCACGACGTGCTTATCGTTTGAACTAGATAGTCCCGTTGCGCCATGGTGCATCACTCGCCGACCCTCGAGGCGGTTGGACAAGTAGGGCGGATGGAAGACCTCCAGGCCGTAGGCGTGCTCAAGCAGGAGTTTGAGTATCGCGACATCAGCGGGGCTGTGCTCGCCAAGATCGACTAGACACTCCCCGGGAAAAGGAAATACCCGTTTAACCTCCATCTCGGCCAGGATCGGCTTGCGGAGGTGATCCTTTCTCACGTGCAACGGTTGCCTCTGTCGCGTCGTCGCCGGGGGTGCGCTCGTGGCGGTCGAGTTCGCCGTCATCCGGAACGAAGGTTATCCCCTGCTCCAAAACCGTAACCGGCACGCTGTGCTTCGCCAAAATAAGGGCCAAGGTCAGTCCAACCGGACCTGCGCCGTTACAGTAACCCTGTCATTGCTCATGGAGATTCCATTCTCGCCGCTTGACTCGATATGATCTTTGATCACAATATCGATGGTCCGAGCCTCTAGACGGGGAAAGCAGCGTGGCTGAAGGCTGGCCGGAATTGATGCGCGGGATTGACGGAGCTGCCTTCGTTGCGGAGGTCAACGCCGATCCTGAGTTCCGCCTCGCAGCACGCTACTGGAACGCGAAGGTCGGGTTAAATTTCCCACCCAACAACCTGGTCTTGGCGTTCGAGAATGGCGCATTGATCGAAGCAGGCCCAGGCGACACAGCCACTGCCGACATTCGACTGACCGCCCCGGAGGGCAGCTGGTTAGAATTCCTCAAGCCGGTCCCATTACCATTTCATCACGGCATGCTGCCGGCGATCGTACGGCAGGGCTTTGCGCTCGATGGCGATGTTGTTCTTTGGACGACCTATTACGGCGCGCTCTCCCGTGTCTTTGCGATTATGAAGAACACTCGTAAATGGACAGGGATAGATGGCTCGATTTGACAAGGCCGTCGGCCGATACGTTTACCTGACCGTGGAAGGGGTCGATTATCGCGTATATTTCGAAGAAAGCGGCAGCGGAATCCCCCTCCTGTTGCAGCACACTGCCGGGGTCGACGCGCGCCAATGGCGGTTCTTTCTCGAAGACGAAGAGATTACGAGAAATTTTCGGTTGATCGCCTACGATCTGCCCTTCCATGGCAAGTCCTTGCCACCTTCGTCCGAGCGGTGGTGGGAGCAAGAGTATCGGTTGACCGAAAGCTTCCTAAAAGAATTCATCCTGGGCCTTTCCGCGGCGCTCGAACTCGACCGACCGGTCTTTCTCGGCGTTTCGCTTGGGGGCTACATTGCCACTGACCTTGCGCTGACCCACGCGGACGCCTTTCGGGCAATTATCGGGTGCGAGGTCTCAGCCGAATTGCACGGACTTGACAATCCGCTGTTCTTTCATCCGCAAATTAGCGACGCCGCGAAAGCCGCTCAGATGTATGACGCTATGGGCCCGGAAAGCCCAGAAGCGTGCAAGCGAGAGTCGACATGGCTCTTTTCTCAAGCCGCTCCGCCGGTCATGCTGGGAGACCTGTACTACGTCTGTAATGAACATGACCTGACTGAAACAGCGCACAAGATTCGCACCGATCGAACGCCGCTCTACTTGCTAAACGGCGAGTATGACTTCGTTATGCCGCCGTCCCACGGTAAGGCGCTCTCTGACCAGATCAAAGGGGCACGTTTTTCGTCTATGGCCGGTCTAGGCCACTTCCCAATGATTGAGAATCCACCGCTCTTCCGACGCCATGTCATGCCGATACTGGAAGAGATACGACGACTATTCTGAGAATAGGAGCGCTCGTAATGCCACCGTCGATGATGATGGCCACATCCGGCAAGCAAGGAGCGGAATTACCTAGCGGGTCGATCACTCGAAGGTAGCGGCTTTTAGGCTACAAAACCTCTTGGATGCCTGAACACATCCTTCGCAATGACGCGCTGGTGGCGTTTCTCAACGGACGAGGATACCCGACACAAGGTCGGTCACAATGGCGTTGGACTAGACTCGCTGCGGCCGAGCCGGCTTCGTGTCGGGAACAGCTGCAATTGCCAGCGCCGAGCCGCCGCGCCCCACACGCCGGTGGGCATGAACAACATGATCAGGATAGCGAGCGTGCCGAGCACGACCAGATAGAGACTGCCATACTGGGCGAGGTAGGTGACGAGCCCCCACAGCAGCAGCACGCCGACCACCGGACCTTCGATGGTGCGCACCCCGCCGATCACGACGATGAAGATGACATAGGCGGTCCAGTCGGTGACGCTGAAGGCCGCATCAGGCGAAATACGCGCCTTCTGCAAATAAACCATGGCGCCGACCATGCCGGTGGCGAACGCGACCGCGATCCACAGCACGTGGCGAGTCCGCGCGGTGCGGACGCCGACGCTGCGCGCGGCCGCTGCGTTGTCACGGCTTGCGGCGAGCGCAAGGCCGTGGTGCGAACGCATGAAGGCGTAGATGCCGAGCGTGACCAGCACGGCGAGCAGCAGTGCCAGCCAGTAAACCAGCACGTCACGCGCGGCCGCCGGGCGCAACCCGAGCAGTGCCTGCACCGCCTTCAGCCCAAGCATCTGCGAGAGCTCGCTGGGCGAGACCGACATCCCGGTGCCGCCGCCGAGCGACTTGAACTGGGCGCAGATCAGCCGCAGCGCTTCGGCGGCGACCCAGCTGCCGATCGCGAAATATGGACCGTCCAGCCGAAACAGCAGCGGCCCGAGCACCGCCGCGACCAGCGCCGCGAACAGTCCGGCCAGCGGGATCGCCGCAACCGGATCGAGCCCCGCCATCACGATGGCGGCAAAAAGCGCATAGGCGCCGAGCCCGACAAATGCCTGCTGCCCGACCGATACCAGCCCGCCCCACCCGGCCAGCACGTTCCAGAGCTGTGCCAAGGTCAGCATGGTGAAGACGAAGATCAGATCCTGGATCAGGTTGCGCGAGGCGATCGCGGGCAGCGCTGCCAGCGCCACGATCAGCGCGATGCCGGCCACGGCCGCGACGCGCGACAACCGTGTGCCGACCCGAACCCGCCACACCGGCGCGTCCGCCGGGCGCGGCTCGCGACTTGCCGGGATATGGATGCTTTCGACGCTCATGTCCGCCTCGCCGGGAACAGGCCGCGCGGCCGCACCATCAGCACGACAAGGAAGGCGAGATGGCCGGCCAGGATCTGCCATTCCGGATTGATCCGCCCTCCGATCGCCTGCGCCAGCCCGAGCACGATGCCGCCCGCCAGCGTCCCCCACAGGCTGCCGAGCCCGCCGATGATCACCGCCTCGAATGCGTAGAGCAGCCGCGCCGGTCCGATCGACGGATCGAAGCTGGCGCGGATACCGAGCACGACAGCGGCGATCACCGACACTGCGAGAGACAGTCCGACCGCGATGGCGTAGACATTGCGCTCGTTGACGCCCATCAACTGCGCGATCTCGGGGTTATCCGCAGTGGCGCGGAAGGCGCGGCCGAGCGAGGTACGATAGAAGATGAGCTGGAGCAGCGCGACAGCGGTAACCGCTGTCACCAGCGCGGTCAGCGGTGCCAGCCCGACGCTCAGGCCGGGGGTGAGCGCCACCGATGAGGATTCGAAGGCGCCTGCCTGCAGCCGGCGGCTGTCGGCGCCGTAGCCGAGCAGAAGTCCGTTCTGGATCACGATCGACAGGCCGAAGGTGACGAGCAGCGGCGGCAGGATGTCGTCGCCGAGCACCCGCTCCAGCACCAGCCGCTGCAGCACGAAGCCGAGCACGAACATTGTGATGACGACCAGCAGGGATGCGGCCGCAAGCGGCAGACCGAGCGCGGTGGTGGCGCTGAGCACCAGATAGGCGGCAAGCAGGATCAGATCGCCATGCGCCAGATTTACCAGGCGCATGATGCCGAAGATCAGCGACAGGCCGAGCGCGAACAGCGCATAGACGCCGCCGAGCAGCACGCCCTCGATGACGGTGTCGAACCCGCTCATCGCTCCCTCATGCTCCGAAATAGGCCGCGCGGATGGTGTCCTGATCGACATCCCTTGGCCGTCCGCTCAACGTCACCCGTCCCTCCTGCAAACAGTAGAAGCGATCCGAAGCCCGCAATGCGCGGGCGATGTCCTGCTCGACCAGCACGACGGCGGTACCGCCGGAGCGGATCTGCGGCAGCATGCGGTAGATGTCCTCCACCACGATGGGCGCGAGGCCGAGGCTGATCTCGTCGCACAGCAGGACCTGTGGGTTGGACATCAGCGCGCGGCCGATCGCGACCATCTGCTGCTGCCCGCCCGACAGCGCGGTGACGGCGCCGCGCCGCCGCTCCTTCAGCACCGGGAACATGCGGTAGACCGCGGCGAGATCCCACGGTGCGCTGCGTTCGCCGCCATAGGCGCCGATCAGGAGGTTCTCCTCGACGCTGAGCGAGGGAAATAGCTGGCGCCCCTCCGGCACCAGCGCGAGGCCGAGCCGGACGATGCTGGCGGCGGACGCATCGCCGATCGCCCGTCCCTCGAGGCGGATCGCATCGGGACGGTTCTTCACCAGCCCCGCCAGCGATTTCAGCATGGTCGACTTGCCGGCGCCGTTGGCGCCGATCACTGCGACCGCCTCGCCCTCGGTCAACTCGAAGTCGATGCCAAACAGCGCCTGGAAGTCGCCGTAGAACGCATCGAGCGCCGTGACATTGAGCAGCGCGGTCATGCCGGCACGCCCATATAGATGGTCTCGACCTCGCGCGAGCGCATCACCTCGGCTGGTGCGCCCTGGGCGACGACCTTGCCAAAGTTCAAAACGACCAGCCGCTGCACCACCGCAAGCAGCGCATGCACCACGTGCTCGATCCAGATGATACCGACGCCTTCGGCATGGATGGTGCGGATGGTCTCGACCAGTTCGTGGCATTCGGCATCGGTGAGGCCGCCCGCGATCTCGTCGAGCAACAGCGTGCGCGGCCTGGTGGCGAGCGCCCGCGCCAGTTCGAGCCGCTTGCGATCGAGCAGCGGCAGGCTGCCCGCAAGCCGATTGGCCTTGGCTTCAAGGCCGGTCAGATCGAGCATGCGGCCGCAATGCTGGATCGCATCCGCCTTCGATAGGCCGCCGCCGAACAGCGCGGCGACCGCAAGGTTCTCGAACACCGAGAGATGGTCGAACGGTTGCGGGATCTGGAACGAGCGCCCGAGGCCGGCGCGACAGCGCGCCTCGGGCGAGAGACCCGTGATGTCGGCGCCATCGAGAACGATGCGGCCGGCATCGGGCCGGAGCAGCCCGGTGATCAGGTTGAACAGCGTCGATTTGCCGGCGCCGTTCGGCCCGATCACGCCCAGCGCCTCGCCGGAGGACAGCGTCAGGTCGATCGCGTCGGCAACGACGAGGGCGCCGAACCGTTTCGAGATGGCCTGGAGTTCGAGCATGGTCGCCCACATCCGGTTTCGGCGGAGAGGAGATGCGCAGCAACGCCACGCATTCTCTTCCTTCGATAAATCAGCCCGCTTGCGTTAACTCAGCGCCTGCATGTCGCCGCCGAGCGGAATCTGCGGCGCCAGCTTATTGTCCGTGATCACCATGTTGTACTTGTCGCCGCTGAGCCGCCACTGGCCGCCGACCAGCGGCGTCTTGGCGATGTTCTTCGCGGCGAACGGCAGCACAGCACCGGAGCCGAACTCGATCTGGCCGACGATCGTATCGAGCTTGGTGGCGCCGATCGCCTTCGCGAGCGCCCCGCCATCCGCTGGGTCGCCGGAGCGCTTGATGGCGTCGATCGCGACCTCGAACAGCGAATGCACGAAGCCGATCGGCTGGGTCCATTGCTTGCCGGAGGCCTGCTCATATCCCTTGGCCAGATCAGCTGCGCTGACGCCGCTGAGGCTCGATTTGTAGGGATGCGACGGCGTCCACCACACCTCGGTCGAGATGTTATTGCCGCCCTTGCCGAGCGCCTGCACCGAGGCCGGGAACAGCAACGCCTTGGCAACCGATACGACTTTCGGTTTCAGCCCCTTCTGCCGCGCCTGGTTCCAGAACGTGGTGAAGTCGGGCGGGATGATCACGCCGGTGACGATCTCGGCATCGGCACCACGAAACGCCGCGATCTGCGAGCTGAAATCGTCGGTGAGGTTCTGGAAGCGGCCGGGATCGGTGAGCTTGTAACCCTGCTTGGCCAACACGGGCGGGAAGCCGATGGTGGTGTCGCCCCAGGCGTTGCCGTCGGCATCGTTGGGAAACAGCGCGCCCACCGACTTGTTGGTCGCGACCTGGTTCCACATGCTGGTGAAGACCCCGATCACGTCCTCCAGCCCCCAGAAATAGTGGAAGGTGTATTCGAACGGCTTCCAGCTCTTGGGATCGCCCGGATTGGCCTGCCGGCCGATGAAGTTGGTCTGCCACGGCGCAACGCTCGAGATGCACGGCACCTGCTCGAGCTCGCACTGCGTCGCCACCGGATTGTTGGTCTCGGGCGTGGCGCCGACCACGATCAGCCCGACATTGTCACGGGTGATCAGCTCCTTGGCGACCTCGGCGGCGCGGTTCGGATTCGACTGACTGTCTTTTGTCACCACCTCGACCGAGTAGGTCTGTGATCCGACCTTGACGCCATCCTTGATGAACTTTCTGAATTCGCCGAGCACGAAATCGTCAGCTTCGGCAAAAGCCGCCAGCGGACCGCTCTTCGGCGAGACATAGCCGATCTTGATCGGCTTGTTGGCCGCCCGCACCGCCGGCGCGAACAAAGTCGTCGAGCCCGCGGCTGTGAGCCCACCGGCGATGCCCTGCAGCACACGGCGGCGATCGAAAGGCTTTATGTTCAATAGGTCCTTGGTCATTTTCCCCTCCCTTGAGGCGAGCCGGTCTTCAAGCCGGCTGCCGTTCATTCCATTCTGAAAAATGATCCGCGCCGCGTCGCATCACGCGGCGGCGACGGACTTCGCCTGCGCCTTCGCGCTACGGCCGAGGATCTGGCCGAACACGTCGAGCAGCACGTCGGGGGCATTCACTGCCGCCTCTCTGGCGCGCCAGGCGACATACATGTCGGGCCGCACCAACACGCACCCGTCCTCGTCGACTTCGCTCTGGCGATACCAGTCGGCATAAATGTCGAGCGCATCGCAGCCTTGCGGGCCGATGGTCACGACGTCGACTGGCAGGCCGTAGGCCTTCTCGATCGCGGCAGCCGCCGCCTTCCAGCCATCGCCCCCGATCCCGGTGAGCAGCGTGAAACGACCCTTGCCGGCAAGATCGAGCGTCGATTTGCGCTGGCCCTGATGCTCGACCCAGACATGCGGCAAGTGCGCGCCGGGCCAGGTGGTGGCCTGATAATAAAGTTCGTGATCGCGGCTGAAGGCCGGCATCGGCGTGCCGTCGGACACCACGGCGGTCGAGCCATAGCGCTGGTTCAACTCGACGCCGTGGCAGTTGAACTCGTAGCTCTTTTTGGCGATGGCCTCATAGAGCTTCTTGCGGCGCGCCTTGCCCTCGGCGGTCGGCGCCTTGCGCGCGGCGATCGCCTTGCGCGCCTCAATCGGATCGGTCGAGGCGACAAGTCCCACCGCCTCGAAGATCGGCGGGAAGTCGCCGATGCTCTTGTTCGCACGGGTCACGATCTGTTTGCCGACCGGCTGGCGCTCGGCCGAATAGGTCTCGAGCAGCGACGGCGCCGCATGGCCCTCGAGCACCAGCTTCAGCTTCCAGCACAAATTAAAGGAGTCCTGGATCGAGGTGTTGGAGCCGAGGCCGTTGGTCGGCGGATGGCGGTGCACGGCATCGCCGACGCAGAACACGCGGCCGGACGCGTAGTGGCCGGCATACATCTCGTTCACGGTCCAGGTCGAGGTCGAGCGAACCTTGACCTCCAGCGTCTCGTCGCCGACGAGATTGCGCACGATCGAGATCGCCTCGTCATTGCTGAGCTTGCGCTCGCCCTGCTCGATGTCGTAGCCCCAGATGATCAGCCATTCGTTCCAGGGCCGCACCATGCGAATCAGGCCGGCGCCGATGCCGCCGATCTCAGCGCCCGGCTGCAACACCCAATAGAGTACACTCGGCCTGTGCGCGACGTATTTGCTCAAGTCCGCCTGCACGATGATGTTCATGCTGCCGGCGCGGCCCATCTGACCCTCCATCGGCAGCCCGATCACCTCGGCAACCCGGCTGCGGCCGCCATCGGCACCGATCAGATACTTCGCGCGGATCTGGTAGGTCTCGCCGGATAGCCGATCCTTCACCGTTGCCGTAACGCCGTCGGCATCCTGCGCCAGGTCGACGAACTCGGTGTTGAAGCAGAGCGAAGTGCCGCGCTGGCCGGCGGCCTCGATCAGGATCGGCTCGAGCAAATTCTGCGGCAGGTCGCAGATCCGGGTCGGGCTGGCGAGATCGTAGTCCGCCTTGCGCGAGGGATGATTACCCCAGGAATAGAGCCGGCCGAACTCCTCGCCGGCGAGGCTTTCACAGAACACGTTGTTCGCCATCAGATGCTGCGGCGTCGCCTGCGCCACCGCCTTGTCCTCGAGGCCGAGATCGCGCAGCACCTCCATCGCACGCTGGTTGGTGATGTGGGCGCGCGGCGTATCAGCCAGCCAGCCATATTTCGTCACCAAGATGTGCTTGACGCCGTACATGCCGAGCAGCGCCGCCGCCGTCGCGCCGGCCGGCCCGCTGCCGACGACAAGCACGTCGGTCTCGATTGGTTTGCTGGTCATGATCTTCTCCTTGGTCGTGTTGTTGGTTGCGATCGTCATTCCGCGGCCATCATCGGCCGGGGCACCAGCCCTGCGCCGGGCTTCATCTGGAAGTCGTAGGTCATCAGGTGCCACGGGCCGGAGACCCGCTCGCCGTTCGGCAGCGCTGCTTCGTTGCGCGGCTCGACGCGCGCGACGAGCTCGTCCTTGACGCCGAACACCACGTCGCTGCGCAGATATTGGTCGCCATCGAGGAAGACGTGGGTGATCAGCGGCTCGTAGCCTTCGGCCTTGACCAGGAAGTGCACATGCGCGGGGCGCATCGGATGACGCTCCGTGGCGGTGATGAGATCGCCGACCGGACCGTCGGTCGGGATCGGATAGCTGCACGGCAAGATCGTGCGGAACGAGAAGCGGCCGTCGGCATCGGTGACGAAGCGCGCGCGTAGCGACGGACCGTGGGTCGCGTAATCGGCCTTCTGCGAATCGTAGAAGCCGTCGTCGTCGGCATGCCAGACGTCGATCTCGGCACCGGCGAGCGGCCTGCCGGCGAGGTCGGTGACGCGGCTCTGCACGAACATCACCTCACCGTCGATGCCCTCGGAGATATTGGCACCGTGCGGCGTAATGCGGTGCTCGCCGACATAGAACGGGCCGAGCACCGTGGTCTCGGTCGCACCCTCGCGCTCGCGGTGATTGACGGCGTCGACCAGCATCGAGACGCCGAGCACGTCGGAGAGCAGGATGAACTCCTGGCGCAGCGGCGTGCAGGTCTGGCCGGTGCGGGTCAAGAACTCGATCGCCTGATTCCATTCCTCGAAAGTGAGTTCAGTGCGGCGCACCAGATCGTGCAGCGATTTCACCGTCTCCTCGATGAGGAACTTCAGCCGCTTGTTCGGCGTGTTGGCGAAGCTGCTGATCACCTCGTCAGTGAGGTTATGCTCGTTGAAATTGGCCATTGTGTCGTCCTTGATCCCTGAGGTTCAATCCTGCGCGGGCGCATCGCCGCGCCACGCTGCCGCAATCAATTGCTCGACCGGTGCGCGATCAATCGGTCTCGGATTGGCATATGGCCTGCGCACCGCCATCTCCGCGGCGCGTGCGATGCCGTCCTCGGGCATTCCGATGTCGCCGAGCGCGCGCGGCAGCGCGAGCTGCCGGGCAAGGTCAAACAGGCCCTGCGAAGCATTGGCGCTATGCAGCGCCCGCGCGGCGCGAGTCATGGCCTGAGGCGCGGCGGCGGCGTTGTAAGCGGCGGCGTGCGGCAGCACGATCGCGTGAGTTTCGGCATGCGGCAGGTTGAACATGCCACCCAGCACGTGGCAGAGCTTGTGGTGCAGCGACATGCCGACCGCGCCGAGGCAGATGCCGCACAGCCAGGCGCCATAGAGCGCATCGCGACGGGCGCCGGGATCGGCGGGCGCCACCATGATGCGCGGCAGCGCGCGGGCAAGCGCGGCGATGCCATCCTCCGCCATCAGCGAGGTCAGAGGATTGGCGTCGGGCGCGTAAAGCGCCTCGACGGCGTGAGCGATCGCGTTCAGGCCGCTGGCGGCGGAGATGTGCGGCGGCAGGCTGATGGTGAGATCGACGTCGTAGATGACGGTATCAGGCACCAGATCCTGGGATTGCTGCGTGGTCTTGATGCCGTTGCTGGTCTCGCCAAGAATCGGCGTCATCTCGGAGCCGGCATAGGTGGTCGGCATCGCGATGTGCGGCAACCCCGTGCGCAGCGAGAGCGCCTTGCCGAGTCCGACCGTCGAACCGCCGCCGATCGCGACCAGCCCGTCGATGTCGCGGGACTCCACAATCCCAAGCGCTTCGTTTGTGACTTCAACCGGCGTATGCATGCGTGCGCCGGTAAACAGTCCGGCGAGCCTGTTACCGAGGCCTGGGCCAAGCCGTCGCCCGAGGTCGTGCTGCTCGCTTGTGGTTAGCACCAGCGCCCGCTTGATGCCGAGGCGCTCTGCCTCCTCGCCGATGCGCGCGGAGGTCCCGGTACCGAACAGGACGCGATATTGCTGCGAGCAATAGGCAAACGCGCCCTTGCCGGCATCACCGGCCGTCGCAACGGACGCGCCTCCGGCATCGGCCAGCGCGATGCTCATGGCAATCCTCCCAAGCCGGCGAACCGGCGATCTCATGTCGTTGGGAGGAGCCTAGGGGCGGGCTGGCGCGGCGGGCCTGCACGAAACCGAAGAAAATCTGCACAAAACCGGAAAAATAATGCAGGACCGCATTGAGCCGTCGACCGCCCCGGCCGCGATCAGCGGAACCTAGTGGCTGTGTCGGTATCGTCCGGGTGTTATGCCAGTAAAGCGGCGGAACATCCGCGTGAAATGCTCTTGATGGGAGAAGCCGCAAGCCAGCGCGATCTCGGCCAGACTCAGGGTCTCGTCGGCAAGCAGCGCCCTGGCGCGCTCTATGCGCAAATTGAGCACGTATTGATAAGGCGAGACGCCGCTGGTCGCCTTGAAAAGCCGCACGAAATACTCGGTGCTGCGGCCGCACAGCTCCGCCAGCTGGTCGAGACGGATATCGCTATCGATATTGGCATCAACGAATTCGCGAATGCGTGCCATCTGCCTGCCACTGAGCAGGTTCGGATGCTTGCCGGCTTCCGTGCTCGGCTTGTGGAAGTTGATCGCCACGAAACGGTTGGCGATCGCTTGCGCGATCGGATCGACGAAGAGCGACGAGGCCGGCAGACCACCGGTGATGGTGTCACCGATCGCCGAGGCAAGATGCTCCAGCACAGCGTCCTGATCGCCGAGCATCGGCGCAAGGCCGCTGATCACGCCGGGCGACCCGTCAGCGCCGGCGAAAAGGTCCGAGCGCAGATAGATATGGGTGGATTCCAGCGGTTCGCGCAGGAGCACGTTGCATGCATGGCCGGCCGGCAGGAAGAAAACCCCACCGCGCGGGATGTGTCGAGCGACCGACTTGCCGTCCATCACATACGTGATGTCGACCGGGCCGCCCCGGTGCAACACCATCAGATTGTCGGATAGTGCGTGGAAGTGCCCCTCGAACGGCCGTTCGCGCTGAACCGAGGCAAATGCGGACGACCAGCCGAGCCCTTCGCTCGAGCCGCGGAATTCGGCCTGGAAGCGGTTCAGGACCCCGTGTGTCTCCTGCACCGCAAAATTCGACGTCGCCTGCATCCGACAGACCAAGGGCTCGAGGCTTCGGTGCCGCGGAGTAAAACCCAATAGCCCTCAATTTTCAACAGAATCGCTCTCATCGTTGCTGCAGCGCAATGCCAGCACCCGCGGACCAACCTGCCTCGACATCATTGCATGCGGTTCGAAATCGGCGCTACTTGGTCGACAGCACCTCGCCGAACCGGTCTCACTGCTTGTTGGTGAAGCGCATGAACTGCAGCTGCTCGATCGGCAAATGGTCACTCTCGCCGGTATTGACCTTGATGCCGGGCAGTAGCATCGGCAATTCCAAGTCTTTGATCGACAGGACCTACCGCACGATATTCTCGCGACTGAGGTCGTTGCCGGCCGCCTTGAGCACGTGCTCCTGCACCATGCCGTTGTTGGCTACTGTGTTGCCTCAAGGCGTCGGGATGATCGATTCTCGAAAGAAAGCAATGCGCGTTCTTCCAGAACCCGCCCTGCACCACGAAGACGATCAATCCTCAGGTGCGGCATTCATGAGCTCACCGAAGAGCACGAATGACGACTTGCCGTCAAACCGCTGAAGCTGGAGCGTCTTAATGGGATAGGGCGATTTCGCGCTGGTCTGCATCATCACGCCCGGGAGCAGCATCGGAATGCGGACGTTCATGTTCAGCGCCTGCGCCATCAAGTTCTCGCGGGTCAGATTGTCCCCACACTGCTCAATGACTTTCTCGATCGATTCGGCCAACAGATAGCCGACCAGATTGAAAATGTCGTTGACGTTCGCGCCGGGACGATACTTCGCCAGGAAGGCCGTGTATTCAAGCAGGTCGGGATCGTTGGCCCATTGAGGATCGCTGGGATCCTTGAAGAAGGTTGAGGAGATGATGCCGGCCGCCTTCTCTACGCCGGCAGGAACCATCACGGTTGCAACGGAGGCCGACGTATAGCTGAGGAGCTGAAGCGGATGCCAGCCGGTGTCGTAGGCGATCCGGATGGACTGAGCGGCGAACTTCGGCGTCGAGGCATTGATAAAGACATCGGCGCCGCTTTCCTTGAGAATGGCGACTTGCGAGTCGACAGTCGGCGCCGTGATATCATAGCTCTGCTTGGCCACTATCATCGCCTTGGCCTTCTCGCCAAGCTCATATTCGATACCCTTGACGTAGGCTTTGCCTAGGTCGTCGTTCTGATAAAGGATCGCGATCTTTGCATTCGGCTTCTGCTGTAAGACGTATCGCGCATAGATGCGCGCTTCGCCCTCGTACGTCGGCTGCCAGCCGATCGTCCAGGGATACTTACCGAGATCTCCCATGGCGGCGAGGCCATTAATCGCGAAGATCGTCGGAATCTTCTTCGCATTGAGATAGGGCCGGATTGCCATGTTGGCTGGCGTGCCATGCGAGGCTCCGATGAACAGGACCTCGTCGTTTTCGACGAGACGCCGCGCCTGTTCCATCGCCTTGGACGGACTGTAGCCGTCGTCCAGCGAGATGAAGTTCAGCTTGCGGCCGCGAATTCCACCACGATCGTTGATCATCTTGAAGTAGGCCGACAACGTCATGCCCTGCACCGAAAAGATCGATGCCGGGCCGCTGTAGGGCATATTCTGTCCGAATTTGATCTCGGTATCGGATGCACCGGGACCGTATTGCGACCCGGCCGCAGCTCCTCCGACTAGTGCAAGCAGGATGACCCCGCCGCTGAGCGCGCTCTTCACCTGCAGGCTGAGACCGTTCATGTTCATATCACTTCTCCCTAAACGCTTTTCTTAAATGGCGAACGCCCGATGCTCGGGCTGACACTCGGCGAGGCCTCATTCCGAACTTCCCCCGCCGTTAATTGGAATTTGCACGCCTGTGACGAAGCCGGACGCTGGCGACGCCAGAAAGAGCGCAAGACCTTTCAGATCCTCGGTCGTCCCCATTCGGCCGATCGGTATCGCGGCGGCCATCGATTTCTGTACTCCCGCCTGTTTGAGCCAGCCGCCTCCGATGTTGGTGACAATGAATCCGGGCGCGATCGCATCGACGCGAATGTTGTGCAGCGCAAGCTCGAGAGCGACGTTGCGCATCAGATGCGCAGCACCGGCCTTTGCGGCCATGTAAGCCGCGCCGGTCATTCCTTCGTTCAAATAGGCAGCAACCGACGTCGTGATGACGATACTGCCGCCTTTGCCCCGCTTCATGTGACATGCAGATGCCCGGATCGTCGCAAAGACGCCAGTGAGGTTCACGTCGATGTTTCGGTTCTCCACCGCTCGTCCCCGTAGTAAGTTCTAACCAATGCTTGCAGCCAAGCGCTTGGCCTCCGTCGTCGCTTGCCGGCGCATCGCTTCGAACTGTTGCCGTTTCGGATCGACGTCTCGATCGGCGGGGAACGACTGAAGTATCTCTCCGAACGACTCTGCGACTTCGTCTTTGAATTCGCCGTGCGGAAAAATGTATGGCTCGTTCCCGACGATTCCTTCGACCACCCGTTCGCCTACGGCAAGAGGGTCCATCCCGGCTTCCAACGGCGAACCGCCGGCCGCGAATGGGCCGCCCGCCGGTTGAGCAGAACCGAGCGTGTTGAGGTGAAGCGTCGTGTCGATGAGATTGCTGCGAACCAAGCCAGGGCAAAGGAGCGAAACGCCAATGTTGTGCGGCCCGAGTGCCATTCGCAACGACTCCGTCAGGCCGCGCACCGCGAATTTGGATGTCGAGTAGATGCCACCGGGATTGGGAAGAGCGAGGATGCCGGCCATCGAGGAGGTGTTGACGATATGACCACCCTCTCCATGCGCCCGAATTCGGGGAACGAACGTCGCGACGCCGTTGACGACACCCCCGACGTTGATGTTCATCACAAAATCCCAATCCGCGAAGCTCGCGTCTTCCATAGCCACCATGCTCGATACGCCTGCATTGTTGCAGAGTATGTGGACCTTGCCGAATACCCTCTCGGTCTCCGTCCCGGCCTGTGCCATTGACTCGCGGTCGGTAACGTCCAGACGGATCAGATGGTAATTCTTGTTGGAGCGACTCAGGGCGGAAGCAGCCGCATCGAGATGCGATTGACGGACGTCCGCGATAACGATCTTCACCCCATGTTGCAGGAACGCGCGGGCCATTCCGAACCCGATCCCACTCGCGCCTCCCGTGATGAACGCGACCTTATCTTCGATTTCTTTCAATTGACGGTGCTCCTGATGCTTGCGCGCCCCCCTCGGCGTCATCGCGCCTCCTCGAGCATGAGCGAGAAGGTGGAGTGAAAGCCGCTCCGCTAGGGCTATAGATACTGACCGGCATACTGTGGAACGAATTAGTGTCTCCACATCCGGCTAGGCTCTTAATCGTAAGTTGCCAACCCCCGCTGCGGATCGCTGTTATTCCTCGTGGCCCTCGATCATGACGAAATCGGAGGTGCTGGCTTCATCGCGAATCTTGGCCGCCGCCTGATACTCCGGCGAGTCGTAGCAGGCCTTGGCTATTGCGTAGCTTTCGAACTCGATGACGACGTGGCGACGCCCTTGAAGTGCGTCGCCGTGCACTTCGCATGCACCGTTCCGGACAAGGAACCGCGCCCCGTACTTCTTGAAGGGTAAGGCGTTAGCCGCGATGTAGTCCTTGTAGCGCTCCGGGCTCGTGACGTTGATGTGACCGACCCAATATCCCTTCTTCGCCATCTCGCACTCCTCTTGCGCTAACGGTCTGCTGACAAACCGGACCACCTCACTCGCACCTTCCAGTCCGCTGCTTCACCACAAGTGCGGCGGCGCGAACAATCGAATTTATGTTGGCCGTGACCCCACACGTTCCGAGATCCACCTTTCCAGAAAGGCAGCAATGTCATCGCTGTTCCTTTCTTGCATCATCAGGTGGCCGTTGCCGTGCAGGCCATGGCCTTCGAGGCGCAGATGGACGGCTCGCACGCCTGCCTGGACGAGATAATCGACGGTGCCGTGGTCGTGCATGGACCAGGCCGACGCCTCCGATGTCACGACTGCAACGGGTATCGACGCGAGGTTGGGAAGACGCCTCGCCGGCTCTTTCTGAACGAAGCAGTCCGCCAGCCCCGGCTTCGGAGCTTTGCGGATTTCGCGCCGCAGTTCAGTTGGGCCTTTGACGGGCGGATCGAACGTCATCGGGATTGCCGTGAGTCCGTATGAGAGGTCACCCAGCCCCATTGGCAATTGGGCGAAAGGGGGCCCCATTGGCTCAACCGCGACAATGCCTTTCACCAGGTGCGGTCGACTATCGGCCACGAGCCAGCCGAAGGGCGCGCCCATGGAATGGGTGAGCAGGATCGCTGGACCGATACGATCCAGCAATTCGGCTCCGGCTCGCTGCATCAGCTGTTGCGTCTGTGCCAAGAACACAAGGAATGGACCTTGGGTCGCGATGAATTGGTCCAGGGCTGGATCAGCGACGACGCCGGAGCCGGGCCACTGATTGTGCTTTTGCGCGTTCGGCCAGCTGTTCGGCTGCTTGCCGGGCGCGCTAAACAGCGTCATGGCAAATTCGTATGTCAACGGAGGTGTCATGGGACCCAGAGCCTCCGGATGCAGGGGTGAGCGACCGTGGCCAGGGCGGTCGACGACATAGACCGCGTAACCCTGTTTCAGAAAGTAAGTGGCCCATCCAGGCCGTCCATCGGGGGTACCGAGAAAATCCGTTGCCTGCCCCCCACCTCCGTGCACCATCACGATGGGATATGGATGCCGGATGTGCTCCGGGATCTGATACTGAACAAACATCTGGCCCGCAGCGATGGTGCCATTCGGTGTCTGCTGGCGGACCAAACCGGTCCAAAAGAATCCCTGATCCGCCAGCACCAACGGAGCAGGTTTTGCTTTAGTTTGAGTCACGTGCACCTCCGACTTTCTTCAGAGATCCAGAAAACCGGTCGGCAGCCCGAGATTGCTGCGACCAATGTACTTCGCGAAGGTCATGTACTGGGAGGACATGTGTCCTCGATACATCTGGGCGTCGCCAAAGTATCGAAGCATCCTTGAGCCCTTCCGCGCCGCGGTCGACCCGGCTGTCTGGAACAAGAGCTCGATGGCTTCACAGGCAAGACGTGCGCCGTTCTGCAGCATCCCCCAGAGCCGCAAGTTTTCTTCCGTGGAGGCTTGCAAGCCCGTCTTCGCCCACCGCTGGCAGTAGTCCATGTGCTTACGCAAACCCTGCAGCAGCACGCCTTCAGCCGCATCGGTCAAGGCTATGGCGCGGCCATAGTTGACCTGGAAATCAGTCTCGAAGGCACGCTTGATGAAAGGTGGAACAAATGTGTTTTGCGAGAACAGGATATCGCGATATTCATCGATCGCAGCGCGCGCGGCACCGATGATAGGCGACGTCAGGGACGCGTGATAAGGACCCATGAGAACGCCGAGATACATGGGGTTGCCATGCAATCGCGTTCCGGGTGTGCCATCGGAGAGATCCTGCTTTATACCCAGCGCGTCGAAGAACGCGGTCATGTGCTCGGGCACGAAGACATTATCCAGCTTGACGCTGTTCGAGCCGGAGCCGCGCATGCCCAAGGTACGGTCTCCACCCCAATCGCCCAGAATTGTGTATCGCCCCCGCGGCACAACGAAGTGGAGCATTCGTGGCGGGAACGACGTTTGAAGCAACGTCGCGCCCAGGAAGTGCGTGCTGTGCGGTATTCCCGACGAATATGGCCACACACCATTGATGATATAGCCGCCCTCGACCGGCAGGCACGTGCCCCCGGGGGCAGCCCGGTGCGGTGACGCGAAATGTCCGGATGAACCGAAGATTTCGATCTGTGCAGCTTCCGACCAGTGCGAGGCTATGACGGGCGCATGAGAAGCGGCCAACGTCAAGCACCACCCTGCGGACGGATGACCGCGCGATACCTCAACCATGACGCGGAAAAATGTTTCGTAATCGAACTCATAGCCACCAAACATTTTGGGCTGCAAGATCCGATAGAATCCAGCATCGATGAACTTCTGCTGGATTTCGTCCGAATAATGTCCCCGCTCATCGGTTTCGTCCTGCGATTCCCTCAACAGCGTTCTCATCGACGCGGCGCGGTCCACCAGATCCTGCGGTGTGAGGTGAGGTTCCGGTATCGGCAGGCTCTTGGGTATGGCCTGAACGTTCATTTTCAATCTCCTGATATTTCCGTTGAGCGCGTCGCAGCTAACCGGCGATACTCATTTATGCCGGCGAACTCACAATCATTCTTTTGTGGCGCTCGAGCACCCGCGGCGCAGTCTCCTCCAGCATCAAGCAAAGCAAGCCTGCACAGATACAAAGCGTAGCGGAGATCCACATCGAGCTGGACGGACCGAACACGTCGGAAGCGATCCCGGCGAGGGCCGGGCCCGCGAAACCGCCCCCGAGCTCGCCAACCCCCATGATGAAGCCAAGCGCAGTAGCAACATGGGTCGGCGGGATTGTCTCGGACGGCACAGTGGCCATGAACAACGAGAAGCTGCCAATGGCGAGATTGCCGACACCCATGAGCAACACCATCACAGGCAAAGGTCCGTCGAACATTACGGTTGTCACCGGAGCAATCACGGCAACGAAGCCTGACAGGATGAGAATCGGACGGCGGCCAAAGCGGTCCGACAGCGCCGGTACGATGATTGAAGACGCGGCCGTTGCGATACCGGTGGCGGCCACGGCAACGCTCATCGCGACGGGCGACAGACCGCGAACCTGCACCAGGTAGATCGGAAGGAACGTTATCTGGATCAGGAGCCACGACACCATCAGGCAGCTCACGATGGCGCAAACCCAGATGTTGCGATGTTTCAGCATCGTCAAAAGCGGTATCGTATTGCGCGCTGACGCAGCCGATATCGGAGCGGCACCCGATGAGGGTTCACGGATAAATGCGACGATCAAGGCCGCCACCACGAAGCCAGGCACCGCCGCAATGTAGAAAGCACTTCTCCAGCCGTAGGTCTGCCCAATTGCCACGAGCACCAGAGGAGCGGCAAAATTACTCAGGAGCGCGCTGAAGAAGTTCTGCAGAACGCCCATGTTGAAGCCGCGACGGTGCTCCGACGATTCCGCAGCCATGATCGATTGCGCGATCGGAAGTACGGGTCCTTCCGCAAATCCCATAACGAGGCGCGCGGCAAGCAACGTCAGAAACGAATTGGCGAGACCGGATCCTACCGAGCAGATCGAGAAGATTACTATCGCGCAGACCAGCAGCGTCTTACGATTTTGAAGATAGTCTGAAAGAGTGCCGACGGCATACCCGGCGATTGCCCAGGTCAGCGCCAGACCACCCGCGAGGGCACCCAGCTGAGTGTTATTCAGCTGCAACTCAGGCACCAGAAATGGAGATAGAAAGTTCAGCGCCAGACGGTCGAAAAATACGAAGCCAAACGCGGCTCCCATCAGGACGACAACGAGATTTTCATAACTAAAGATGCGATTCTTGCTCATTGATCCCTCCCTAGGGTTCCCGTTCTTTTGTTTGAGGCCGCCTTCTATGCGCATTGCGCCGACGCGGCTTCTGATATTCCCTCAGGCGTGAGCCCATTGCGCCGGCTCTCATATAGCCGCCGCATTCTCGCGAACTCGACGACCTGCTCGGCCACGAATGCAAGCTGTTGCGCTATGGTCGGATCACTGCACACACCATCTGCGGAAAATGGCCTCTGCGCGGTGTTAATCACTGCTGAATATGGAGTCGGCCAACCGCGCAGCGCGTGAACAATGGTCCGCAGAGTCCCCAGCGTCGCACCCATGGCTTGGGCTCCGCCCGCGCATACGATGGCGCCGACAGCGCGTCCGGCAAGATAGCAGCGCGCGTCGCCGCGGAGATCCTCGGTGTAGTCTATCGCATTCTTGACCAGACCGGAGATCGAGCCATGATAGCTTGGAGTAGCGATGATGATCCCGTCTGCGGCGCGCAGCGCTTCGACTAACGAGGTCGCGCGCTCGGTACGTTCAATGCTGTCGTAGTGCGGGAGATTCAGCGATTGCCCGGCGAAGATCTGCGTTTTCGCTCCGAGCCGCGCGGCTTCCGTTAGAGCTCGGCGGAGCGCCCTCTCTGAGGTCGATCCGTCGCGCAGCGTTCCGCCGATCCCGACGATGAGCGGAGACCAGTCTTTCATCGCAGCGGCCCACATTCCCGCGCAGCACGGTCACCCGAGGTGCAAGGCTCCTCGAGCGAATGCTGGCCAATTCGGATATGCGAGCACCCTCGCCCGGCATCGAACAATGCCATGCGCGTCTCTCCCTATCGTCGGCGCCTTGATTGCGTCTGGCGCCTCTTCGTAAGGTGAAAGTAGGATATGCCGGGTGGCCAAGCCTGCACAAACCGGACCGGTTTGCAGGAAACTGACACAAACTGCCGGCTTCGTTTACGGGAAACGACCCAGTGCACAGATCGAAAAGGCAGATCTTTGAGGTTTTCTAATTCATTGCCCGTCGATAAGCGCCGGGCGACAAGCCGGTCATCCGACGGAACGTGTTCGTGAAATGTTGCTGGTGCGCAAACCCGCATTGCCTCGCGACTTCCGCGAGCCCAATGTTTGGATCCGTCAGGAGCAGTTTCGCACGATGGATGCGCACCCCCACAACGTAGCGGTGAGGAGACACGCCCAGCGAAGACTTGAACACCCGTATGAAATACTCGGGACTTACGCCGCAGATCGCAGCCAAATCGTCCAGCTTGATGCAATCCGCGATATTGGCTTCGACAAAATCACGAATCGTACGGACGCTACGTGGACTCAGCTGGCGTTCCACAGCACACGGCGCTTTCGGCTCCCGTGCATTGAGCACGACAAGACGATTGGCTATTGCATGCGCAATTGAATCGGCCAGGAGGGAGCACGAGGTATCGCCCTCACGCACCATTTCTTCCACCACTGCCAGGAGATTGTCCGTTATGGGCTCCGGCTCACCCAACAAGGGCAAGAGGCCAAGATCGGAGTTCTGCGCTTTACTTTCAGACCCGGAAAACAGTTCGGGGCGCAGGTACACGTGGAGCGAATTCAAGGGCGTATTTAACGCTACCTCACAGTCACGGCGCGGCGGCAGGAAAAAGATCCCCTTCTCCTGCAAGTGCCTGGATACAACACGCCCATCGATCCGATAGGTCACATCGACTGGTCCACTAGCTGCAGTCACCAGCAGGGCGTTGGCATTGGCTTCGAAGCGTCCCCTGAACGGCTCTTCCCGCTGAACCGATGCGAACATGGTCGACCAGCCGAGCCCCGCACTGGATGCCTCGCGTTTGACTGCGAACTCTCGCAGCACGGAATGGGCCTCGCCTCCGTCGAAAGGCCGCACGGTACGCTCATTCTGCGCTGCGGCTGGCGATGGTGGATCGGTGCGTTTCTGCATTGGCCCTGGCTGCGTGTCAGTTGACGCTGCGACGGTACCGACCGGGCGTTTGACCCGTCAGCCTGCGGAAGGCGCGCGTCAAATGTTCCTGATGGGAGAAGCCACAGCGCAGTGCTATCTCAGCGAGACCTAGCTGGTTTTGCTCGATCAAGCGCTTGGCCCGTTCGACACGTGCCGCGATGACATATTGGTATGGTGATTTGCCGGTCGTTGCTGCAAAAGCTCGAACGAAAGACTTTGTGCCGATGCCGCACGCGCTGGCCATCGCAGCAAGAGTAATCTCGCGCTCAAGATTGGCCTCTATGAAATCCTGGAGGCGCCGAAGTTCGTAGTCCGGCAGCCCAGCGGTCTGAACCTGCCACGGTTCGCTACTCCTGCTAATCGCGGAGACCCTGTCCGCGAGGGCTCGCGCTATCGGCTCGATGAAGAGATCTGAATTCGAGACATTCTCGCAAAGCGCCTGCTCAACCGCCTGCGCCAGATGCTGTATAATCACATCCCGTTCCACCAGCAGCGGCGTAACATTGTGGACAGGAATTAAGTTTGCGCGCAGATAAATGTGGAGAGTATCCAGGGTCCCATGCAGTCCCACCTCGCACGCATGACCTGCCGGCAAAAAAAAGATGCTTCCTTTTGGAATGCAACGAGAAGCGACGTGCCCGCCGGACGCAAAGGTCGTCTGCACGGGGCCACTGCGGTGCACCACGATGAGGTCGTCAGCGATCGCTTCGAACCGCCCCTCGAAGGGATTCTCCCGTTGGATCGACGCGTAAATCGAAGACCATCCATGCCCCTCACTCGTTGCACAGATGTCGGCCCCAAACCGTTGCAGAACACCGTGGGTATCGGAGCCTCTAAACTCGCGCCTGGCTTCCATCTCGTGCTCCGCGTGTCGTCTGACGGGGCCCGCTGCAGCGCAATATGCGCCTCGTGGTGATGAAGAATAATTCCTTATAACAACAATGCTCTGAGCACGCTATGTCTTCGTTTGGCCACCCAGGAGCAAGCTGCCGTCGACCTCCTCGCCAACGAGCCGGAACGGGCCGCCTGCCTCGAAGCCTAACCGTTGAAGAGGCGCGTTATCTACACTTCAGTGCGTCGAACAGAGACTTGACCTTCAGACGCTACTGAGGTCTCGCCGCGCATTCGCACCGTCAGCATAAGCCGGTCGAGCAGCACCTCCTTATCTGTCAGACGGCGCAAACGGACGAGATTGGCCTCGTGCTGCTCCGGATCTGTCGTGTCGAAGATGATCCGCTTGTTGTCGACCGCCGCGGGCGAGACGACCTCGAGGAAGATGCGGCGGCGCTCCTCGGCGTAGCGATCGAGGACCGCGCTGTCGACATCGCCGCGAACGACAGCAGCCAGCGCCTCATGGAGCGCAAATGCATCGAACAATCCCGATGTGAGCCCATAGGCGCCGCTGGGATTCGTTGCATGCGCTGCATCGCCAGCCAGCAACACTCTGCCAACACGGAACCGCTCGGCTGCCCGCTGATGCATGCGATAAGGCGCAAAGGCAACGACCTCAACGTCGCGCGCTCCCGGAAGGATGACGTCGAAGTACGCGGTCATACGCTCGGCGATGCTTTCCTCGGGTAGATCGAGCGGCTCGCTGTAGGTGCAGCGCCACAGATCGTCTTTATCCAGCTTTACGATGATAGCGCCATGGGTCGGGTGAATCAGAAAGGTGGTGCGCGCGTAGCCATGCTTCGAAAAATCGTGCCGGACGTTGGCCGCGATAAACCGCTTCGGCCATGTGATACCCTCGAACTCCAGATGCAGGGCCCTTCGAACGTTGCTCGTCGCGCCGTCGGCGCCGATGACCCATCCGGCACGGAGTTCGGAAGGGCCGTCAGGGCCGTCAACTGAGAGAGTGACCCCGCTGCCATCTTGCATCAGATCGAGCATCGTCACACCCCAGCGAACCTCGACATGCGGAAACTGCTGGAGTCGGCGCAACGCAATCTCGGCAAGTAGGTTTTGGCCGAGATGGAGATTGAAAGGGAAAGGTGTCCGTCCGTCGAGAACGTCCAGGCTGTAGTCGATTTTCTCGCCGGTCGCGAAATCCAAGTAGGTATAGTCCTGCTTGGCGAACCCGACGTCCAGCGCCTCTTTAAGCAAGCCAAGCCGGTTGAGGCCCTCAAGTACAGACCAGTGATAAACTATCGCGCGCGGGGAGGCGACGATCTCCGTTTCGCGCTCGATGACGATAACCGGGATGCCCGCCTGGGCAAGCCCGAGAGCGCTTAGCAAACCAACCGGGCCGGCGCCCACGATGGCGACTCGTTCTTCAACGGACATAATCCCTCTTCTATTTCCTGCAGGCGGGACTGCCTTCTTGTTGCGATCGAGGCTTAGCCACGTCATGCTTCGCTCAAGCCCCTGGAGCTGCCTTCGGCGCACCATCGCGGAATGGCTGCAGAAGTCGATAGGCGAGACTATGCAGCGGCGTTGCTATGCCATGCTTATGCCCCAACCGGTCGATCTCGCCGCTAATGAAATCGAGTTCGAGCCTTTTGCCAGCATCCAGATCTTGGCGCATCGACGCGACCGTCGCCGGCGGCAAGTTTTGAAGGATTTTCAGAGTCATCTCTTCGGCATCGCGGGTGATCGCAATGCCTTCGGATCGGCCCACGCTTGCAACTTCGCGGATCGACTGCTTGGCGAGTTCGACGAGTCCCGGCGTGTGATAGATGACGCCGGCCGGAAGGCGCCCGAGCGATGTCAGCGCCGCATTGGTCGCGAAGCCTAGAAACTTTGTCCAAATGACGTCATCGATATCCTCAGCTATCTCAGCAGTGACACCAACGCTCGTCCAGCGTCGAACGAGTTCATCAACAGCTGGTGAGACCTTGCATTCCGGATTCCCTAGGGTCACCCGATCGGCACCGGCATAAGCAACCGATGCAGGTCCCGTAAGCCGCGTGGCCGCAAACACCGGCCCAACGGCCAACCTCGACGGATCAAGAAGGGGGCGGAGAATGCCGTAGGCGCTGACACCGTTCTGGACGGCAACCAGCGCACCTGCCGGTGCCAAGGCAGGTAACGCCTGAGCGGCGGCGGCCGCGAGATCATACAACTTCACGGCGAGAATAATCGCATCGAAGCTGCCCGCATTGGCGACGTCGCCAACAGCGGAAACGCGCTCAAGACGAAAGGAAAGGCGCCCCTCGGCCGTCAGTGTTGCTCCATCAAGCGCGGCTTGCCGACCCGGCCGGGTGACGAATACGACGTCCAACCCCGCTGACTGCAACCAGCCACCATACAGCAGCCCGATTGCGCCGGATCCAACAATAGCAACCCTCATCGATCATCCTCAATCTTTTGTCCGAGCGGCCGCCTCATGACCTACTTCCTGCTTTAGCGTCGCATTGTGATTACCCGCATGCAGTCCCAAACAAGACGCCTACCTTCTCTGCCTCATCTTTGCACTGAGGCGCTCCGAGGAGCGCTCTACGGTTGATCGTCTTGCGCAAGCGGTCCAGCACCCGGATGTTGTCGAGAGCTTTGCGGATGACATGCCTCCGGGTCTTTGCTTAGAACGGGTAGTGCTGCGGACCTTCGATCGTTATCCAACGAAGCTCGGTGAATTCGTTGATGACGGCCTTTCCGCCGAAGCGGCCGTAGCCGCTTGCCTTTGTCCCGCCGAATGGCATCTGAGCCTCGTCGGCGACGGTCGGCCCATTGATGTGGCAGATACCGCTCTGGATACGTTTCGCAATCGTCAGGGCGCGGGAGACATCGCGGCCGAAAATCGCAGCGGACAGCCCGTATTCAGTGTCGTTGGCGACGCGCACGGCTTCATCGACGCCGGCGACACGAATGATCGACTTCACGGGTCCGAACGATTCCTCTCTGTAGATTTTCATGTCCGATGTCACGTGGTCGAGCAAGGTGGCTTCGACGACCGTTCCGTTGCGCTTGCCGCCCGCGACGATCTTCGCTCCCTTTCCGGTGGCATCCTTGATCAGCGCATCCATACGCTCGGCGGGCGCCAGATCGACCAATGATCCCAGGACGACATGATCACGCGGATCGCCAGCCGGCAATGTCGAGGCCTTGGCCGCGAGTTTGGCGACGAACGCATCGGCGATCTTCTGATCCACAATAATGCGCTCCGTCGACATGCAGATCTGCCCCTGATTCATGAAAGCGCCGAAGGCCGCAGCATCGACCGCTTGGTCCAGATCGGCGTCGTCCAGAACGACCAAAGGCGCCTTGCCGCCAAGCTCCAGCAGCGCAGGCTTGAGATGCTCCGCCGCGAGCTTGGCGATGACGCGACCGACTTTGGTTGAGCCTGTGAAATTGACCCGGCGTATGGCAGGATTGGAAATCAACGCCTCAACGATCTTGGGCGCGTCCGAAGGTGCATTCGACAGGACGTTGACGACTCCTTTGGGGAAGCCAGCATCATTCAGAACTTGGCCGATAAGATGATGCGTTCCGGGACAGGTTTCTGACGAACGCAAGATGACCGTGTTGCCGCAGGCGAGCGCGGCCGCGATTGCCCGCGTGCCGAGGATGACCGGGGCGTTCCACGGCGCCATGCCGAGGACGACGCCGGCCGGCTGGCGTACCGCCATCGACCAGATACCGGGCTTATCGGATGGAATGACTTCGCCGGTGATTTGGGTGGTGAGAGCTGCAGCTTCGCGCAAGATACCGGCGGCGAGATGGACATTGAAGCCAGCCCAAGGCGCCGTCGCCCCGGTCTCCTCGAGCATCAGCTTGATAAAGTCGTTGGTACGGCTCTCCATAAGGTCAGCCGCCTTCAGAAGGAGGCCGCGACGTAGCGAGGGCCCCGTCTCTGACCAGGTCTCGAACGCTTTGGCCGCAGCAGCGACGACCTTCTCGACATCTGCGAGCGTCGCAGCCGGCGCGCGTGTCGCGACCTGACCGGTCATGGGATCCTTGCGATCGAAAGTGGCCCCTCCCTCGGCCGCAACCGCACCACCGTCAACGATAAATCCGATATCCATCAATACACTCCTGATTTTCCGAGTATTTTTTAATTGCGCGGCCCTCAGGCCTGCGTTCCGCCGTCGATCGGAATGATCGCGCCGGTCATGTATGTGGAAGCCGGCGATGCCAACAGCAGCGCGAGCCCCTTGATCTCATCCAGTTCGGCAAGCCGCCCTAACGGCACGGTATCTGCGAACGCCGCAGCACCTTCAGGCGTATGCATCCGGCCATTGGCGATATTCGTTCGAAAAGGACCTGGCGCGATGGCATTGACACGCACATTGTGAGGACCGAGCTCAAGAGCGGCGACGCGCACCACCTGTGCAATGCCGGCCTTTGCCGCGTGGTAGCCGTAACTCGGTAGCGCCGACGCGCGCAGCGCCGCGACGGAAGACGTCACGACGATCGATCCCCGCCGCCGTGGCTTCATATGTTTTGCCGCCACGCGCATTGTCCGAAAAGCGCCATCAAGATTGACCCGAAGGCAGGCGTCCCAAAGCTCCATGGACGCCGCCTTGAGCTCGCCTTCGGGCTTGCCGTATCCGGGGCCACCGCTCGCGCCTGCGTTCGCAAACACACAATCGAGCCGGCCATATCTTTCGACGTAAGCATCCACGACAGATTCGACTTTGCCGGCCTCGGCTATGTCGACGCAGAACGTCTCAACGGCTCCACCGGCTTCGTCGATGGCAGCCGCGGCCTGCTTCAATTTGCCCTCGTCGAGGTCAAGCATCGCGACCCGCCCTCCATTGGCTGCGATCACTTGCGCAATCGCGAGTCCAAGGCCAGACGCAGCGCCTGTAACGACGGCGACATGTCCGGACAGGTCAAACAGTTCAGCGGCTTTCATCGTGTCTCTCGTGGTCTAACGTTCGATCAGTTTAGTCAGCGCGACCAAGCAAGGCGCCGCCATCGATGACGATATGGGTCCCGGTGATGTAGCTCGACGCTGGTGAAGCCAGGAAAAGCGCCAGCCCCTGTATCTCCTCCGGTCGACCGACGCGGTGAAGAGGGCTGCCAGCTTCGAAGCGCTTCTTGAGGTCGGGTGTCGTGAGCTGGGTCAGAAACGGGCCCGGCAAGATTGCGTTGACGAGAATGTTGTAGCGGGCGAGCTCAAGTGCGGCCTGCTTGGCGAGGTGCGACACACCCGCCTTCGATATCTGATAGGGCATACCGACGATAGCACCTGGCCTGATGCTCGCAATCGACGAGGTCAGGATGATGCGTCCGCCGTTCTGTCGCTTCATATGCGGGACAGCGGCTCGAATGGTCGAAAAGATCGAGGTCAGATTCGTATCGATGACCTTGTCCCACAGCCCGTCCGGGACGGCCTCGATCGCACCCTCCGGATCCCGTTCGCCGGCCATCGACAGAAATCCCGGTCCGGCGTCGATGCCCGCATTGGCGAACACGACATCAAGACGGCCGTTTCGTTCGACGGCTTTGTTGACAGCGGCCCTGACTGCATCGCGATCGGTAACATCGACGGCAACGCCGGCTACATCGCCGCGCGCCTTGAGCTCGGACACCGCCTGATCGAGGACAGACTCGTCTTTGTCCAGCAGGACGACGCGTGCATCATTGTCGAGCATTGCCTCGGCGAAGGCCCGACCCAGGCCTTTGGCACCGCCGGTAATAACGACAGAAAGGCCGGTGACGTCGAACAGATCCTGGGTTTTCACGTCGGGGCCCCTTGTTTGAGTGACCAGCGCCGGATGGGATCCTTGCCGTCCCAGTTCTGCGCCGCTGCGAAGTAGCTGTGATAGATGCCTTCGAGCGCCTCCGTCGTCTCGATCACCTCGAGCATGCCCGGCAAGTCGCAGCTTGTATCGACATAGACAATCCGCACGCCGCGCGGCGAGAGGTCGGAGAACACGACTGGGTAGCCGGCAGCCTCGTAGCGAGCGACGTCCGCATCGAAGTCCTTGGAACAGACGGCCCAGTGATGGAAACCGTGACCTTTGACCTTGATCGTCTCTTGATAGACCGACGGCTTGGTGTCGTGCTGCTCAATGAGCTCGATCATCATGTGGCCGGTAAAGGCGACGGCGAGCGTCAGGCTCATGTCGGTCGGCTGGCCTCGATACATTCCCTTCGCAGGCACGAAAGGACCGCTCACAAACCAAGGCCCGATATTCAGCGCCTTCACATAGCGCATCATCGCCTGATCGATGTTTTCGACCGTATAGGCTGCCTGCACCAGTCCGCCGACCGGCTGTCCGAATGAGAGTGGTTTCATCGCGCAAAAAACTCCGTACTACCCACCAAGCGTTCTTTGGCGACGACGAAGTCGAGAACTGCGGGCTTACCGCTTTCGTTGGCCACGAACGCTCGTTGTAGGGCGGCCTCGACCTGGTAGGGATCGGTGACACGCTCGCCGTAGCAGCCGGAGGCGACTGCAAGGCCCGCGTAGTCGAGATCAAGTACGAATTCGGTCCCAATGAACCGCTCATTGAACGCGTGCACTTGGATGTCGCGGATAGAGCCCAAGGCGTGATCGTTGAATATGCACCACGTGACACCGAGCTTGAGTTCAGCGGCAACGGGAAGGATATTCATCACCATCTGGAAGGATCCATCACCGACGAAGCAGACCGCAGGCCGGTCAGGATAGACGAGGCGTGCGACTGGAAAAGCCGATGCCGCGAAGCCCATTCCATAGAAGCTCGAGGGCACGATCGTCGCGCGTGGCTCAAAGATCTTAAAATACGGGAATGCGCCACCCATACCCTGCGCGAGCACGCCCACATCGATGGCGACGGTCGCGTTGCGCGGGAACACGCGCTGGATGCGATCGAATATCCGAATAGGATGAATTGGCGTGGCATTAGAGCTCGCCATGCTTTCGCGCTCTGTTTCGAGCGCGGCGCGCCGGTTCGACAACTCGGCGAGCCACTCCTTGGAGGCCGTGCGCTGACCAGTACCCTTTGTTTTTAACTCCGTAAGAAGATCCTGGAGAACCAGGCGCGCATCTCCCGTGATGCCGATGGTCGCAACGACCGAGCGGCCGAGTTCGTTCGGATCGATATCGATCTGAATATAGGTGGCCGCCGGCGCCGGAATATAGTCTGGCTTCCAGTTGGTTTCCTGCTGCTCAAAGCGAGCGCCGATACCGATGACGACGTCGGCGTGTGGCAGAAGATACTTTGTGACATCCTGCCGATGATGACCGATGCCGCCAGCCGTGAGTTCATGATCGTCAGGCAAAATGCCACGCCCTGCGAGCGTCGTGACGACGGGGCTACCCAGCGTCTCCGCGAGTTGACGGACTTCAGACGTCGCGTTTGCGGCTACGGCGCCGCCGCCGGCGACAATTAGCGGCCTTTTTGCCGCGAGAAGAGCCGTCGCCGCGGTCTTGATGCGTTCGCTATCACCGCGAACCGCAGCCGGCTTGCCGACCGGGAGATAGTCGCCGACGTCAAACTGCATTCCAAGGATATCCTGAGGGATATCGATAAGCACCGGACCCGGCTTGCCCGAGCGGGCAATGGTAAACGCTTGACGCAGGCATTCGACGATGAGGTCCGGTCGATCGACCCGGACGCCCCATTTCGTGATAGCGGCAAAAATCTTGACTTGGTCGATTTCTTGGCTTGCGCCACGATGTGCGTTGCGAGTAGCACCACGCCCCGCGATGATGACCATCGGCAACGCACCGACATATGCTTCCGCTACGCTCGTGATCAGATTGGTGGCGCCGGGCCCTGCCGTCACACAGCACACGCCGGGCTCACCGGTAAGCTGCGCATAGCCGGCAGCCATGCTTGCGGCATGCTGCTCGTGCCGCACGAGAATGTGGGAGATCTGCTGTTGTCCGTAGAGAGCGTCGTAAATTCCGATTGTATGGCCGCCAGGCATACCAAAGATGAACTTCACGCCTTCCGCCTTGAGAACGTCAACGACGGCTTGGCCGCCACTCTTCATCACCATTGACTCGATCCAGTGTTTATCATTGACGACCGCAACCCCCGCTTCGCGCGACGATTTGCTACGTTGATCACGGCTTGGCCGAGCCGGCCTTCGCCAACGTACATCCGCCATCTTGGAGCGGACGGAACGCTTCATCTCCAGGTACTGTAGCCACCACGTTGTAGAGGTCCCACTTTCCTTTGGATTCCTCGGGCTTCTTGACTTGGAGAAGATAGAGATTGCGCAACACACGGCCGTCGATACGCACCTTCCCGTCTTTGGTTGTGAAGTCATTGACCGGTAGTTCGCGCATCTTTGCGGCGACGGCGTCCGCGTCGCGCGATCCGGCGGCATTGACTGCTTTGAGATAATGAAACACCGCGCTGTACGACATCGCAGGATCCCAATCCGGCGGATGACCGATCTTTTCTTCGAAGCGCTTCGACCAGGCACGCGTCTCGTCATTCAGGTCCCAATAGAAGGGATTGGCCAGAAGCAAGCCGTGGGCGGCCTTGAGCGAGATGCTTTGGACATGCTCCAGAAAGAGCACGTAAGCGGCAAAGGTCGCACCGTTTGAGGTGAGACCGAATTCGACGGCCTGTTTGATGGAGTTGACCGTATCGTCCGAAGAATTTGCAAGGCCGATCACGTTCGGATTGGTCGGCTGCGCCTGCAAGAGGAAGGAGGAGAAGTCGGAAGTGTTCAGCGGCGCGTAGACGGCGCCGAGGACTTTGCCCCCGTTGGCCTCGATTACGGCGCTGGTATCGCGCACAAGGGCACGTCCGAATACATAATCGGCGCCGAGGAAGAACCAGCGGTTGCCACCCCGCTTGAGAACAGCGGCTCCCATTACGTGGGCCAGCGAATATGTGTCGACGGCCCATTGTGTCGTGTAATTATCGCATTTGGGACCAGTCACGTCGGAACTGAGCGCGCCAACAAATAGCGAAATCTTTTTCTTTTCCTTGGCAAGACTTTGGACTGCGAAAGCAACCGCCGAGTTCGGTACGTCGACGACCGCATCGACATTCTCAACGTCATACCAGCGGCGCGCGATGGCCGAGCCGACGTCCGGCTTATTCTGATGATCGGCAAAGACGAGCTCGGCCTTCTTGCCCAGCACCGGCCCCGCGTCGTCGATGGCCATGCGAACGGCCTCAACGGTCTCTCGACCGCCGGCCACGGCATAAACCGAAGACATGTCGTTCATGACGCCGATCTTGATGGGTGCATCGTCAGCGCGCGCCGAACTCGCACACATCAACGCACCTGCGAAGACCACACCCAGACACCTCATCGCAAATTTCCTCCCAAGCGAGCTATCCACCTCGGGAACTCGTCAATTGTGATTTGTGATAACAAATCAAATATGAGAGTTCAAGAGCCTTGAGCGCGCCCCAGCACGCACGCGCAACTAGCAGCAGGTTCGTTGTTTGAATTTGTAGTTTGGTGGAGGACTAGACGGCTAGTGGGCCGGCTGCTTGTCCTGGATTAAGGCCGCGATGATGCGATCGCCACCCTTCATTAGATCTTCTGTTAGCGCCGCCCTTGCTGCCTTGGCATCGCCGCCACTAAGCGCAGCTATAATTCGATGATGGCCGCGGGCGCCTTCCGAGGTCAAGTTTACCGGAATATGGTTGAAAACAGGCCCGATCTGGAGCCACAGCGACTCGATCATGGAAAGTAATAGCGGGCTCTTGGCCGCTTCATACACCGTAAAATGGAACTCCTGGTTCAGCGCCCAAAATTGACGCTGCTTATTTCCACTCAAGGATTTAATCTTCTCATGGATGCGCTTGAGGGAAGCAATGACGTCAGGGCCCACGTGCTGACATGCCAGGGCGGCGGCCTCGCCCTCGAGAAGAATCCGAACTCTGCGAATTTCCAAGAACTCATCGATCGTCTTTTCGGGTACGATGACGCGATGGTTGGGGAGCATTTTCAGTGCGCGTTCGACGACTAGGCGCGCAATGGCGTCCCGAACCGGCATAAGGCTAACATGTAGGCTTTGCGCCAGACCTCGGAGCTTCATTTCCGAGCCGGGCGCGAAGCCTCCAGACATGATCATAGTCCGGAGTTCGCGGTACACGCGATCGTTGAGAGTCTCTCGTTCGACAGCGCGAATCGAGCTCTCCAGCCCGACCTTGTCTGCTCCTTTAACCATTCGCTGAGTCGCCTCGCCCTCGACAATTCCGTCACCTTATCAAGAGAGGCGCGCTTGGCAAATCTGACGCCTTGCCGGGATGCGTCCTAGCCGCTCACCGATGATCTGCGCTGCACTCCGCCAGGCGATAGACGAGACGCGTATCGCCTTATCCCTGAAGAATAACGCTTTTTCCGTGGCCGAGGGCCTGATGCAAGCCGATTAAATGCCTCCACAACACATGACACCCACAGCTCCGCTTCAGGAGCGGAACTCCAAACAGGCAGCTCATCGCTCCCTGGCCAATGGTCGCAATTCTCATGGCCTACCAAACATTCATCAGAGAGCCGGGACGCCATTCTTCATCAGCGATCTAGCGATCACCATTTTGTGGATCTCGGTCGTACCATCATAGATCCGAAGAACACGGGCATCGCGGTAGAGACGTTCCATGATGAACTCTTTCGTATATCCCATTCCCCCAAAAATCTGGACGCCGCGATCGACGACGCGGCCAAGCATCTCGGATGCGTGGAACTTGACCATGGATACCTTTTCACGCGGATCCATGCCTCGATCGATCTCCCAGGCGGTGTTCAGCACCATCATACGGACGCCGAAGATGTCGGTGACCATATCGGCGAGTTTCTCCTGGATCATCTGGAATTCGCCGATGGGCTTTCCAAATTGCTTGCGCTGCCGGGCATAATCGGTCGCCAGCGCAAGGACCCGGCTGGCCATTCCGACGGCGCGCGCCCCCACTCCGCCGAGCCGGTAGGCGTTCACGAACGAGAGCATCTGGCTCAAGCCCGCGCCTTCCTGCCCCAGCAACTGCTCCGGGCCCACTCGCACATCCTCCAGCGACAGTTCGGCGTGGTTAAGGCCGCGCATGCCCATCATGTGCTGCACGCGCGCGACACGAAATCCGGGCGTCCCCTTATCGACGAAAAACGTTGAGATGCCCTTTGCGCCCTTCTCGGGATCAGTTACCGCGGAGATGATGACCGTATCGACGAAATCGCCGTCCGTGATGAAGTGCTTGGTACCATTGATGATCCAACCTTTGCCGTCGCGTTTCGCTGTCGTGCGGATTGCTGCTGCGTCCGAGCCGGCAGCCGGCTCGGTCATGCCCAGCCCCACGTCGATATCGCCCCGGACTGCCGGAAGAAGATATCGTTCGCGCTGCTCTCCTTGGCAATGAATGATCGGTCCTGGGATGGCGCCAAAGGCGCGCCGCACGAGCGCGTCCGATGTCCAGCCACATTGCTCTTCGACCAGGCAGGAATCCATTGTTCCGAGCCCTCCCCCACCGACCTCTCGTGGATAGCTCATCGCAAAGAGTCCGAGCTCGCGCGACTTGCGGCGCAAGTCGCGGACGAGATCAGGATCCACCGTCCCGGAATCTTCGACCTTCTGTTCGAGAGGAGCGAGCTCCTTTTCAATGAAGCGTTTCACCGTGTCGACCAGCAGTCGGCTTTCCTCTGGGACCTCGAAGTCGATCATGTCGTTTCCTCTTGAATATTTGGCTGGCAGAATAAGAGCCGGCTTGTCTTAGGAGATTCGAAGGGCGTCCAAACCAGTCGCCCTTTCATTCGCGATGGGCATCATTGGAATATGCTGTCATTGATCGGACGCCCGCCTCGCCTTCCGCACTGGCTGCCCTCGCACGTTCGCGATCTCCGGCTGAAATGTGAGTAGCTTGTGTGCAGCCGTTCTTGATTGCGCCGGAAAAAGGCTCGCCAGGAGCGCCCGCCGAAAGACGCGAACGAGTTCCGATCCGTCCAGCTCCTCGCCACGGCGGACCCACTCGAGCAGGATGCCGTCATGAACGGCCATGAATGTCGAGGATGTCTCGCGAAGCCGGACATCAGCGGAGAAGCGGCCAGCCTTGATGCCCTCGTGGACGACCTCCTCGATGAAGTCCCGCATGTCCTTGTACTTTTGTGCGATGATTGCGCCGCTCTCGCTCTCGGCGTTGCGGAGTTCAATAGATAAAAGAACAAACAGGATTATCTCGCGTTGGTTCTTGACGGAATAACTAACCTGCTGGTGCAAGAACCGCACGACCCGATCGACGACATCCTTTTCCTCTCTGGCGCGAGCGATGGCAGCATCAATGTAGACTGCAGCAATTCGTCTTAAGATATGCGCCAGATATTTGTCTTTGTTGTCGAAATAGAAGAGCAGGCCAGCCTTCGACATGCCGGCAAGTTTTGCGATCTCGTCGAGCGATGCCCCGCGGAAGCCCTTTTCCGAGAACACGGCGACACCAGAGCGGTAGAGCGTTTCAAGGCTCTCCTCTCGCCACTGTTCATTCGTTCGGGATTTTTTGGCCAATTGGCACCTCTAATCTGGTTGGAGCACTTTCAACAACGCAGTTCGGCTTGAAGTTCGAAAGCCGCGAGGAGCAGGAACCCCTGAGCAAACGGCGCTTTTCCAAACGGCACGCCGGGCCCCCCCGGCGGAAGCGCAACAGCCGGCACGCCGCCGTCGGCGCCGACCGAATCCGCTACGACACGAAAAGCCCGGATCGCGGAATCTCGAAATCCCGACTCGACGAGGCCGAGCCTGGCTGCCGCCGCGGCCGCATAGGCATATTGCAACGTCCCCGAAGATTCGAATGGCGCGAAGGGATCATCAAGCACGTGTCGCAGATAGCCCGAGCGGTCCTGCCGTTCGCGCAACGAGGTGAGAACCCGGCGAAGAAGTTCGCAAAGCCGGTCTGCTGCGGCGTGGTCGGGCTTCATCTCGATGACGTCAACAAGTCCCGCAACGAGCCACCCATTTCCTCGCGCCCAGAACGTCGACTGTGGATAATGGTCTGGGGTTTCGCACCACACATGGCGCGCGAGATTCCGGTAGGGATCGACGAGGTGCTTTGCCATGACCTCGATCTGACGCGCCCCTTCATCAAGGAATTCCGCTCTGCCCGTCACGCAGCCAAGCAGGGTCAGGAAAGGTGCCATCAAATATGCGAAGTCGATCCACAGCTCAGGCGCTTCGAGCCGGGCCACAATGCCGCCATCTCTCGTTCGTTTCGCGGCCAACAGGGCTTCAGCGTGAAGAAGCGCTGCGTCGAGCAGGCGCTGTTCGCGTGTGCGCCGATAGACATTTAACAATGCAACACCGAACGACGATGCGTTTGCCGGTGACGGCGTAAAGACGCGCACATGGCCCGAGCCGAGATAGTCACGCTCATCATTCGCCAGGTACCCGGCGCTCGATTGTCGGGCGACCGCGCGGTCGATCCACCTTTCCACCACTCGGTTCGCCTCAGGATTTTCAAAGCGTTGGAGGCCGACGAGAGCCGGCCCGCGCTCCCACCAGTCGCGGTCGTCGGGATGGTCGATAATGTAGCGACTAACTCTTCCGATCAAACCATCGAACTCGCTTGACATGCCGCGCCCATGTTAGTTACCGTTCGGTCAGTTAGATATATGAGAGCGCTGGCGGATGCAACCGCAAAGCACTCCGAGGGAGCGAAACCGGAGGAGGCATGGCCTTCATCGAATTCGGGCTGAACGGAATCTTTCTTGGGGCTGTATTCGGCCTCCTCGCGCTCGCCATTGCAGTTGTCTGGATGACCACCGACGTCGTTGACATTGCAACCGGCAGCTACGCGGCTGCGGCTGGCATGGTGGCCGTATGGGCAGGGCCGCCTTGGGGCGCGCTCCTCGGAATCTTAGCGGCAACGGCGCTCAGTGGCGCGATGGGCGTCATCTTCATGATCTTCCGACGACTTGGCGCGACCCGCGATACCATATTGATCGTACTCTGCACGATCGCCTACACATTCGTCATCGAATCTGCGCTTCAGAGCGTGTTCGGGACCGACAACCGCTTCTTTGCATCCGTTCCGGGCGCCTTGGACGTGGCAGGCGTGTTTCTCACGCTTCAAGGCGTCTTCGCTTTCCTTGTGGCTGTCGTGCTGCTGGCGGGACTACTCGCGGCACTTCGTTGGTCTCCTGCGGGGCTTCTGATGCGCGCAAGCGCGATCTCCGCAAAGTCTGCAAGCCTTACCGGCATTCCGGTCCGCCTTGTTCAATTCGTCGTATTCTTGTTAGGGGGCGCGATTGCAGGCGTTGCAGGCGTTCTCGCCTCTATGAGTATCGGGGTGTCCTACTCAAGTGGTTTTGCGCTGTCTATTATTGCCTTCAGTGGGGCCGTGGTCCTCGGCCGCGTGACCGTTTCCTTAGCCTTCACGGGCGGGCTTCTGATCGGGCTCGCAATTGCACTTGGCCAAGCCTATCTGCCGCAGGGCTGGGACGCGGCAACGGCGCCCATTTTGATCATCGCCGTCCTCTGTAGCGGGCTTGTTTCGCGCGACATCTTCCACGGAGCGCGGCCATGACCAGAAGCGTTCGTCTCAGCAGGATCTCTCCTGTCCTGATCATAATAGGCATCGCGATTTCGCTGGCGATCGCCGGCCAGGTCAAGCCATCCATCTATGCGACATCGGTCACGATCGGATTCTTCAGCCTCCTCGCGCTTCCTCTTGGGCTTCTCTACGGCCAAGGTGGCGCCATATCACTGGCACAAGGAGGGTTCGCAGCCGTGGGAGCATTCACCACCGCGATCCTGACGGTCAAGTTCGGCTGGTCACCCTTTGCATCACTTGTTGTCTCGGTCGGCCTCCCCGCGATTCTTGCATTCGCGATTGCACGGCCGCTCCTTCGTCTTCCCGAATTGTCTCTTGCGCTGGTCACTATTTCGCTCGTGATGATCTTCAAGGTCGTATTCGAGCGGGCTGAGCAATTGACTGGCGGCTACAACGGCATCACCGGTATCGCACCTCTTCCGATCATCGGCGTCGAACGCTCGTATGCACATTGGACGATTTGGACGGCCGTCCTCGTCGTAGCATATTGCTACGCTTCTTACGTTGAAAGCGGGCGCGGACGAGCACTGAATGCGATCCGGGTGGACCGCCTTCTCGCCGAGTCAACTGGCACCAATGTCGCGTTTGAGCTATCGAGTCTCTTCTCCCTGTCGGCGGGAATTGCCGGGTTAGCCGGTTGGTTTTACGCACATTATATTGGGTTTATGGCACCGGACTCATTGGATCCGACTCTGTCGGCCAATATCTTGTTCATGGTCGTGCTAGGGGGACGTAAGTCGGTCTTGGGGCCGATTGTGGGAGCATCGTTGTTCACGCTTGCCTCCGATCTTCTTCCGGGCACCGTCACGCAAGGAATGATTTTCGGCTTCCTCCTCATTGTCATTCTCGTCTTCTTCCCTGATGGTATCGTCTCTCCGGGAATGATGCGATGGACCCGCCGCCGAACCACGGCGATTCCAGAAGCCAAGAACAGACCTGGCGTGAGGCTTGAGCGCGCATGACCCTGTCAGCTCAAGATCTCTCCGTTCGCTTCGGTGGCCTCCAAGCTCTCGCTGAGGTTTCACTCGAAGTCACGCCTGGACGCATCCTCGGCCTCATCGGCCCGAATGGTGCCGGGAAGACGACGCTTTTCAACTGCCTCACGGGTGTGATCCAGCCGAAGGGTACTGTGGTCGTCGACGGGGTCGAGATCACACAGTTGCGCACGGACGAGCGTGTCGGACGTGGCATCAGTCGCACCTTTCAAACGCCGCGGCTCGATATGAATCGAACCGTGCTTGACGCTGTGATGCTTGGATATACGCCTCACCTGACGCAAGGCCGTCTCGCCTGCTTTCTCGGGCTACCTTCGGTCCGCCGCAGCGAAGAGGATCTCAGGAACGGTGCGATTGAGAAAATACGGCTCCTCGGGTTAGGCGGAGCGGCGGAGGACCGCGCCGGATCGCTGTCGCTCGGCCAGTTGCGGCTGCTCGAGGTGGCTCGGGCCTTGGTCGCCGGCCCACGCTACTTGCTGCTTGATGAGCCGGCAGCCGGTCTCGACGAGTCAGACCGGATACGCCTGGCGGACGCCATCAAGAGCGCGGCAGCCAGCGGGATCGGAATCGTACTGATTGAGCATAACGTAGGCTTCGTCTCGAGGCTCAGTCACGAGTTGCTGGCGCTCGTGAATGGCAAGGTTGTCGCTCGCGGAGAGCCGAACTCGGTAGTCTGCTCGCAAAAGGTAATCGAAGCATATCTGGGGCCTGCCTATGTCCATTGAAGCAGGCGGATCAACCCGGCCAAGTCTGATTTGTCGGGAGGTCTGTGCACGATACGGACTGTTGGAGGCCTGCCGGAATATCTCGCTCCAGGTTGACCCCGGCGAGATCGTCGCGTTGATCGGACCAAACGGTGCCGGCAAAACGAGCTTCATTGGCGCCCTGAACGGTACCGTTGCCGGCTCCGGAGAGGTGTTGCTCAACGGAAGTAACCTGATGGGCATGGCGACGCATCGTCGAAGCCGAGCGGGTCTCGCCACGGTGCCGGAGGGCCGCGGCTTGTTTCCCACTTTGACGATCGGCGAAAATCTGGCGCTCGGCGCCCGGTTGGCACCTTCAACGGAGCGCGCCGCCGCGATCGAGGAGGCCGCTGGCCGGTTCGGATTTATCCGCGAGCGATGGAACACGGCGGCGGGGTCTTTGAGCGGCGGCGAACAACAAATGGTCGCAGTCGCGAAATGCCTGGCCGGGCGGCCTGCAGTCTTGCTGCTCGATGAGCCATCGCAGGGCTTGGCTCCGATTATCGTCGGAGAATTGGCCGAAGCATTAAACGGACTCCGCACGACCGGAATTGCCATCCTTCTTGTCGAACAGAACCAGACGTTGGTCTCCATCACTGCCGACCGTTTCGTACTGTTAGCCTCCGGCCAAGTCGTGTCGCAAGGCGGTCGGGCGGAACTGGCCGATCGTGAACGAATGGCCATGGCATACTTCAAATAGAACAATATCCTGGGGAGGAATACGTGAAGCAAATGTTTCGTTGTCTCGTAACAACGGTTGTTCTCGCCGCCGGTATGTCAAGCGCTTCGGCCCAATCGACATCGAAGGACCCAATCAAGGTCGGCATTCTGCTTGGCCTGACAGGGACCTCCGCGGGTTATACATTGGACGAGCGCCGTGCCGCCGAGGCCGTGACCGAGGAGGTCAACTCTGCAGGTGGCATCAACGGACGCAAGATCGAACTCGTCATACGCGACACAAAGACGAATCCGACTGAAGCCGCGCGCGTCGCGAGTCAGGTCATCCTGGACGACAAGGTGGTCGCCATCCTCGGGGCCGGAACGGCTTCGGAAACGTTGGCATTTGCCGATTTCGCCGCGCGCAACCAGACGCCTATCTTCGCGCCGACCTCGTCGCAATCCGTGACGGATCCGAGCACGTCCTACTTCAAATGGATTTTCCGGATGGCCCCTCCCCTCAGCGCGGACGCGCCAAAGTTGATGGACAAGGTGAAGGCCGATGGACGCAAGACGATTGCGATCTTCGTGCAGGAAGATGCTTATGGCCAGCAAGCGTCCGAGATGATGAAGGACTACGCCAACAAGAGCGGCATCAAGATCGCTGAGATCGTATCCGCACCCATCTCGAACACAGACTTCACCACGCACGCCATCAAGCTGCGAAATGCCCGGCCCGATGCGGTGCTGATCGCTGCCTCGCAAACGCAGACAGCGAGCAGCATGCTCCGAAAACTGCGCGAGATGGGCTCGACCGCGCCTGTGTACGGGGTCTCCGCGCTTGTCTCGAGCGCCATCCTTGAAGCCGCTGGTCCGGCGGCAGAAGGGCTTATTGCGCTTTCGAACAGCAATCCGTTCGATCCCGGACCGTTGAAGCCTCTCGTTGAACTGCTGAAGGACCATGGTGGTAACCGATCGTATGGCTCGGTCTGCGGCGCAACCGCCATGGAAGCCATTGTTCAGGCATTGCGGACGGGCGCTACGACTGGATCCGAGATTCGTGACGCTGTGGAGAAAATGGGGCCCGTCAAACTCTATGCGGCAGCCCCAGTGGAGTACAGCGAGACCAATCACGACGGCTGGGGCCCGGGCACCATGTTCTTCGTGACGGTCAAAGACGGCAAGTTCGTCAACCTGTAACGAAAAGAAAAATCGACGAAAATAGGAACAGAAGCGTGAGAAGCTGCGAGCAAATAATCGATAGCATCCAGTTAGGTGAAACCGTTCAGTTCGAGAAAACAGTCACCGAAGCGGACGTCTATATGTTTGCCGGCATTACCGGGGATTTCGCTCCCGTACACGTCAACGAAGAATACATGAAGAGAACGCGGTTCGAGGGCCGGATAGCCCATGGCGTCCTGATCCTCGGACTCGCCTCCACCGCATCGAGCCAATTCGCGGCACGTGCGAACGTTCCGGGTGTTTCTGCAGGATACGATCGGGTGCGTTTTCTCGGACCGGTCCGATTCGGAGACACGATTAGGATCGATTACACTCTTCGCCGAAAAGACGCCGAGCGCGCCCGCCTCTACTGTGAAGTCAAAGGCATCAATCAGCGCAACGAAAGCGTTCTCTCGGCTGAGCACATCATTAAGGTCATTCCGAACAGCAACGACAGCCGGCTTACCTAATCAGCGCAACACCCCTGGAGCAATCCCCGATGTCAGACAGCGTCGATCTTCACCTTGCCGCCGATCGTTCAGCCACGATCGCGTCGCGCGCCGATGTCGTAGTGGTTGGAGGCGGACCGGCGGGTGTTTGCGCAGCCGTTGCGGCAGCACGGCAGGGCGCATCCGTCGTTCTTCTCGAACGCTATTCCTACCTTGGCGGCCTTGCCTCCGGCGGTATGGTTTTGGTGCTCGATGACATGTGCTCGGGCTCGGAAATTACGGTGATGGGCCTTTGCGCTGAGTACATTGACAGGATGCAACGCGAGAATCTAGTTGTGGTCCCTCCCCCCCATGAACGGACGGCTAGGCCGGAGCATTATCGAAAGTGGGCGCGCTGGGGCCTGTTCGATCTTTATGCGCGTACAAAGCCTCCCCCCGTCTGCTATGCGGCGACCTTCGATCCGGATAGCTGGAAGCGTGTCTCGACTGAGATGGTGCGCGAAGCGGGCGTCGAGACGAGACTGCACAGCTGGTTTTCCCGCGCTATCGTCGAAGACGACCGCATCCGCGGCGTAGTCTGCGAGACGAAATCGGGCCGTCAGGCAATCATGGCAGATGTTGTAATCGATGCCAGCGGGGACCTTGATGTTCTCGCCTCCGCCGGCGCTCCGTTTGCGCACGAGCAATACTTAGTGACCAATGTTTTCCGACTGGGCGGCGTGGATACCGAGGAGGCCGACCGCTTCCAGCACGAGGAGCCGGAGGCGTTCGCACGCATCGATGGACAGGCGCGCAAGATTATCGGCGGCTCCTGGGAGTTCTGGTGGCTTAAGACTCCGCTGCCTGGAATCGTGTGGTGCAACTGCCCGCACCTGACTGGAATTGATGGCCTTGATGTCGCCGACATGACGCGGGCCGAGTACGAAACCCGACGACGCGCTGACCAACTCGTCGACTACGTGAAACAGAACCTTCCCGGCTTCCAAAAGTGTTTCGTCGTGGATTTCGCACCGCAGCTTGGCGTCCGTCAGACGCGACTGCTGCAAGGCGAGTACGTCGTGACGAAGGAAGACATTACCAACCGTCGCTGGTTTGCCGACTCAGTTGCGCGTGGGCGGGACTACTTCACGCCCTATAGAGCGCTTCAGCCGAAGGGCCTCGTAAACGCGCTCGCCGCGGGGCGGCACTATTCCGCAACATCGACCGCTCAGAAGATCTCGCGCGAGATCCCGCCCTGCATGGCAATGGGTGAGGCCGCCGGAGTGGCTGCGGCCATGGCGCTCGAAAGCGAAGCAAACGTAAAGAACGTTGATATCGAGCGTCTTCGCCGGCGCCTGCGGGAATTGGGAGCGATTCCGGGCGACAAACCTGCCGCGTCGACGGCCGCTTCGGAACTGAACAACAAGTTCGATCTGCAGACGTAAGAGAAGGTTCTGAGAGACCTCCATGAGACCAAAGTACTCGGGGGGAAACCTTTTTGCGGCCTCATCGGGCCACAAAACGCCCAATAGGTCGCAAAAATAGAATCTGAAACGGAAACCGAACCCATGCCTGACCATCACCTGACAATCGATGCGGGGATCGCGACGATTACGTTCGACAACCCGCCGCTCAACCTGATGACGACTGCTCTGATGGGCGTTCTCGAAGGTCATCTCGATACGATCGATGCAGACCCAACCGTGCGCGTGCTCATTCTGACCGGAAGCCGCAAGGCCTTTGGCGCGGGTTCGGATGTGCGAGAATTCCCCGGGTATGCGGAAGCCGGGAATGTCCTCAACAAGAAGCTAATCCGCGAAAATAAGGTTTTTCGCCGAATCGATCACCTGCCGATTCCGACGATCGCAGCCATTCACGGCCTTGCCTTCGGCGGTGGACTTGAGCTCGCTTCGGCCTGCGACCTTATCGTCGTCGATGAGGATGCGCGGCTCGCGTTGCCGGAGATCAAGCTTGGGGTCTTCCCAGGCAGTGGAGGATCGGTTCGTATCAGCCGCCGCATCGGCGAGGCTCGCGCGAAGGAAATGATGTTCTTGGGCGAACCGATCGATGCGGCGACAGCGCTGTCCTGGGGGCTGATCAATCGCGTGGCGCCGAGCGGCAAAGCAATGGAGGTCGCGCTGGATCTTGCACGGCAGCTTATTGCTCGTCCCAAGCTCGCGCTTTCGGTATGCAAGACGGCCGTGGATCTTGCCTTCGACGTCTCGGAGGACGAGGCGATGGCCCGCACGCTGTTGATGTGCGATCTCGTTTCCAGTTCAGCCGAGACCCGGGAAGGCGTTCGAGCGTTCTTCGCCAAGGAAGCGCCCGACTTCAGCCGGGTGTCGTCCAGCCTCTATCGCCCCTCCTGACATTTTTGGGGGAACGATGATGAACACCGCTGCCGGGCAGCTGAGCGTGTCAGTTCCGACCGAGCTGTAGGAGCCGAGCGTGGTGTGCCGACCTTCGGAGAAGAACAGAACAATTCTCAAGAGCGGCATCCTCTTCGCCCTGGCAAGCGTGGCGCTCACAGCGTCTCTTAAGGCGGAGGATCTCCCGCCGGCGTTTCCGCGCGAAGGGTCGAGAAAGGTACTGGAGAATAGTCGCGTCATTATCTGGGATGCGACGTGGCCAAAGGGCAAGGCCGCCGTACTTCATGAACACCCCGTCGACTATCTCTCAGTCACATTGGTTGAAGGGGCAGTGAAGATTATGGAACGAGACGGAACGTCTTCTGTTGGTCGGCCCGCTCCATTTGGGTTTGTCCGGTTCAATCCGAAGGGCACGATTCACGCTGAAGAGGGTGTCGGCGACCAAGAGAGACGGGCCATCATGGTGGAACTGAAAACGGTTCCGAGACCGGCAGAGGCGGCTGCTACCAGATCAGGCTTTCCACGGAACGGAGCCACGAAAGGACTGGAGAACGAGCGGGTCGCCGTGTGGGACGTAACTTGGATTCAGGGTCAACAGATCCCGAGGCGGCAGCAGGGTCGAGACGCAGTTGTCGTATTTCTGAAGGGTGGCGTCATTCGGCAATCTCCGGAGGGTGCGGCGGTAAACGACACGCGGTGGAATGTCGGTGATGTTCTATATGTCCCGGCAGGTACTGACGTTCCGTCCGAGGAAGCCACCCAAGGTCCACCGCGAGCCGTCGTCATAGAACTCAAGTGATGATTTCAGAAAACACGAGCCGGCTAACCTTGCGATTGAGCCGACGCACCATCGCCCGCGGTCGACTCGCCGTGGTGCGCGGCCCATCGCTATCGTCAGCCAGACAACCCAGGCTTCCACTACATCAAAGGAGCTCCGTCGATGAAGGCCGCCATCTGTTTCCTCACCGCCGGGTTTCTTGTTGCCCCTGCCTTGGCTGCGGACCCGGTGGGGTTCGCCATGTGGAAGCCGGCCGAACTGAAGCAACGAGACGAGGCGCTATCCAAGAAGGTCGGTGCGGATAACTCCGCGCGGGAAACGCTGGCCGACTACGGCCATTACCGCTTCCGAATGCTTTATCGGGACGCGGATGGACTCCCTGAGCAGCATGACAACTTTGTCGATGTCGTCATTGTGCAAAGCGGGGAGGGCGCGTTGGTCCTGGGCGGCAAAATGATCGAGCCCAAGGCTGGCCCGGGCATCGGCGAGTACCTAGGCACGGGAATCGAGGGCGGGGAGCGGCACGCGCTCGCGCCAGGTGACTTGGTTCACATCCCAGCCAAGATTCCACACAACTTCCTCGTCGCCAAAGGGAAGCACCTCACGTACGTGCTTGTGAAGGTTTCCGCGCGTTGATGAACCGCTAATGCACTCACCGTGGGCTCGGTCCATACCTTGGCAAGCTCCCACAGTGTTCGGTTAGTTGGGATCGGCGACCCCAATGGCTTTTTCGGCCGCGAGGGCAGCGATCTCGTCTTCCGTATAACCGGCTTCTTGCAACACCGCCCGCGTCGAACCGCCAAGAGCGAGCGGAAGGTGGCGCACTGGGCGCACTTCGCCATCATACCGAATGGGGTGAGTGACTAGCGTCGCGTGGGCCTCCCCAACCGGAACGTGGGTTAATGCTCCAATGGCCGCAATTTGGGGATCATCGGGGAGGTCCTCATAGGACTGTATCCGTGAGAACCAGATCCCCTGCGACGTCAGCACTGCAGCAACTTCGTCGAATGTCATCGTCTCGAGTTTCGCGGCGAACAATTTGGCATATTCGTCCCGCCGCGTTTTGCGGCCGTCCGGTCCGAGCTCTGCCAATTCCGGAATGCCGAGGAGCCTAGGCAGGTCTTCGAATTTCCCTCCCGCACTGACGGCTATGTGCGCATCGCACAGCCGGTAGACGCCATAGGGAGCATCGGAGAACCAAAGCCCGATATGCGGGTCTCGCTCGATATTCGCCCGCGTTGCCCGCCGAGCGAAGAAATGGGTCAGCGTCTCGGCTTGCAGATCGATTGCAGATGTAAGGAGGCTCGATTCGACCCGCGTCCCCTCACCGGTTGCAAGGCGCTTCACATAGGCTGCAAGAATGCCGAGCGCCAGAAGCGCCCCGCCGTGCTGATCGACGATCGCGGCACCAACGCTCGACGGTAGCGTAGCAAGATCGCCGGTCGCTGCGATCAGGCCCGTACGCGCTTGGGCAAGCAAATCCTGTCCTGGTTCTTGAACCATAGGACCATGCACACCCCAACCCGTGGCGGATGCATAGATGAGATTGGGCTTCGTCCGTTGCAGATCCTTGAACCCGAAGCCTAGACGGTCGAGAACACCGACGCGGTAGTTCTCGGTAACAACATCAATCGTTTCTACGAGCCGATGAATGATCCGTTTGGCCTTCGGATGCTTCAAATCGATCGCAATTGACCGCTTATTGCGGTTTGCTGCCAAGAGGCTGCTGGAATGTCCATCCACATAGGCTCCCGCGGGGCTGAATCGTCTCTCGAAAGCGCCCTCGAGTGGCTCCACTTTGATCACGTCGGCGCCCATATCGCCCAGATATTGGGAAGCGGCTGGACCCTGAAGCCAATGTGAAAAGCTTAGCACCCTCATCTGTTCGAGCATATATCATCCGTGTTGATCAGGCTTTTTGAGACTTGCCCGGAAATAGCCCCGAGCACCTGTGCCGCCTTTGCGTGCGCGCTAAAATTAACTTACCGTCTAGACAGTAACTTCGTCAATCGCGGCGTAGACCTATGCACCTCTGCTGCGGAAGCGTAGCCTAAATTCAGAAGCTCTCGCACCGACGCCTGGCCTCCCACAGAAGAAGACGAACATGAACATGATGGAAACGCCCACAGTTGAAACCCTTGTCTGGAGCGCGGCGCGCCGGAATCCCAACGGCGTAGCAGTCGTTTCCCAAGCAGGCTCCGAGACATGGTCCGCCTTTGCCTGGCGGGTTTCTCAGATTGCGCGCGCCTTAATAAAGGACGGCCTTAGACCCGGTATGCATGTCTGTGTGCTGGCTGGAAATTCTCCGGCCCATCTTGCGACGACCTATGCCGTCTGGGCCGCGGGAGCCGTCCTGGTCCCCCTGAACACACGATTGTCGTCCAGCGAACTCGGCGCCATCCTTTCTCATGTCGAGGCTGCCGCTCTGCTGTTTGATGGGGCGCACGCCAATACTGCGCACACAATCGCGGCCGAATGCCAAATCTCTCGCGCGCTGCAGATAGAGAATCTCAACGAGCTCCGCGAGCCTACGCCGACGGGCCGCCTGCCATCTATGCCAACGATCCTCCGTTCCGGCGAAGATCGGGAGATTGCCGGCATCATTTACACGGGAGGGACTACGGGTACTCCCAAGGGGGCAATGCTCACTGGGCGCTCATTTCTGAGACAGGCAGAGATTTTGCTGGATATTATGCGCCACGACACGATGTCCGTTTATCTTCACATCAGCCCCCTCTTTCATCTATCTGGGCTGACGCACACACACGGAATCACGCTGGCCGCCGGGACTCATGTTTTTCCCGGCTCCACCAAACCTGACGATGTGTTCGCATCGATCGCCGATCACGGTGTAAATGTTCTAGGCCTCGTGCCCACCTATCTAGCCACGCTCCTCGAGAACGTCTCTGGCCACAAGGCAACACTTCAGCGCATCGAACATGTCGGATACGGAGCGTCGCCAATCAGCGAGCCCCTCTTGCGGCGCGCGATTCAAGAGCTGCCAAACGCCTCTTTTCACCAGGTTTACGGGCAGACGGAAGCCGGAGGTTCCTGCCTGACCCTGCCACCAGAGGCCCACCGTCTAGAGAAATCAAGACGTGAGCGACTGAGCATGGCCGGCATTGCGCTCCCCGGATTCGACGTTCGCATCTTCGGCGAGGACGACCGGGAATGCATTCCTGGTGAGACAGGCGAAATCGTTGTACGTGGTGAGGGTGTTATGGCTCGCTATTGGCGAGATCCTGCACGCACATTGGAGGTTTTGCGCAACGGTTGGCTGAGAACCGGCGACATGGGCCGTCGTGACGAGGATGGGTATATCGCTGTGGTCGGCCGGTTGAAGGATTTGATCATCACGGGCGGAGAAAACGTCTACGCTGGCGAAGTCGAACGCGTGCTCGAAGCCTTGCCCGGCGTACGGAGCTGCGCGGTGGTCGGCGTTCCAGATCCGCATTGGGGCGAGGCAGTGCACGCCTTTGTCGTGCGCGATCCGGGCGCCAGACTGACCGAACCCGATATTAGACAATTCTGCCGATCCCATATCGCCGCATACAAATGCCCCAAAAGAGTATGGATCGACGACAAACCGCTGCCTTTGACGGGGGTGGGTAAGATCATGAAGAGCAAGCTTCGGGAGCAAGCGCTCGCCTTGATGACAACAGGCTCTACTCCGACCATTCTCAGCGAGCCTGCAGCCTCCTCCGCCTGAGAGAAGAATGAGCGTCCGGAACGGCGGAGCCTTCAGCCCTTCAGCCTGCAGGATCACGTGGTGCCGACTTTGGAGCAGTTTGCGGATCAAAGCGGCGATACCGCTATGTTTTGCGTTCCTCACGGTGATGAGCGGCTTTGTCTTTTTCGCGTCGAGAGAGCGAATCGCATTCGAATGCGCGCGCGGCCCGGCGAGATCCGGCCAATGAATGAATAACTCTGCAGTTGCGCAAGTACTTCGCCGGTCGACCGCCAGGGTTCAAGCGAGTGAGGGAATCGTGTTGTACACATCTGGCGTGGCCGACCCGCACACTGCCGCGCTGTCGACCCCGGTGTTCGGTGCGGCTGAAGCGCTCATCGGAGCTAAGAAGCGGGAGGATAGTTGCGCGAGGTCGACCTTTCATTCGCAATGGGCATTGGGAGCAATCTGGCGCTATTTCGACGGTCGGGCTCCGGTTTCGGCTGTTTGTATTCGGCGACAATCACGATTGTAGGCTTCTCTAGTACTACTGAGTCAATCATGCTGATCCCGCGCACGAGATCAATGGAGCAGGCTCATGGCTGCATTGCGCTGGCGCCCGGAAGCACTTCGCGTCATAAGGCGGAAAACAAGGAAGGTTATCGCAATGCGCGCTCATTCCGCTGCAATCCTGTTGTCGGCCGCTCTCATCGTCCCGTCACAGGCCGCCCCGCGCGACCGCTTCTTCTGGCTGTCGGAGATCAACAAGGCCTCCGCCGTGATGATTGTCGAGCGCGGCATCGTGCCGAAGCCGCTGGGCACCAAGATCTTTGATGCGATCAACAAGGTCGATAGCGCGGGCGATGCGCCGGGGGCGGCACGCTCCGGCGATTATCTCGTCGTGGAAAAAGACCTGATGGCGACGGGCGGGCCCGACATCAGCCGGTTGCATTCCGGGCGCAGCCGGCAGGACATCGGCTCGACCACACAACGGCTGATCACGCGCGACGATTTCCTTACCGCTTTCGAGAAGCTGAACGGCATGCGCGACGCACTGCTGGCGCTCGGCGCACAGGCGCCCAACGCGATCCTGCCGGCCTATACCTGGGGCGTGCAAGCGCAGCCGGTGACGCTCGGCCATTATGTCTCCGCCTATGCCAACGCGCTGGATCGACAAGCCGCTCGGATGCGCGAGGCCTATGCGCGGCTGAACCAGTCGCCGCTCGGCGCAGCCGCGCTCGGAACGTCGAGCTTCCCGGTCGACCGGCCGCGGCTGGCCGAACTGCTCGGCTTCGATGCACCGGTCGAAAACTCGCTCGACGCCAATCAGGTTTCGCCGATCGACGGCGGCGCCGAGCTGGCTGGCCTTGCGATATCGAGCGCGCTGATACTCGGCGCCTTCATCGCCGACGTCACCACGCAATATGCCCAGACCGAGCCGTGGATCATCCTGACCGAGGGCAACGAGACCGGCATCTCCTCGATCATGCCCCAGAAGCGCAATCCGAGCGGGCTGGTGCGGCTGCGCGCGGAGGCGAGCACGCTGATCGGCGAGGCCGCGACTTTCGCCATCATCGCCCACAATGTCGAGCCTGGCATGAGCGATTACAAGGATTTCGGCAACCCGAAGGAATATCCGAACGTGATGCTGCGGGACAAGGCGGCGCTGTTCGCGCATGCCGAGGACATGATCCGCACCATGCGCTTCCGCCCCGAGCGCGCGCTCGACGAAGTCAATAGCGACTACTCCACCACAACAGAACTCGCCGACACCCTGCAGCGCGAGGCCGACGTGCCCTTCCGCATCGGGCATCATTTTGCATCGGAGCTGGTCAACTACGGTCGCGGCCATCGTCTGCGTGCGAGCCAGATTCCGTATGCGGAAGCGCAGCGGATTTACGTGGACATCGCGACGGCTGCGAAGATGGAGACAAAACTGCCGCTGTCGGAAGAGCAATTCCGCCGCTCGCTCAGCGCGGAGAACATGGTCGAAGCGAGCAAGGGCCTGGGCGGCCCGCAGCCGGCCGAGGTCGCGCGCATGCTCAAGGGCGCGCGCGATCGCCTCGCGGCCGATCGTGCCTGGCTCGATGCAACGCGGACGAAACTCTCGGATGCATCGCAAAAGCTGCAGCAGGCCTTCACGGGATTGCGTGAGGTGAAATAGCTCGTAGGGTGGGTAGAGCGAAGCGAAACCCACCTCTTCTGCCGCCGCGGAAACAGAAGTGGTAAGTTGCGCTTCGCTAACTAGCGCACCGGCTATTCTAGAGTCGCTACGATCAGAGGCGAGAACGGAAGGAGCGCTGTTGGAAAACGTCCGCTCACTCGTCGAACGGCGCCCAGCCAAGAACGACCGGCGCATCCACAATGGTGAGCGGCAATCTGTTGTGCGCGATGCGCGAGCAGATGTGGATCAGTGTGGATACGGATGCTTGCAGTCGAGCTCATGATTGAGCATATCGTTGAACGCCCGCTTGAAATTGAGTCTCGGGTATCGCCGAAGCACTTCAGCAACGTCATCAGGGTCGAGCCTCGCATCCTGCACGCCCGAAAGGTCGTAAGCGAGGCCGCGCTGCATCAGGCGACTGGTGTCGCCCCTGATTGGTTCATATCCCAAGTGTGCAGCGCGATGTTGTCCCAATCAGCTGCGCTCGCCGAGGCACTCCTCAAGCAGGCCCTGCAGATCTCGCTGCGTCAGGGGCGGCGATCTGGGAATTAAGATCCGCCACAGGCTTGGCGGCTTCGTGGGCTGCATCAGGGCTGAAACTTCAGGCGTGGAATCTTCTCAGCCCTATCTGTGCCAAGTTCAAGGAGGAGAGAAACGACACTCCCGAGATCCGAGCAGTACGCCAACTGTTCTCAACACTTCCGTAGGAGCCCTGCCTATAACAGCCGAACGTTCCGCCGCAGGCGCTCAGAGCTGCTGAACAAATACGTCAAGCGGCCTGCGGGATCGAGCGGGCGCTTCGCCGAGCGCCGTCCGACCTGGGAAACGGCAAGGACGGGGCTCGGCGGGAAATTCGTCGCACGAAGCCGGCAAAGCGTCCCTCTCCCATGATCAGCAAACGGAACGCGCGAAACGCCGCCGCCGATTTCGAGAGGAGCAGAAGCGCCGTGAGGCCGAGCGCCAACGCGACTGCGCGGCAAAGAAAGCTCGAACGCCGCGAGGCGACGCCAGCGAAAGCAGAGGCCGCTCTTCAGAAGGCCGAACGAGGGCACGACGAGAGGTTAGCCGGACTGCACGCGGAGCGCGAACAATCGACAAACACTTGCAGGCCGAAGCTACGCGATGGGAGCGGGAGAGAGAAAAGCTGGAAGCTGCTCTGCGCCGTGCCCGGAAGTAGCGGGGTCAATCACCGAAGACGTGTGCATCGGCTCGCCTTGAGTAAGCGATCTTACATTGGCCAAAATGGCCGCCCGCTCGCGATCACTGCCGCCAATCAACCTAGCCCTTGGTGCGGACTCGGCCCTGAGGTCGCTCATTAACGCCAATCACCCACGGATATTGAAACTCTCAGCCTGCCATGGCAGGTTAGGGTCATCCTTGGGCTACACTCAGGGGCTACACCAGAGACCTCTGGCGTGCAGTAAGGCCTGATTTTACGGGGCTTTCTCGAAGCCGTTTTATTATGGCGGAGAGGGAGGGATTCGCATCCCTCTTCCGAGCGCAGCGAGCCGTCTGCGTCAGCGGTGACCTATCGTTTAGGAATAAAGTTTCGAATCGATTCCGAGCGTGCAGGTGCGCAAGCTCGACGCGGTCAGCTTTCCAATTCTGGCCTCCCAGGGCTACGCCATCGCAGAATTGACGGTGCCCTATGCGGAACGGAGACGGCGGACCGCTCGTTCCACAATGGATGAAGAGCCGCGGTCCGACTGCTAAATGATCTCTCAGGTTGCGAGTTGGCGCCGGCTTGACGCGCACCTTGCCTACTGCTTGCCTACTGCCGAAGTGAACAACCAACGGCGCGCCCAGCAATCGAAGCTTCGTAGATTCTGCGGATTTCATCGCCGGAGAGATGCCTGCGCTTGCTCAGTTGTTGAGCAACTGCTTCGATTGCGCCACGATGATCCGTCATGATGCGGAGTGCGCGCCGGTATAGCGCCTTGAGATGCCGACCGACCTTTCGTTGCAGGAGTGGGTCCGTCCTCAAAAGCTGATGGATGTCGTTTGGTCCCACCACATGAACGAGCGAACCACCGAGTCCCACGGAGAAATGAAGGACGCCCACGAAGCGCGAGGCGGTCGCTAGATCGCTCTTGATGTCGCCGCCCGCGTTGGCGGACACGACTCCAAATACAATTTCCTCAGCCGCCCGCCCCGACAGGATCGCCACGACACGATCTTCGATGTCGCTCTTGGTGGGTAGATCGTTCTCTGTCGTCTCCGACAGCGTCTCGCCCAAGCTATCTGTCCCGCTGCGTACGACGCAGCGTTTCACCACCGCGCAGCCCAACGCCAAGGTGGCGACCGCGTGCCCCGCTTCGTGGACGCAGATCCGCCGCAGGGTGTCGGGGGCGAAGTCGCTCTTCGGCAGTACCGCGGCTCTCAGGTCGGCCGGGGAAAGTGCTCCGCCACGAGCACGCGCGATTCGGCGGCCATCGCGCACATACTGCATAACCTCCGCGCCGGTCGCCCCCTCAATCAGGCCGGCTATCTCTTCGAGATCGCGCTCGGCGACGTCTCCCGCGACGTGAAAACGCAGGATGTTCAGCGTTCCGACGAAGTCGGGCCTCCTAATCTCGATCGCGCGCTCGAGACGCCCCGGACGCATCAACGCGGCGTCGAGATCGGCGATCCGGTTAGTTGCACCTATGACGATGATGCCGGTCCTCTTGCTCTTACCGTTGCTGGTGCCGGCTATGCCGTTGTCCAAATTGGTCAGGATGTCCCCCAAGATTGGGGTCCAGTAGTCCCTGTTGCGATCCGACATCGTTGCGCGATTTGGGATCGCGTCGCACTCATCTAGAAATAGAATACAACAGCCAGAATCCGCTTGAGATGCAAGCGTCCTCGCCTGCGCGAACACCAGGCGCTCGGCGCGGATAACGTCGTGGATGTAGCCGGTTCCGTTGAACCACTCAGCCACTGAAGATTCCAACAAGGGAACCCGGCACTCCCGCGCCACCATTCTCGCCCAAAGCGACTTGCCGAGGCCAGGCTCTGAAAAGACCACGGCGCCACGGTCCAGAGCGGACCATGGAATTCTTTTCGCGCGATAATCCTCGATGTCTTTCGCAAGTGCCAACGCCCAGCGGCGCGCCTCTCCGAACTCCACTGCGAGGCGCAGGTCGGGCAGGTCGTGTGCGGCGGTGTCCGCGCCGATCCTCCCCGACGTCACCGCCAGGCGATCGCGGATCTTGCGGGCAGACCACCCGGACCGAAACGTCGCCAGGATATCGGGAAAGTCCACGCCAACGACGGTAAGCCCGGAAAAATCGACGTTGTGAGGCTTGCCGCCGAAGCGCGCGACGGCGTCGCTCACGACCGAGCCGGACGACCCGAGCTCGATCGTGAGGTCGGCCGCGGCGACCAGCGTGGACGGCAGGACCCCGACATCGGCGGCGACGCCGACAACGGAGTGCTTCGTCAGCTCGAAGGCCACCACGTCCGATCCCTTGTCGGAGCGATGCTGCCGATCGGTGCCGTCTCGGGAGATCAGTATCCAGGAACGGCCGAAAACCTTCTGGCAATAGTCGGCAACCGGCGCGACCCAGGCCGGTGTGGGGACTCGGACCACGACCGCGATCGGTTGCTTGCTGTCGGCGAGCTTCCGGCGAACGGACGGCGAAGTAGCCGCTTCGAAGGCGGCGGCAGCAAGCGCCATCCGCGGGTCACGCTTGTCGTAGCGATCTTCCGCGATCGGCTTGAGCCGGTTCTCGTCCACCTTTTCGAGGTCGAAGTCCGCCTCGGTGACACGGCTCGCATCGTTCGGGATCTTTTGCATTACTAGGAGTTTCCGCGTCCTTCCCCGACTAGGAGCTGATTTTCACGATCAAGCCTGGATCGAAATCCTGGACCTCGTCGCCGTAACCGTGCGGGTTGCAGATCACACGGGTCCGGTTGATCATGTAGTCGGAGCAGGCGTGAACGTGGCCGTGAAACCAGAAGTCAACTCGCGGCGTCGGCCCGGTCGCTTCCTGCGGGTTGGAGCGCAGATCGTCCGTTCCGTCGAGCGGACCGGAAAGCAGGTCGTCCGCTATCGTCGAGGCGAAGGCGGGCGTCAGAGGATCGTCCTTCCAAAGTTCGGGGACGGAGCGAAAGCTCGGCGCGTGGTGGGTGACGATCACGACCGGCATCGCCGAAGCGCGCGGATCGGCGAGCTCGGCCGCGATGTAGGCGCGCGATTGGGCATGCATGGCCGCCGCTTCCTGAGGGCGAAAGCGCCCCCACGGGCGTTTGCGCCATCCGATCCGCCGGTGGTCGTTCATGCCATCGCGCGCGGCCGCCATGGCGGCCGCCATGCGGTGGTCGCCGAAGAGCCGGAAGTCGACCCAGCCGGTGGCGCCGATGAACCTCACGCCGCCGACGCCGTTCACGGCACCGACGACGGCAGTGTCGTTCTCCAGCAGGACCACGTTGTGATCGGGCGCTGCACGACGGGCCTCATCCAGCTCGTCGAGAACGAACCTGCGATAATACTCGTGATTTCCCATGACGAACACGATCGGGATGTCGACGGGGACGATGCGGCGCAACGCCACGAAGGAGTTGCGCGCGCCTTCGCAGACGTCGCCCGGCACGATGACGACATCGACGCCGGCGCCGACCGTTATCGGTTTGGGGGCCCGCCAGTCCGCATGCAGGTCCGAGAAGAGCTGGGCCAGCATCAGACGCCGCCTCCGTGGCCACGGTGCAGTTGGCGGCGCCTGCGCGCGTTGCGGAGCCGACTTTCGCACCAGATGGTATGCAGCCTCCAGCTCGTCGACAGCCCGGCGCGATCGACGGAATCGAGCGGGGCGCATTCGATGAGGTCGGCCATGACCGACGCCGCAGCCGAGTCCTCGAACGCGACGGCCAACAGCATCGTCATGGTCAGATCGAGCCTCGCATCGACCTCCTCGGGCATCCGCATACCCAAGGCGATCTTGATCGCCGCGGTGGCGTCCCCTCGGACAGCGGCGCGCCAGTCTTCGATGGTGGAGCCGATGAGCGCGACGCAGTCGTGGATCCGCCGTTTCAGCTCGTCGTCGAACATCTCGGCGGTGTACCCCCGCCAGAAGGTGAGCGCGTCCTCCCAGGCTTCGATGTCACCGGAACGGTTCCCTGCTGCGTCGCTCCGATCGTTCTCTTCGTTCATCAGGTTTCCTGTCTGCGCCGCTATGCACCGCGCCTTCGAAATTCGGGGGACGATGCTTGCGGTGGTGTCCCAAGGGACACCACCGCCCTCGCCTCGCCACGCCGGGCCATGGCATGCCTCACCGGGCCACGCCCCGCCGGGGGACTCGTCAGTCGGGGAGCAGCTCCTCGACCGTGAAGCGGCCATGCTTCTTGCGCCAGTCGCCGACGCCCACCTGCGACCCGGCCACACGGAAGATGTCCACGACCTGCTCGCGATTGATCACGGTGGGGAGGAAGCTCACGTGGACAACGGCGTGCCAGCTCGCGAAATAGGGGCGCGTGCGCGGCGTCAGCGCGCGGCGCACGCGGACCAGCTTCCTGAACCTGAAGTCCGGGTTCTTGGCGAGCTTCCGGATGTCCCGCGGTCCGTCGTATTCGAGCAGCGCGGGCGCATCGACGACAACGGCGCCGGCGAGCGTGGCGCCGAAGTTGCGCGTCTTGGCGGCGTCCTCGAAGCACTTTTCCAGCGCGTCCGCGGGCAAGCAGGGGCGACCATCGTGCGTCCACATCTTGCCGAACCATTCGATGTCGGCGATCCGGCGGTGATCCGCCGCGGTCTTCTTGCGCTTGCCGGTCACCGCGGCCAGCTTGATCGCGTCGGGGTCGAGAGGGTCGGCCATCCGGGATGCGTTCATCAGAAGCGGGCCGAAGGACTCGAGTTTCAGGGTCAACCGCTCAGCGCTCATGCCGCTTCTCCCGCGAACGAGGCGTCGAACAGCGGCGCACGGGCGTGGATGACGACGTCGACGACGGTCGGCGGCTGGAGCGTCGCGTAGAGACGGGCACTGAGGAAGTTGTGTACGTCGCGATGACAATCACGGCACAGCGCGGTGAGATCGTCCGGGCTCTCGTCGCCGAGGTTCTCGTACGTGCGGTGATGGGCCTGAAGCGGGATCTCCGACGAAGGCGCGTTGCACAGACGGCAGCGGAATCCGGCCGAGCGCAGAGCTTCGAACCTGGCGGGGCTAGTAAGCCAGGCGTCGCTCGCGATGTATTGACGGTATGGCATCGTGTCTCCTGTCATCACGCCCAAAATGTAACCGACGAAAACGATTGACGCAAGGCATAAGTGACTTTTTGTAACCCACAAGGTTAACGGAACGCGACGGCTGCCCCGTCCCAACGGCGGTGGCATCGACGATGATCACGGGGTTCGCTTGCCCGGCTCGCGAAGGGTTCGCCGGCGCAAGACATGCGTACGGGAAAAGGGCGTCCCGCCCCCGCTGGCTTCTGTCTACTCGTCGGCGGACGGGTTAGTGTTCGCCGAATCACCGGCAGAAGCAGGCGACCGACCCGGATCCAGAATGGCGAAACTCATCGACATGTCGAAGGTCTGGCCCACGCCCGCACTCTTCCGCGCGGCGCGGGGCCTTCTGTGCTGGGGACAGGAGGAGCTCGCGGAAAAGTCGGGCTTCGCCCGCAAGACGATCATCCTCATCGAGAGCCATTCGTCGGCGACCATGGACGCCCGGCGTGTGGCCATCGTCGAGGAGCTGGCGAGCTTCCTGGAGAAGCAAGGAATCGAATTCGTTCCGACCCGCGGCAAGGAAGGCGCCGGCGTCCGCTTCAAGGAGCGAGGTCGCGAGGCGAAGGTCGTCGAAGAGATGAAGGCCCAAATCGAACTACGCAAGGCCGGTCGGAAGCTGAAGGCGGACGAGAAGCTGAAGGCCGAAGAGGCCCGCAAGTCCGAGGGCAAGGCAAAAGGGCGCAGGACGAGCATTCGATAGCCGACGTCCTCCCTGCATTCGTCTCCCTGCTGCGCGCGATAAACGAAGCATTCGCTCGCGATCCTTCGGCGGCGCCCCGTTGGAGAGGCGACAGCGAGAGACCAGAGATGGATTACGCAGATCGCATCGGGAAGGAGACCCTCGGCGTCTGGCGAGACGAGCTCTCGCGTTGGACGCCTACGGGAGTTTTCCGCGCACGCGTCGAGGAGATCTCGGCACCAGGGCGGATCTCGCGGCAGACCTACTTCCGGCAACCAGGGTTGGCTTTCCTGCGCGACGCCTGGATCGCCTCCCGGGTCGCGTCGGCGCTGTCGTCGGACCAGGTCAGATTGGTGCCCGATGAAAGGCCCGACTTCGAGATCCAGACGGACGATCGAGTCCTCCAGTTCGAAGCCACCGAAGCCGACATGGATGGCCGTCGGCGCGGCGACGAACCCGACGATTTGGGCTGGCGGCCCGATCCGGTCGAGGAATGGCGCAAGCGGTTCGAGGCGATCCCGGCGGCGCTCGACCGGGTCGTGACCAAGAAGGTGGGCAAGGATTATCCACCCGGAACCGCCCTGGTCGTCTACGTCAACTTGGGATGCTATGGCGCCTACGTGGAGGAAGGCATCCCCATCCTCCGAGCCGGTACCGAGCCGGCCAAGGACAAGTTCAAGGCCGTCTTGGTCATCTGGGAAGGCACCCTTTACAAGTTTTGGGAAGACGGATGCCCCTCTTCGGATCGATGGCCATACGCGAGCGCAGACGACGACTTCTGAGCGTGCCTTGAGAACAGGGTGGATCCGATCCGAGGTTTCGCGCCTTCGTTAAGCACATGGCTTACGGCGTCGACCCGACTCCGCGGGTGGTCGAAGCGAGTTGTCGACAGTACGGGGTGTCGCGCCCGGCCGAAGGGCGATGCCGCTGGCGATGGAGTCCCTGGGCGTGGCGACGACGGGGCGCCCGACCGTGCCCTCTCCGAAACCGCCGTGTCTAAGAGCGGCTCTTGGCGCGGAGGCGACGAGCCCGGATCCGTTCCAACACCGGGTCGATGGCGGGTACTACCGGCGCCGGCGCGTCGGCCGGAGGCGGGGACGGCGGCGGCATCGTAGCCGACGTCGGTGCCGGATGCGGGCGCGGGGTCGCCATCCGGATCACCGCCGCCTTGGTCGTGAAGAACTTCCCGGCGATCGGCACGATGTCCAGATCGCCGTCCCGGACCGCGGTCCGGATCGTGGTCAGCGTCACGGGGCCGCCGCCGCCCGGCCAGAACAGAGCCACAACTTCAGGCAGCGTAATGAGCTCGTGCTCGGACCAGTCGGACACCAGCGGCCGGAGACGGACCCGCTCGGGCACGACGTCACGCGGCGGTCCGTCAACTCGAATCCGGGGCTCGAACGGCATGGCGAAACTCCTGGCGGAAGGACTTCTATCGGTTACAATTTGGCACCGATGAAGGCCGCAGTCCAGTGCCGGCATCGGAGATGGTTAATCGGTCGGGAGAACTTCCGTGACGGACCGAAACAGGAGCAAAAGTCCTTACGTCAAATGGTATCCGGGTACGTTGAGATTCCGGAATCGTGGCCGCGGAGTTGGTCGGAAAAAGCACCCGAAATCAGGCCAAACGGGACCAAACCGGCCAAGACCGGACGTCGTAAGTGTTTGATTTCGTTGGAGCTGGTTTTTCGAATGAGGGTGGATAAGTCGTGGAGCGAATTCTACTCCGGCGTCGCGCCTGAGTGCGATCAGCGTCTCGAACTCGAACAGGGTGACCTGCTCGCCGGCGTTGCGCAGGTGCGAATAAAACCCTTCCCCGGTCATGTAGCGATCGCCCTCAATACCCTTGCCGGCGATTAAGGTGACTGCCGACATCGACCGCATTGGCAGGAACGCACGCGGCGTGATGTGGATGAAGCGCACCACGCCGGTCCATCCGATCGGGGGAGAAATCAGGTCCAGTCCATCCTTCGCCTTGACGCGCACCTGAAAGGTCCTCCTCGAACAGGTTCCGGGCTTGGAGCGGCCGGTAGTAACAAATCAGTCTAGGACACTCATTTTCCCTGTCCAACTATTCCGAGTTACTCGTTTACCGAATTGGCAACCTGCATTCACGCCCTTGAAGCATTGGGCTGTCGAACGGCTGGTCCAGAGCAACCGGGTCCGATCCACAGGTCTCGCACGCAGCCGATGTTGGCAGCGTCCTGGTCTGTGGGTCCTCTCATTAACTTATGTGAACATTCCTCGACCAGCGGCGTTGCATGCGAGGAGCGTCCTCCGCTGTTATGCACGGTAACAATCACTGGGCAGATTTCGCCGGAACAAAGAGGTTCCGCCATGCAAAGCCATATCGACGAAGCACTCAGACGCGCGATCCTTCGAGAGATCGGTGAGAGATTACAAGCATGTCTCAGGGAGCAAGAGTTGCCCGTGAGCCTCAGAGATCAGCTTCAGCGGCTCCGCCAGCTTGATGATCGGACGACACGCACTACGTGCGACCATCCAGCGGGCCGGCAAACAGTGGCGCGTTGGTTAATTTCTCGAATGCGTCGGCGGAAAGGCAAGTGATAAAAGAGAAACGGCCCCAACGCTGACGTGGCGCTTGGGACTGTGAAGCGGTGACGAAGGGCCATGACCTTCATCCAGTCGGACGGCGATAGGCCCGACGTCTTTGTGAGAGACCGGAATGCGGAACAACATTGTGGGCCTCGAAATTAAACCCCCATGGGAGCTGTAAAGGACATCCGCAAGCAGGCTGAGGTGGCCGAAAAGGCAGCCGCACGCACTGCTGACGCCTTTGTGGCAAATCAGATGAAGACCTTGGCCGAGGCGTTCCGGGCCCAGGCCGATAGCATGAAAAAGAACAAGAAGAAGAAGAAGAAATGAGTTTCACCGTCAAAGGCATGTGCAAGCACGGCGAACTGGCACACCGCAGAAAAACCGCCGAAGCGGCCCTGACGAAAGCCAGGGAGCTTGCCCAGATAGGCTGCTACGACGTCCATATCATCACCCCGGAAGGCCGGGACTACGCCTCCTCCGAGTTCGGAGACCTTCCGCGATCGCCCGTCGCATGGCGACCTATCCAGAAAACCAACACCCACCCGTGAGCTGGACCTCGGCAGTATTCGGGGCGATGCCAGTCAACGGTTGCGGCGTGTCGACTGGACTTTTCCTGCAACGTCCGCTGGCTGCTTGAATGCACTCCCGCTCATACTGGCGGCCAGCTGAACAGCACCATCTTCGAGCAATCCCCACGTTATTCGGCTCGGAAGTTCTTCTCAGAGCCGTCACCCGCCCCCCTCGACTTACAAGGGACGCTCGGCGCGCGGGGCACTACCGCAGAACTCGGGGATGGATTGGACTCAAGTCAGTTTATCTGGTCCCGGAGTTGCTGGACTGGCGAGCTGGAAGCGTTCAGTGTTATCAACATAAGACCAGGCGTTTCCATGACATTGAAGGCAAAGCCGGTTACATCTTCCGCGCCATTGATCGTGGGTATCGATGTCGGGACGCAGTCGATCCGCGCGATCGCTTTCGACCTGCGCGGTAGCGAGGTTGTTGCGACCCACCGCCCGACCCCGGCGCACATGCTTGACGGCCGCAGCGGCGAGTATGATCCGGACGCGCTCTTTGCCTGCGTGTGCGATTGCCTATCGGAGATCGGGCAGCAGGTGCGGGGCCGGCCTGTGGCTGGACTTGCCGTGGCAAGCGTCGGGGAAAGTTGCGTACTCGTTGATGAACGCGGCCGCGCGCTCGCCCCTGCGCCCGTCTGGTTCGACGGCCGCAGCGAGATCGCCGCGACGGCTCTCGCCAAGAAAATAAGCAAGCAACGCGTTTTTGAGATCACCGGCCTACCGATCGATCCGACGCTGACCCTCTGCAAGCTCCTGTGGATGAAGGAGCACTGGCCCGATGCGCTGAAGCATACACGGCGAGTGCTTTGCATTGCGGACTGGATCGCCTTCCGCCTTTCGGGTGAGGCGGCGACCGATTTCACACTCGCCTCGCGTACGCTCTGCCTTGATCTGAAAGGACGGCGCTGGACCGAGGGGCTGGTCGCGGATGCCGGCATCGAGCCAACCCTGCTGCCACCTATCAAGGCAAGCGGTTCTCTGCTTGGGCCCGTTCGTCGTGAAGTCCTCGACCGGACCGGGCTTGCTGGGAAGCCGGTCGTCGCCGTCGGCGGGCACGACCATCTTGTCGGCTCCTATGCGGCAGGTCTCACAAGCCCCGGCATGGTCCTCGACAGCCTCGGTACGGCCGAGGCGCTGCTCATGATGACTGAACGCCCATTGCTGGACCAGGAGGTCGTCCGCGGCGGCTATGTTCAGGGCGCGGTGGAGACGCATCGGCCGCTCTACTATCTCGGCGGAACGATGAACAGTTCTGGTGGCGCCGTGGAGTGGCTGCGAGCCCTTTTCGGCGCTGCGCCCCATCAAACACTCATCGATGAGGCGCGCGCAGAAGGGCCGGGCAACGCCGGTGTGGTCTTCCTGCCGCATCTTGCCTATGCGCCGCCGCCCGCACCCGATATTGCCGCGCGCGGCGCCTTCATCGGGCTTACCGCGAGCAGCGGCCGCGGCGCGGTCTATCGCGCGGTACTCGAGGGGATCGCGCTGCAGGTAGGCCGCGTGGTGGACGGACTTGCCGCACTTCCCGGGGTCGGACGTCCGCGCGAATATCGCCTGATCGGCGGCAGTTCGCGCAATCCGCTGCTCGTCGCGATCAAAGCGGCCGTATTCGGCGCGCCGCTTGTCGTAGTCGACCAGCCGGAGGCGACTGCGCTAGGCGCGGCGCTTCTCGCTGGCATCGCGGCCGAGCTTTGGCCGGACCTGGACGCGGCACGCGCCGGTATCGAACGGCGCGAGCATGTCGTTGAGCCGGACCCGGACTGGGTGGCAATCTACGCCGAGATTCGTCGGCGCGTATTCGATCCGCTGCAGGACGCGCTGAAGCCTTTCAACGAGGCGATCGCGAACGTGGCAAGGACCCGCGAAACGGCCTGAAGTCCATTCTCAGTCGATCTCCTCCCGCCAGCCCCAACGATCGGCAAGCGCCAGGCATTCCCGCCAGCGCAGAACCCCGTCAGTTGTGCCGACCCTGCGCAGTGAGGCAGCAGCCACGGCGTGGGCGAGCGCCAGCGCGTCGGCAAGGGTCCAGCCCTCCAGAACGGCATAAAGAATGCCGGCAGCAAAGGCATCGCCGGCCCCGTTTGCGCCAGCAATCTCTTCGGCCGGTATCCGTAATGAGGGCTTCGCGAGCATCTCGCCGGAGCGGGTGAGCGCGATCGCGCCAGCGGGGAAATGGACGACAAGGAGGTCCATGGCTCCGGCATCCAACACTTTGCGCGCCGCCACGCGGCAGGCAGCGACATTTGTGCTGCCCTCGCTTCCCGTTGGCATCCCGGCGAGCGCGCCGATCTCCACATCGTTGATGATGAGAAAGTCGAGGACCGGCAAGCAGGGCCGGACGAGGCGGGCAATCGTGTCCGGTGCTACGGAGGCGAGCTCCATATTGGTGCGCAGACCCGCAGCGCGCGCCTTCTTCAGGACAGCCACCCAGCCATTCGGTTCAGCAGCGAAAGGCGCGTCCATGCCTGGGTAGAGCCCTGGAAGACCGAGATGGAGGTGGGAAGCCCGGATTCCCGAGAAGTCGCAAAGATCGGGCGTCAGCAGATCACTGCTGGCAGGAAAGAAGATATGCGTGCGCCGCCCCGTCTCACGCAAAGCGAAGGCGTCGGTGTAGCTCGTGCGTCCGCCAGTGACAATGCGCAGTCGGCTACGCTCGATGCCGTGAGAATCGGCCTCGGCAACCAGCAAGCGCCCGTCCTCGTCATCGCCGATGATGCCGATTGTTTCGACGAGGAAATCGGGGTCCAGCTTCTTAAGGGCGATCGCCATGTTGCAGGCTGAGCCGCCGCCGTGTCGCTCCTCGGCAATAATCGTGGCGAGGCCGTCTTCCGACGGCCAATGGTCGACGAGCTTGTTATGGTCGCAGCACCAGCTGCCGGCCGTCACCACGCCTTTGGGCGCCGCCATTCAGCGTGCTCCGGCTTTGAGGATGGGATCGGTCACTTCGCTGTCCTCATCGAGTGGTCGCCTTGCGCGAATGCCGACTCTTGCGAGCACGTCGTGATAGAGCCGCACCGCCTCGCTCGGCGAGACCTCGCGCTCAATGACCCGGCGCATCAGGCGCACGATTTCCATCGGGGATTCGGCATACCAGATCTTGCGGCCGAAGAGTGCGACCCGCGCACCGTGACGCTCTGCCTGTGCAACGAGCTCCATTGCGTCGCGCGTTGTGGCTGCCGCACCCCCGAGAATGCCGACGATAAGGTTGTGCGGGTCGAAGGAAGCGAGTTCTTCCATGGCGCGCGGCCCGTTATAAGTCATTTTCAGGAAGAGGGGCCGTTCGGCCAAGGCAACGCCGGCAAGGGTGCGGGCGATCGCATCGTTCACGTAGAAGCCGAGATCGACGCCGCACGTGTCGATTGGGAAGGCGGGATTGAAGACCTCAAGGAAATGGCGCATTCCGACCGCTTCTGCCTCCTCGCGAAAGGCGGCATAAGCTTCGAGGGTCGCAACGTCTCGATCGATGTCGTTGTAGAAGGTGACGGAATAAAGCCCGAGATCTGCGACCGTGCGCGCGTGCTTGAGCCGGGCCGTACGGAACGGCCGGGCTTGCAGCGTTCTGTATGCGCCGCCGCGCAGGCTCCAGATGTCGGTGGTGTCGTTCAGACGTACGGCTGGCGTGACGGGAGTGTCGGCATAGGTGCCGTTCGCGTGCAGCACCTCCGCCGAGGAAACGGAAGTCAGCATGATGTCGACGAGGCCGGATCTGACCATGTCACGCATGCCAGCACGATAGTCGGCAACGGGGCGCATCCGGTCTGTCGACTGATTGTCTTGATCATAAACTGGCCCCGGCGCACCCGCACCGAAGCCCATGTCGCCGTCCTTGGCATCCGCGATGATGAAATCGGCCGGCACATATTTCCCCGCGCGGATATGGGCGAGTTTGCGGTCCAGTGTCTTCTCAGGCACGGGCATGGATCGCTTTCTCCTTCTTCTTCGGTTTGATTGTGTTGTGCGTTGTGACGCTCAGCCGGGGAGACCGCACAGGAGTTGGTCGGCAGTCCTGTCGAACAGGTAGATGTGCTCGGGACGCATGGCCAGGTAGACGTTCTCCCCTTCGCGCCAGGAGATCTTTCCAGCCACGAGCACGTTGAGAACCTGCTGCGAGGGCAGCCGCGTTCTCACCAGAATGGTGTGGCCGAGCGGCTCGACGGTATCGACCGTTGCGGCCAGGCTATAGACTCCGTCGCTGGCCGGGCGGTCGGAAAGCGAGACGTGTTCTGGCCGTATGCCCAGAAGCAGGTCACGGGCGCTTGATCGCTGTGTTGCAGCGAACAGACGACCGGCAAGTTCAACCGTCGCGTTCAGGTTCGTGAGCGTTACGCCATTGCCGTTTGCGATTCCCTCAAGGAAGTTCATCGGCGGACTGCCGATGAAGCCTGCCACGTAAGAATTTGCCGGCTGTTCGTAAAGCTCCATCGGCGTTCCAACCTGCTGCAGCTTGCCGCCGCGCATCACGACGATCCGGTCGCCCATGCTCAATGCTTCCACCTGGTCATGGGTGACATAGAAGGTGGTGACGCCGAGGCGCTCCTGCAACTTGATGATTTCGGCTCGCATCTCCATGCGCAGTGCCGCGTCCAGGTTCGAAAGCGGTTCATCCATCAGGAATACCCTCGGCTCGCGCATAATCGCGCGACCGAGTGCCACGCGCTGGCGCTGACCGCCGGAAAGTTCCCGAGGACGACGTTGGAGAAGCTCCTGGATGCCGAGTAGGCGCGAGACATCCTTCACCCGGGTCTCGATCTCTGCTTTCGGCACCTTGCGGAGTTGCAGCCCGAAAGCGAGGTTGGAGAAGATGTTGAGATGCGGGAAAAGCGCGTAGTTCTGGAACACCATGGCGACGTCCCGATCGCGCGGAAGCTGATCGGTAACGTCCTTGTCATCGAATAGGATCTGCCCCTCGCTGACGGCTTCTAGCCCGGCGATCATGCGCATGGTAGACGTCTTTCCGCATCCGGAAGGGCCGACGAGGACGATAAACTCGCCATCCGAAGTGCCGAACGAGAGATCCTCCACCGCGGAGACGTCGCCGAAGCGCTTCGAAACGCGTCTGAGCTCCACTCTTGCCATTGTTCTCCGTGTGCCTTTCTGCAGGGCAGTCGTAGACCGCGCGAGCACATCAGAACCGGCTGTTCAGGCGATTGATACACATCGCTGCCGCGACTGTCCATGACGCTCTCCGGCGGGCAAAGCGCTCTTGCTGCACCACTTTCCCGTATTGACCCCTTAGGGAGGCCAGGACTAGATTGAACTCCGAAGGCTGCGCTCCGGTCGCGCAGATTGCGACCGCTGGATCCTGTGCGTTGATTACGGATCGGAGGTCTTGGCCAAATCTTCATTCCATTTTTTGCCAGCACGATGAGAATTCGCGCTCCGAGCTCCGGATCGCAGGCTTGCCGCGCGATGGTGAGAGGAGGAGAAAATGCCGAGTGGAGGACACGTCGAGAAGTTCGAACATCTGCTTCATGGGTATTTGAAAGGAAAGATCGGCCGACGCGAGTTTGTGCTCGGCGGATTGCAGGCTGGGCTTTCGCTTGCGGTACTGACGAGACTGACCGCTCCGGCGCGGGCGGCAAACCTGATGGAGTCAGCGCCCGAGGCGCCGTATGAGTCGCCGATCACCAAGGAGCGTGTCGACTTCATCAAAACCAAGCCCTTCAAAGGGACGACCATCAATGTGATGGTGCTCAAAGCGACGGTAGGTGACGGCCTCAAATATCACGTGCCGCACTGGGAGGAAGAAACCGGCGGTAAGGCAAATGTCGCCGAGGTGCCGATCGAGACGCTTCACCAGCAGATCTTCTCTGACCTCGCGAGCGGCCTTGGCCGTTATGACGCCTATATGACCGGGGCGTGGTTCTATGGCGATTTCTTCGTACCCGAGACGCCGTATATCATTGACATCGACAATCTCCTGGCCGATCCGCGCTACCCGTACTGGGATCCGAACCAGTGGCTGCCGTCCATGCGCAAGCTCTATGAATGGAACGGCAAGCTCTATGGCGTGCTCTTCGACGGGGATGCGCAGGCGCTATACTACCGTAAAGACATCTTCACCGACGGCGAGACCAAGGAAAAGTTTAAGGCCAAGTACGGCTATGAGCTGCCCAGTCCGCCCAAGACCATGAAAGAGCTGCACGACGCCGCGGAATTCTTTACTGGCTGGGATTGGAACAAGGACGGCGGAAATGACTGGGGCCTGGCGCTGCACGCCAAGGTGAACGAGCAGGGATTTTTTCACTTCCTGTCACTGTCGGCACCTTATGTGATCTCGCCCGACAACAAGTATTATTTCTTCAATCCGCAGAATATGAAGCCCCTCATCAATTCGGAAGGGCACCTCAGAGCGCTCGAGGATTACGTCAAACTTGCCAACGCCGGTCCGCGTGAAGAGATAAGCTGGACGCTTGGGCAGGGTTGGAATCTGTTCCTCGCCGGTCATTCGGCAATGGAGCCGACCTGGGGTGACCTGCCGACGCTTGCCCAAGACCCCAAGACATCGAAGGTGAAGGGCAAGGTCGGCGCGGCCGGTATACCGGGTACCACCGAGGCCTTCAATCCGATCACGGGCGAATGGAAGAAGTATGAGTTGAACCAGGTCGGCAACACAAATGGTGGCTCCTGGCATTGTGTCATCTCCCGCAATTCCAAAAAGCGCGAAGCGACCTACGACTTCCTGGCTTTCATGGCCAACAAGAAGAATGCTTTCTTCAATTCCGCAAACGGCTGGACCGGCGTGCAGCCTGGCATGAAGTTCGAATATCTGCCGCCGGTTGGTACCGCCAGTCTGGACGAGTTCAAGGCGCAGAACTGGAATGCCGATGACGTGGTGGAATATTTGAAGGGCTACTATTCGGTCCTGAGCGCGCCGGTGCAGGAGGAATATCTGCGCATCCCGGGAACAGCCGAATATTGGCACGAACTCGACGTCAACATCTCGGCAGTCCTGGGGGGCCAGATGCAGCCGAAGGCTGCGCTCGATGCCACTGCTGCCGCCTGGGAGAAGATTACCGAGCGTTACGGACGCGAAAAGCAGAAGGCGCTCTACCAGGCGTCATTTGAATGATCGATATCGCTGGAAACCTCTGTCGGCTTCCGGCGATGATCACGTGGGGAGTCACATCTCGCGGCACCGCACGCGCGGACCCTGGAAGTCGGCGCCGCTGATCGCTCCAATGGCCTGCACCGGAGGGCGCCGGCCAAGTTCGGCGACTGGGGCATTCTATGAAAGTGACGCACGCGAGGCCAGGCGAGTACGGCGCGGCCTTCAAATATGTTCTTCTCCTGCCCGCGGTGCTCTGGGTCGTCGCGTTTACATTTGCTCCGCTCATATTTGTCATCCGCTACAGCTTCGCCAATTACGTGCTTGGCATGGGCATCACCGGGTATGTCGGGTTGCAAAATTATGCCGACGTGCTCGCCTCTGACCGTTTCTGGCACAGCATCATCGTTACGGCCATTTACGTGGCGGTCTCGGTCCCGGTCGAAGTTGTCCTAGGCTTCATTGCGGCCTGGCTGGTTAATCTCGGTGCGCCCTGGGCGCGCGGCTTTCGCACCATCATCGGCATGCCGCTCTTCACGATGGAGGTGGCCATCGGCTATCTCGGCGTGACGCTGTTCAGTTCCCAAGGGGGACTGGTCACGGCCCTGCTGGGACTTGGGGGCATTGAAGTCCCCTGGCTTTCGACGCCGTCCGGAGGAATTGCCGCAGCTATTCTGCTCGATATCTGGCGCTGGACATCCTTCGTTTTCATCATTGTGCTGGCGGGACTGAGCAGCATTTCGAGCGATCTCTATGATGCCGCGATTCTCGATGCTCGGAATCATTGGCAGGTGATGTGGCGACTGGGCATCCCGCTCGCGTGGCCAGTGACGACAATCGCCATCCTGCTTCGGACCATCGAATGTCTGAAAGTGTTCGCGATCCCATACGCGCTGACCACGGGCGGGCCGGGCACGAGCACGGAGGTCTTCAGCGCGATGGACTATCTGACCACAGTTCAGTTTTTCAATTTCGGCCAAGGCTCGGCGATGGGCATCATCTTCCTCATCATCGTCTCGGCACTCATCACGGTGTTTTTCAAACAGATGCGCAAGCGCCTGGGCTGAAAAGCGACACGTTTCCGCGGAGGGCAAGAGCATGATCAACATTCTGTGGCTCAGGGCAAGCCTGATCTCCAAGATCGTTGTCTATACGCTTCTGGCGCTTGCGGCTGTCGTCACGCTGCTGCCCTTTGTGTGGGCTTTTATCAACTCCATCAAAACGAGCACCGCTACCTTCGAGCCCGGCGTCGTCATTCCTTTCCTCGATTTCGAGCCGACGCTCGATTCCTGGGGCAATGTCCTTTCTGACCCGCAGGCAATCAATGCCTTCATCAGCAGCGTCGTTGTCAGCGTGGGCACCACTCTCTTCGCCCTGATCCTCGGTGTACCGGCCGCCTATGCGCTTGCTCGATTCCAGTTTCCGGTCCGGTCGGGCGATATTGCACTATGGTTTCTCTCGCAGCGCGTGCTGCCGCCTGCCGTGGTTCTCGTACCGTTTTACCTGCTCATGGTGTATCTGAGGCTCATAGATACGTGGACGGGGCTGATCTTCTGCTATTCCACCTTCAATCTCGCCTTCGCCGTCGTCATCATGCGCGACATATTCCGCGACGTCAGTACCGAGATCGAAGACGCGGCAAAGGTCGAGGGCGCCACGCCCTGGCAGATATTCTGGAAAATCTCGCTGCCGCTTTCCGTTGACGGCCTCATCGTCACCGCCGTGTTGATTTTCGCTTTTACCTGGAACGAGGCGCTTTTTGCCTCGGCGCTCACATCTCAAAGCGCGACGACCTTCTCCGCGCTGGTGCTTGCCTCGCGTTCGACCCGCGGCGTCGATTTCAACATAGCGGCAGTCAATACGCTGATCGGAATCGTGCCGCCAGTGATCCTCTATTTCTTCGTGCAACGCTATCTCGCGCGGGGCCTTTCTTTCGGCGCTGTCAAAGGCTGAGCTGGATCGACAGTACGCTCACTTGGATCAACTTCCCATCAACGTCGATCATTTTTGCAAGTGTCTGCTATGCGCCAGAACCCGTCCTTTCCCGGCTAGTCGCAGTTGACCCTAACCGGAAGCTCGCCAATTCAACAAAGGGTGTCGTGCGGCAGAGCGTACAACTTGCTGCAAGGTATGAACAGATGGCCTGGAGATCAATGCAACCTCACCCCTTCCACCCGGCCTTACGCAAACCCTCGACGAGATGCGCGTGGTCTTCTGGACGAAACCACGGAGCTTTCTTGCGAACATACATGTCGAACGCCCCCGGTGCGCGTGAGATGGCCTTCTCCAATTCTTCCCGGGCTTCCGTTGTACGGCCAAGCTGGGCAAGCGCCGCCGCGGACCAGCGATAGACCATCGGAAACTCGGGGTACGACCGGATGAGACGTTTTGCAGCCTCGATCGAAGCCTCATATTCGCCGCAGAAATAGAGACCGCAGGCAACGTGCAACAAACGAACTGCCAAATAGGGGTCGCGGGGATCGAGCCTGAGACACACGTTGAGTGCCGCGAGTCCCTCCTTGGGCCGTCTAGCAAAGATCAGCGTCGCGCCTCTATGGCCGTGCGCGATCGCCAAATTTGGGCTCATGGAAAGAGCTTGCTCGATCTCCGCCAACGCATCGTCAGCCTCACCGCGCGCTTGTAGAGCCCAGCCGAGGCACGACCGGGCTTCCGCATCGGCGCCATCGAGCGCGACCGCCCGGCGCGCCAGGGTTTCGGCCGAGTGTTGCGCATCTCGCAGGTCTATCTTCTGGTAGAGCGCGGCCGCCTGCAGTTGGTACAGCGCGAGCGCGCTGTAGCTGCCGCCGAAAGTCGGGTCGAGCTCGATGGCTTGTCTGAAGAAGTTCTCTGCAGTCTCGTCGTTGTCTACGGTAGCCTTGCTCAGATGCCACAGGCCGCGTTGATAGGCTGCCCAGGCATCGAGGCTCCCCGGTGGCTTGCGCATGGCGCGTCGAAGCTCAGCGTCTGCAATGGCGGGGGCCAGCGCGATCGTCAGCGCTTCGGAAAGCTCGTCCTGCACAGCGAAAACATCCGCGAGCTCGCGGTCGTAGCGCTCGGCCCAGACATGATTACTGGTCGCCGCCTCTATCAATTGCGCAGTGACGCGGATCCGGTTGCCGGCCTTGCGCACGCTGCCTTCAAGCACATAGCGGACGCCGAGCTCGCGCCCGACCTGCCTAACATCGACTGCTCGCCCCTTGTAAGTGAACGACGAGTTCCTCGCGATGACGAATAACGAGGGATAGCGGGATAGTGCCGTGATCACATCCTCGGCGATTCCGTCTGAGACATATTCCTGCTCGGGGTCGCCGCTCATATTGGTGAGCGGCAGCACAGCAATAGACGGCTTGTCGGGCAAGGAGAGCGCCAGCCCTTCAGGTTTGGGCGTCGCAGTCTCCCGACCGGGAGCGATGATGATGCGGTAAACGTGGACAGGTCGGGCGATATTTTTCAGAATTTGCTCACCCGCTTCCTCGACGTCGAAGGCGACCTTGTCGCGCGCATGGTTGAAGACCGTCTGAGAGATACAAATGCCGCCGGGTTCGGCAATGCTCTCGAGCCGCGCCGCGATGTTTACGCCGTCCCCAAAGATGTCATGGGCTTCGACGATCACGTCGCCGATATTGAGCCCCACACGGAAGAGAATGCGCCTCTCTTCCGAATCGCCGATTGAAAGCTCGTTGATGCGAGCTTGGAACTGCATGGCTGCTCGGACCGCTTCGACCGCACTAGGAAACTCAGCCAGGAAACCGTCGCCTGTGTTCTTCACGATGCGCCCGCCGTGTTCCGCAATCGCAGGCTCGATACCTCGCGCGAGGAGCGCTGTCAGTTTGGCGTGTGTGGCCTCTTCGTCATTGTGCATGAGCCGAGAATAGCCCGCCACGTCGGCGGCCAATATCGCCGATAACCTACGCTCGACCCGGACTGGCCTCTCTTGCACCATTTCCCGCGATCCCTCCCAATATTGTACGACCGATCAAACGGCAGCGCCAAACCTTGCTGCTGGGTTGAAACGTCAGCCGGCCTGACCGACGTGGGCCCCCGGATATGCGAAGAGCTCGAAATGCGCGCCGCCAATGTCGCGCTTCAGGCCGCGCAGTGAAGCGGTATGTCTGAAGTTGGGCGTAGATTGGACGTGGCTGGCCAACTGCAAGAATGTCGAGATTGACCCCCAGCTGACCTCAGCAGTCCGATCCCACTTACCGCGCAGAGTCTAGTGGCGCCAGCGCGCGACGAGGACATCTGCCGTCGCGGAGAACGGGCCCTCGTTTTCGCTCTCCGTATCCGCTTTCTCCGGCCGCCGGCATTGGCCGGCGTATTCAGCGAAAACGGACTCGTTTCGTTCCAGAGGCAGGCTAAATTGAAATACCGCGCCCCGAGGTTCATTTGCGCCAGCCCATATCCGTCCCCCGTGCGCTTCGACGATCGAACGGCAAATTGACAGTCCCATGCCCATGCCACTGGACTTGGTCGTGTAGAATGCGTCGAAGATGTGCTCAAGATTCGCGGGATCCAGTCCCGGACCCGAATCCCGCAGGCAGACGAGCACACCATTCAAGGCATTTCTGCCAGTGCTGATCAGCAACTCACGCGACCCCTCGCCAACGCCGCTCATCGCTTCGACGGCGTTGATGATCAAGTTGAGGACCACTTGTTGCAGTTGGACCCGGTCTGCTCGAATGAGCGGCAAGCCCTCCGCGAGTTGCATCCGCACCGAGACGCCGTTCTTCACCATTTCGCCACGGGTCAGAGCTATGACCTCAAGCACTGCCTCGTTGATCTCTATGTCCTCCCTCCGTGGAGGCGCCTTCTTGATAAGGGCCCGGATCCGACCGATGATCTCGCCGGCCCGGGTACCGTCGCTGATGATCCAACCGAGCGTCTGCCGGACCTGCTCTAGATCCGGCGGTTGAGCATCGAGCCAGTTCAACCCGGCCTCCGCGTTGGCGACGACCGCCGCGATCGGCTGGTTCATTTCATGTGAAATCGAAGCCGTCAGTTGCCCCATTGTCGTAACGCGATTGGCGTGCGCGAGCTCCATCTGGGCTTCGCGGTAACGCCGCTCGCTTTCGCGGGCTTCGGCTTCCGCCCGCTTCCGCTCGGTCAGATCGAGCACGAACGCGACGCCTTGGTCTCGTTGTTCGTCGAACGCCGCCGAGCCGATCAGCACGGGCACACGGCTACCATCCTTGCGAAGGTACTCCTTCTCGAAGGGTTGCACCACGCCAGTCATCTCTAATTCTTCCCGGGCGCGCGCGGTGCGGTCGCGCCATTCCCCCGGCGTGAGGTCCGTCCAGCGCACGCGACCCGAGATAAGGTCCTCGCGATCGTATCCCACCATACGGAGGAACGTGTCATTGGCCTCAACGAGCCGACCGTCGAGCTCCCAGATGCAGATCCCGATGATGTTGGCGTCGACCAGACGCCGGATCTTCGTCTCACGTTCTTCGAGCAGTCTGTGCTGTGTCGCTAACCCTCGCAAATCAATCTGTAGCGCGTCGCGCAACTGGAGCAGGAGTCTGAGGTAAGGCTTGCTGTACTCGTTCCTTTTGTTGTCGAGAACGCAAATCGTTCCGAACACCTCGCCATCAGGCCAACTGATCGGTACACCGAGGTAGGAAATCATCCCCAGCTTGATATCGGGGTTTGATTTCCACTCTTCATTCCGAAGGGCGTCGGGGACAAGCAGTGGTTGACACGTCTTCATCACGGTTTCGCAATAAAGCCCCGTGTTGAGAGGTGCGAGTTCGTCCGGTTCGTAGGGATTGCCTTGGGACTCGCTGGATACGAAAACTTTTGATGTTGGGCGGCTCTACTCGCATGATCAAAGCGGAGGGAACGTGCATGATCTCGGCAAGCATATCCACGACCTCTTGCCATTTATGGATGATTTCAGTGGGTACTTGGATAGAGTTGTAGAGCAACGATTGACCCCATCGAGTGGCCCGCCGCGGGCAACGCGGCCAGGATAGCCTTCTTCCCATCGGCGCCCGCATCCCGGGCAGAAGTCTCTGCTCGAGATGCTTCCACCAAGCCAGAAGCCGCTATCCCAATCAGCGCCGAACCGAAAAAAAGACGGCCAAATTGCTGGACTCTGCCGTCAAGCAACGCCGCTGAGAAGGGACGCTGATCTTCGTCCGCATCGGCCGGCCAAGGCGCGCTGGAAGCAGCTTATCACAGCCATGACCAGGATGTCCTGAGAGAAATAGGGCGATGCCAGGCTGGTCCAGATCGAGGGCGCGCGTGGTTGAACCCAACCACTGATCCTCCGAGCTGTCACCGAAAATGCGGTGACGACCCTGGCCCTTGCAAGCTCTGCCGAGGATCTCCTCGACCTTCTGCCAGTAGACCTCTTGCGCATAGGCCTTCGAGACGACTGCCAGGCAGGTCGATGAATTGAAGGCTGGTGCTGGCGCGCTCAGGCGATGTCCGCCGATGCAACCTTACACACTCGTCCGCGCGGACGTTCTCATTGCGGCGCGCCATTCGCGCGGACGCTGCGTCGATGGTCGGTTTTCGGATGTAATCGAGGTGAGTAGACATGCGGCGTCCTTGCTGATTCAGGACGCGATTCTTGGGCATGTCATCTTGGGCATGTCATCTTGGGCATGTCATCTTGGGCATGTCATCTTGGGCATGTCATCTTGGGCATGTCATCTTGGGCATGTCGCCTCATGAGGAGATCGCAATTCCCCATCCTTGCCCAATCGTCAACAGGGTCGACAGTTCCGATGTCCCTCAAAGTATTTCAGCGACGGCCCGCACACAGTTCAATCGTTCCTATCGATCGTCGAATGCGTTCGGTGCGGACATCCCATTGAGGCGCGCTAACCTCCTCACACCGTCTTGAAAAGGCCAGACAAGTTCGCGTAAAGTGCGGTCCCGAGGGGGCAAGCAGACTCCCCGTGAGACTTCGGTCCAAGCTCTGCGCAGCACGCACAACGTGGAGCTCGCGCATGAACACCGAACTTTTCTCCCGTTCCCTAAATTCCGTGGCCATTCTCTCGCGGGGCAACGCTGTCGCGCGGCGAGAGGCGACCGCGCAAAACAGCCGTTTCGTCCAGGTCTTCGAAGCGCTCTCCGCCGCCGGCATCAAGGCCCGCCCGGCAATCTACGATGAAAGCTTTGCCGAGGAAGTCCGCGAACAGTTGCTCGCGGTGGACGGCGTACTCGTCTGGGTTAATCCTATTCAAGACGGTCGAGATCGCGCCAGTCTCGACGCCCTGCTGCGCGACGTGGCCGCTCGGGGCGTGTGGGTGAGTGCGCACCCCGATGTCATCCTCAAGATGGGCACCAAGGAGGTACTCTACCGCACCCGCTCGATGGGGTGGGGAAGCGACACGGCGTTATATCAAAGCGCGGAGGCCATGCGCGCCGAGTTGCCGACACGGCTCGCCACCGGTCCCCGCGTGATCAAGCGCAACCGGGGTAACGGAGGCCAAGGCGTCTGGAAGGTCGAGAAGTTGCCAACTTCCCCCATGATAAGGGTGCTGGACGCGACCAAGGACGCGTCAGAGGAACTAACGCTGGATGATTTCCTTCGACGCTGCGCGGAGTATTTCGAAAGCGGCAGCGTGATCGATCAACCATTCGAGTCTCGCTTGAGCGAAGGCGTCGTGCGCTGCTACATGGCTGGCGATCGCTGCGCCGGCTTCGGCCATCACAAAGTCAAAGCTCTAGTCGACTCGCCGGCCGCACGTGCCGAGGCCGGGCCCCGGCTCTACACGTCCAGCGCAGACCCGCGATTCCAGCGGCTCCGTCGGTTGATGGAAGACGAATGGACGCTGCAGCTAACCTCGTTACTGGATATTGCGCGAGGTGACCTGCCCATGATCTGGGACGCCGACTTCATGCTTGGTCCGGTGCAGACGGACGGGAGGGACAGCTACGTGCTCGGCGAGATCAACGTCAGCTCGGTGCATCCTTACCCGGACGAGGCACCGGCAGAGATCGCTAGGCAAGTTGCCGAGCGGTTGCGGCGCAAGCTTTGACACATGCTGACAGTCCGCGCGCTCAAGCGCTTGCACATCTCGGTTTCGTTCGACCTGCAGGACGGGGAATGCGTCGCCCTGCAAGGGCGCTCCGGCGTCGGGAAGACTCTTCTGCTTCGCTCCATCGCGGATCTGGATCCCAACGAGGGGACGGTGAGGCTGGACGGAACACTCCGGGAGGCGATGCCCGCCCCCGCTTGGCGAAAGCGAGTGACTTACCTCGCTGCCGAGCCGGGTTGGTGGTGTGACACTGTGCAAGAGCACTTCAGCAGCTGGGATGATACCTTGCCACTGGTCACACGATTGGGTTTGCCGGCCGATTGTGGACCTTGGCCGATCCAAAGACTTTCGAGCGGCGAGAAACAGCGTTTGGGACTTGTGCGGGCGCTCATGCTGCGATCGCGGGTGCTTCTGCTGGACGAGCCGACCTCGGCACTCGACTCGACATCCGCTGCCGCCGTGGAATCCTTGATCTCCGAACGCATCTCGACTGGAACGAGCGTCGTTTGGAGCACGCACGATGACACCCAGGCCCGCCGTGTCGGATCGAGGGTTCTTGTGATGAGTTCCGGCGGTGGCATCGAGGAAAGCCGGCCGTGAGCTACATCCAACTGACGTACGGCGACCTGATCCTTCCCGCGCTCCTCGTCGTCATGGATGGCGCTCTCTCGCTTGTTCTCCGCCTCAATCTGGAAAGGCAACTGGCCATCGCGACGGTGCGGATGGTGTTTCAGTTGGTGCTCGTCGGATACGTGTTGACGTTCCTGTTTGCCGCGGTCTCGCCCCTCTGGACCGCCCTTGCGGCCATCATCATGGTTCTTTTCGCATCTCGGGAAATCGTCGCGCGGCAGAAGCGTCGCCTGCCAGGCATCTGGAGCTACGGCTTGGGCGCCGGATGCACGCTGATCGCCGCCGGTATCGTCACCATGTTTGCGCTTCTGACGGAGCTCCGCCCGGATCCTTGGTATCATCCGCGCTATGCCCTGCCGTTGCTGGGCATGATCCTGGGCAACACGATGACGGGGATCAGCCTGGGCTTGGACGTGCTGACAAACAGCCTAGTGCGCGAACGAGCCGCTGTGGAAGCTTGTCTCGCACTCGGTGGCACCCGATACCAAGCCCTGCTGCCAATCGCACGGGACGCGTTGAGAAGCGGTTTCATGCCAATCATCAACAGCATGGCGGCGATCGGCCTCGTTTCCTTGCCGGGGATGATGACTGGCCAGATTCTCGCGGGCGTCGAACCGGTCGATGCGGCAAAATATCAACTGCTCATCATGTTCCTGATCGCAGGCGGAACGGGTTTGGGAACGCTGGCCGCCGTCCTGGGTGGCGCTCACCTCCTGACCGACGGTCGACACCGGCTACGCCTTGATCGAATTTCGACCGAAAGGTCCGGTTGAGTGCCGCTCGTGCGTCGCCTCAAGCTGAGCTCTTGCTAGTCTGCTCGCGAACGATGTAGTCCGCGTACCAGTCGGGCCAGTTGGCGTCGCGCTGCCCGGTTCGCTTCTCGTGCTCTCCATGCGCGGCCGCGGCACGCCTCAGCGCTTCGGCGAGCTCCCGCGACGACGCAAAGCTGGTGTCAGCCTCGACACCCGCCCGGCAGCCGATCCGTCACTTGCTGGACTAGCCGACCATTGCCGTCCGGATCGAGGAAGCTCGCGAGGGCTCCATAACTCGGCCGTTCCGGATAAGGGCCCGGGACGCGGCCATTGGGCCCCCGGTGAAACACCTCGCTGACTTCGACACCCCGTCTGATGAGCTCATCGCGGGCTGCCCCGATATCGGAGACGACGAGAAAGTGGACCGCCGCAAGCTGAATCGTATCGCATTCGACCAAGCATCGATGACGGCTTGGGGGAGGCCGGCGGCGAGAAGGCTCGACAAGTCGGACGTCACGACGACCGGTCGGCGGTCTGACGGGGCTTGCCTAGAGGGTTCGTTTCGCGCTTTCCGGGGCGAGCAGGATGCCGATGAAGGCGCAGGCCGCTATCGCCTCGAAATAGAGGATCACCGGGGTGAAGCTGCCGCTCGATCCAATCAGGGCGGTGCCGACCAGGGGCGCTATGCCGCCGCCCAGGATGATGCCGAGCTGCTTGCCGAGCGAGGAGCCGCTGACACGGACTTCGGTCGGAAACAGCTCCGCGGTGAAGGCCGCTTCCGGCGCGAACATCAGCGCGTGGATGATCCCGATCGAGACGACGAGGCCAGTGATCAGCAGCGTCGGATCCTTGCTCGCGACCAGCTGGAAGTAGATTGGATACCAGGCGGCGGCCAACAGGATGCCGAGCCCGATGAACGGTCGGCGGCCGAAGCGGTCCGAGTAGCTTGCGATCAGCGGCACCATGCACATCTCCAGCACGTTGGCGACCATGGTGCCGAAGGTGACGTTGGATTGCGCCATGCCGAGCGTCTTGAACGCATAGCCGAGCACGAAGACCGTGCTCATGTACTGGAACGTGCTGTGCGCCATGTTGACGAGGCAGCCGAACAGGACTGGCTTCTTCCACGAGCGCACCACGTCGAGCAGCGGGGCCCTGGGACGCGCCGCCGAGGCCCGCACCGCCTTGAACAAGGTCGATTCGTCGACCTGGAGCCGGATGTAGGTGCCGAGCACCACCAGCACGAGGCTCAGCACGAAGGGCACGCGCCAGACCCATTGCGCGAAATCCTGCGGGGTCGAGACGAGACCGAGCAGCGCGATGAAGCCTGAAGCGAGGATCACGCCGATCGGGCCCGAGGCGTTGACGAAGGAAGCGAAGAAACCGCGCCTTGCCGAGGGCGCATTCTCCAGCGTCAGCGACACCGCGTTCATGTATTCGCCGCCGAAGGCAAAGCCCTGCACGAAGCGTAGCGCGACCAGTGCGATCGGTGCCAGAAGCCCGATCGAATCATAGCTCGGCAGGCAGCCGATCAGGAAGCTCGCGACGCCCATCAGCACGAAGGTGATCGTCAGCATCTCCTTGCGGCCGAGCTGGTCGCCGTAATGGCCGAACACCATGCCGCCGAGCGGCCGGGCGACGAAACCGACCGCGAACGTCGCATACACGGCCAGCATGCTCGCGGTCGAATCCATCTTGGGGAAAAAGAAGCGATCGAACACCACGGGCGCGGTGAAGGCGTAGATGAAGAAGTCGTAGTGCTCGATCACCGAGCCGAGCGAGGAGGCGATGACCAGCTTGCGGAACGCGGCCGTGATCGGCACTGCCGTCGTGGCTTCGCTCGTACCGACCATGACATCTACGCTGTTGCTCATGACGTTTTCCCTCTCTGGTCTTTTTTGTCTGGCTTCAATCAGCAGCTTTCCCGCGGGCGGACGAAGCCGGATGGGCTTCGCCGCCGCCGCTCGGAGCAGCTCCCGTCCGATGGACCTTTCACCGCGCCTCGTCCTCGACCGGATTGCGCAGCACGCCGAGCCGCTCGACCTCGACCTCTACGATGTCGCCGGGCTTCATCCAGAGTGGCGGGTTGCGCCGGGCGCCGACCCCACCGGGCGTGCCGCTGACGATGACGTCACCCGGCTCGAGCCGGGTGAAGGTCGAGCAATATTCGATCTGCCGCGGGATATCGAAGATCATGTGCTTGATCTGCGCTTCCTGCACGACCTCGCCGTTAAGGCGGGTGGTGAGCTTGAGCTCGGCCAGCTCGCCGAGCTCGTCCGGCGTCATCATCCACGGTCCGAACGCGCCGGTATCGGGAAAATTCTTGCCCGGCGTGAATTGATGGGTGTGGCGCTGGAAATCGCGGATGCTGCCATCATTGTAGCAGGCATAACCGGCGACATGGCCCATCGCTTCGCTGCGCGAGATGTAACGTCCGGCCTTGCCGATGACGACCGCGAGCTCGCCCTCGAAGTCGAGGTCGGTCGAGACGCGCGGCCGGAGGATCGGCTTCAGATGACCGGTCTGGCTGTTGGCGTAGCGTGAGAAGATGGTGGGATGCTCAACCTCGGTGCGCCCGGTTTCCTTCCGGTGCGTCTCGTAGTTCAGGCCCACGCACACGATCTTGTCCGGGTTCGGAATGACGGGCAGGAAGGCGAGCTTCGCAAGCGGCGTCACGGCGGCCCTGGACTTCGCATCCGCGACGCCCGCCAGCGCGCCGGCGATGGCGGCTCTGAGATCGGCATAGCGAGAGACGAGCGCGGCGCCGACATCGAGGAAATTGTCGTCCTCGACGAGGCCCCACGTCGTGCGGCCATCGATGGCAACGGTTGCGAGCTTCATGCTGTCTTCTCCATTCTGACATTGGGATCGGGTTGGCCGTGCAGGCGCGCGCTGACGTCGCGCAAGAGATCGTCGAGTTCTGCGGCATCCTGCGCCGTCCCGAACACGTAATGATCCGGCCGCACGAGTGCGGCGGCGGCGGCGTACCGGTCGAACCAGCCGGCCAGCACGCCGTCGGTCTCTTCGAGCACGCCGGAGGCGCCGGTGCCGGAAGGTGCGATGGCCGTTGCAGCCAGTTCGGGATGCGCGGCGCAGAGCGCCATCAGAGAGGGCACATCGCTGCGGCGGCCGTCGATGACGACGCGGAAGCCCGGCCCGGTGATCTTGTCGAGCAGGCAAGGTGCACCGCCGTGCAGGACCATCGGTTGTGGAAACAGGGTGCCCCGCGCGGCTCCGACGTGCTCCGCCAGGAAGCCCGTGCGCAGCGGCGGGATGATCTCCTGCCGCGTGATCTCCAGCGGCTTGCCGCCGCCTTGATCGAGGATCTGCGCGTCGCGGCGCCGCGCGGCCGCCGCATCTCGCTCGCAGATCGACTGGCCGATCGCCTTGATCTTGCCAGTCAGCTCGATCACGTGCTGCTTGCGCTCGGCCGTGTAGCTGTCGAGCAACGTCTCCTGCGAAGTGCCTTTGAGCACGCGGTCGAGCTTCCAGACGAGGTTCGTCGCATCGCGCAGGCCCTGGCACATGCCCTGGCCGATGAAGGGGGGCTGCTGATGCGCGGCATCGCCGGCGATGACGATGCGCCCCTCGCGCCAGTTGGCGGCGACCAGCGCGTGGAAGCGATAGGAGGCCGCCCGCCACAGTTCGCCGTCTTCCGGTGTCAGCCAGGGTGATAGCAGCGACCAGACATTCTCCGGCCGCTCCATCTGCCTGGCATCCTCGCCCGGCAGCAACATGATTTCCCAGCGCCGATGATTGCCGGGGCCGATCAGGAAGCTGACAGGCCGCGCCGGATTGCAGAACTGCGCCGAGTTTGGCGGCAGCTTGGCGAGAGCCTCCTGATTGACGCGCACGTCGACCACCAGCCAGGGCTCGTCGAAGATCAGGTCTTCGAGCGCGATGCGTCCGATCTGGCGCACCGTGCTCGAGGCGCCGTCGCAGCCGACGACGTAGCGCGCCGTCACCTTCCGTAACTGCCCGTCGGCGTCCCGCAGCGTTGCCTCGACACGGTCGGATCGCTGCACGAGGTCGACCAGCTCGACGCCCAGTTCGGCGCGGACGTTGGGAAAGCTCAAGGCGTGACGGCGCAGCACCGCCTCGACGGGCGGCTGGCTGAACACCATGCTCGGCGTGTAGCCGAGCGGATAGGGTTCAGCGACCATATGGACGCGCCGGATCAGCTGGCCGTCGGCGCCAAAATGCTCCGAGGCGGTGAAGGGCTCGACATGGGGCGCGATCGGCTCGGCCAATCCCATGTTGTCGAAGTGACGAAAGATCTCGTGATCGAGCGCGATGGCGCGCGGCTTGTCGTAGATGCCGGTGAGACGGTCGACGACGAGCACGCGATGGCAGAGGCGCCCAAGCAGGCCGGCCGCGACGGCGCCGGTCGGTCCGAAGCCAACGACGAGTACGTCGTAATGCGCATGAGCAGAGGACGTCGTCATGTGCGGCGCTCCGTGTCGAACAAGACGGAGAGCTGCGCGGTCTTGCAGGCTTCGCTCTTCGGCGGCGCGATGCCCCATTGGTCGGTGCGCCCGGGTGGCCAGACCCATTCCGAGGGTCCCTTGGCGCGATAGAGGTCGTCGACCTGAAGGACTTCGGCGGTGTATTCGATGACGATCCCCGAGGGATCGACGAAATAGGCGAACACGTTGTCTCCGGGGCCATGGCGGCCGACGCCCCAGCCGATCGGGAAGCCATGGTCGACCATGCGGCCCGAGCCGCGCATCACCGATTCCAGGTCAGGCATCAGGAAGGCGATGTGGTTGAGCCCGTTGAGCGGGGCCTCCGCAAGCACGACGGCGTGGTGATCGCTGTTGCAGCACAGGAAAGCCATCAGCTTCGAGCGGTCGGTCAGGCGAAAGCCGAGCACCTGCTGGTAGAATTTCGAGAGCTTCTCGATATCGGCGCTGTTGATGTTGACATGGGCGAGCCGTTCGGGACGATCAGCCAGGACGCGCGCGGTCTTGGTGCGGTCGCCGTGGACGAACTCAATGCGGCAGCCTTGCGGCTCGCGGATCACGAAGTGCTCGCCGCCCGAGGGCGCATGCGACGGGCCGGGCGGGGAGATGATCTCGCAACTGGCCTCGCACGCACGCGCGAACAGGCGGTCGAGGTCTTCGCGCGAACGCGCGCGAAAACTGATCTTGCGCAGCGCGGCGCGGTCGCCTTGCGTCAATTCGAGGACGTGGAAGTCCGCTCCGGTTGCCGCCAGATAGATCGTGCCTTCGGCTTCCGCGGCAAAATCGAGCCCCCAGACTTTCCGATAGAAATCCGCCGAGGCGCCGAGATGCGGCGTAGCGATCTCGACGCTGCGCAACGCGATCACCGGAAAATCGGACATCGGGCTTCCTCGTGAAAGGCCCGGAGACGCGCGCCGAAGCAGCCGCTGATCGCCACCGAGCCGGTTGTTGTTGGGAGAGAAGTAATATATACAAACAGGCCAGTAAAGCATAAATTTATAAATTATGCCTTTGATCCAGCGTGATGTACAAAAAGTGCAGATGATCAACGGCACGCTATGAGTTCTGACCTGTCCAGCCCGAAGACGGATGCGCCGGCGACGTTGGCGACCAGCATCTATGCCCGCCTCAAGGCCGACATCCTGACCACGCGGCTCGCGCCCGGCCGCAAGCTCCAGTCGCGCTTCTTGATGGAGCATTACAATGTCGGGCAGACCCCGCTGCGCGAGGCGCTCAATCGCCTCACCACGGAGGAGTTCGTCATTGGCATGGAGCAGCGCGGCTTCTACGTGAAGCCGGTCAGCAAGGACGAGCTCCAGGAGCTGACGAAGACGCGCTGCTGGGTCGAAGGTCTCGCCCTGCGCGAATCCATGCAGAACGCCACCCAGGACTGGGAGGAGGCGCTGCTGGTGACGCACCACCGCCTCGACCGCACGCCGCGTTCGCTCGATCCGGACAAGTTCACGGACAATCCCGACTGGGAGAAGGCGCACCGCGCCTTTCACGCGACGCTGATCGGGCTGTGCGGCTCGCGCCCGCTGCTCGGCTTCTGCGAGCAGCTCGCCGACCGGCTCTATCGCTATCGCATGATGTCGATCGCCAAGGCCTATCCGGTCCGCAAGATCGGGACCGAGCATGCGCAGATCCTTCAGGCGGTGCTCGATCGCAAGACGGATGACGCTGTCGCACTGCTCCAGCAGCACTATCAGCGCACGGCCGACGTGATCTATTCAGACCTCGAGGCCGTGTTACCGAAGTCCGACGCGTCTCACGCCACGCGATAATCCGGCGCTGACGCCGGGAATTTCGCATAGGCGTCGGCGTCCGGCGGCAGGAAGCGGCCGTTGAGCCCGCCGCGCTTCTGGTTCTTCGCGCCGATGTCGGCAATCAGCTCGTCGAAATGGCGGTAGGCCTTCGGAACGCGGCGCCTGAACCAGTAGAATTCGGATCGCGGATTGACCCAAGGCTGAATCACGCGGAAGCCCACGGTGACCACTCCTGTGTACCACCGGACTTTTCGGAAAGCCTTATTTTATAGGTAAATGCGGAGTTTCAGTCGCTTGCGCCGACAGATGGCGGAGAGAGTGGGATTCGAACCCACGGTACGGTTTCCCGCACACACGCTTTCCAAGCGTGCGCCTTAAGCCACTCGGCCATCTCTCCGGAGCGCCCTCTCTTGAAGGGGCGCGGCTGATTTTGCAAGGGACTGCAGACCGATCGGCCGAAATTTCCTTAAGTCTTTGTATTTCAATGAGAAATATATGGGCCTTCGAAGCTTGGACGATACCTCCCGGGGTGAACCGGGGGCGGCTCTGGCGCGACGATTCCCAAGCTGCGCTTTCGACAGATGAGAGGGGATACCATGACCTGCTTTCGAGCCATCGCAGTTTTGGGCCTTGTATCGGTCGTCTCGGTGATTTCGGGCCCGGCGGCCGCGCAGATGTGCACGCGCCAGGGCGCCGAGGTGACCTGCGATGACGGCCGGCGCGGGGTACTGGCGGGCGACGCCATCATCTGGCCGGACGGCACGCGCTCAAGCGCATCGCCACATCCGAGCGTGATCATCGGCAACAAATCATCCGTGCATGTCGGACAAGGCGTGTTCGTCGGCCAGGGCAACGGCATGGTACCGATGGACGATCCGAACGCGCCAAACAAACGGCGCTGCGCAGTGCTCGACGGTGTGTCGTATTGTTACTGATGCGTGATGCGCTCCCTCTTCACCTCGCCCCGCCTGCGGGGAGAGGTGAGCAGGACAGCTAGACAGCTACATCAGCCTCACGCCCGAGATCGCCGACTTCAGCCAGCGCAGCGCCTGTGGGGATTGTGCGGTCAGTGGTGCGACGGTGGACTTCTCGGTGCGGCTCCTCTCCAGCTGCGCGACGAAGTCGGCGGACCATTGCTGGATGGTGTGCCCGCGCAGCTTCTTCATCATCGCCTCCCAGCGCATCTTGCGCTCGGTGAGCGGCATCGATGCGGCGATCGAGATCGCGCGCGCCATGCCATCGATATCGTGCGGATTGACCAACAGCGCGGTGTCGAGCTCGTTTGCCGCACCCGCGAATTTCGACAGCACGAGCACGCCGGGATCGGCCGGGTTTTGCGCAGCGACATATTCCTTGGCAACCAAGTTCATGCCGTCATGGAGCGGCGTCACTACGCCGACCTGCGCGGTGCGATAGAGGCCGGCAAGCACCGCCTGGCTAAAACCCTTGTTGAGATATCGGATCGGCGTCCAGTCGACCTCGCCATGGCGGCCGTTGACGTCGGTGACGAGCCGCGCGACCTCGTTCTGGAGGTTGCCATAAGCCTCGATGCCGCCGCGCGAGGGGTTTGCGATCTGAAGGAGCGAGATGCTGCGCGAAAACTGCGGCTGCTCGGTCCACAGGCGATCGAAAGCGCTGATGCGATTGACGAGGCCCTTGGAATAGTCGAGCCGGTCGACGCCGATCGCGAGCTTTTCGCCGTTGAGACTGCGGCGCAGCCGCGACACGTCGGGATGCGAGACTGACTTCGCGGCATACTGTGCGAATTTTTCCGCATCGATGCCGATCGGAAACACCTGGCACCGCGTGCGGCCATGCTTGGAGGTGACGATGCCGTCGTCGACCGTCAGTCCGAGTTCGTGACCGACATAGCCGAGGAAATTCCGGCAATCTTCCTCGGTCTGGAAGCCGATGAGGTCATAGCCGAGCATCGCCTCGATCAGTTCGCGATGATGGGGCACGCCCTGGATCACGGCCGGGACCGGCCAGGGCGTGTGCAGGAAAAAGCCGATCGGGTCCTCGACGCCGAGATCGCGCAGCTCAGCGCCGAGCGCGAGGAAATGATAATCCTGCACCCAGAAGGCGGTGCGCTCTTTGCGGAAGCGGAGCAGCGCGCGCGCCATGAAGGCGTTGACCTCGCGATAGCTGAGATAATCGCCCTGCGAGACGCGAATGAGATCGCTGCGCGAATGCAGCGCCGGCCACAGTGCCGAATTGGCGAAACCCTCGTAATAGCCGCCGTAGTGCGCTGCCGGCAGGTCCAGCGTCGCCAGCGCGCCGGTGCCGAGCGCCTCGATCTCGGCAAACGGCTCCTTCTGATGACCATCGCGCACCCTGCCCGAGGAACCTACCCAGATCGCTCCCGAATGTTCCACTACGGGCAGCAGGGCCGCCGCAAGGCCGCCCGTCATGGCTTCGTTTGGTTTGCCGCGCGCGACGCGGTTTGACACGACGACGAGATTCACAGGGTCGTCCCCTCCTGTTTATTCCGCCTCGTTTAACTGGCGTTCATCAATATGGTTCCGGAACATGGTTTCAACCAATTGAAACCAAAATCAGGCGCGTGTGCCGGAACCGTCTTTTGTCCTCCTAAATGAAAAATTCGACGCAAAGACAGTTTCTGCGTTCCCGGTTGCGCGGCAAGAGACGCCCACGCGTCACGCGGTTCCGAGGTCTTTATGGCTCCGGCGTGGCGCTGCCTTGCTTTTACCTTGTATCGCCGTCGAGCAGATGGGCGAGGAACTCGCGCACATCACTGGGTGAGTCGAAATGGCCATTCACGCCACGCGCGCGACGTCCCACCGAGAATGCGAGTCCGTTCATGTCGGGCATGATCGCGAACACGGTTTCATCGGTGACATCGTCGCCGATGAACAGCGGACGACGCCCCCTGAACGGCTCATGCGTCATCAACTCGCGCACGCCGCTCGCCTTGGTGAAGCCGGAATGCTTGATCTCGCAGACGCACTTGCCCGGCAGCACTTCGATCGGCGCGTTCGGCAGATCGGCCCGGATCAGCGACACGGCCGCATAGATCGCCTTCTCCGCATGTGGGGCGAGACGATAATGCAGTGCGAGCGAGTAACCCTTGTCCTCGAGCAGAATGCCGGGCGAAAGCTTTGCGATCGCGGCGAGGCGCCGCTTCAGCTCCTTGTCCATCGGCGGGGCATGGCTTGCCACCGCCTCGGCATCGGTTTCGAGGCGCATCTCCGCGCCATGGCCTCCGACGGCGGGAAACTGATCCGGCGCGAAGATCAGGTCGATGTCGTTGAGCGAGCGTCCGCTGACGAGCGCGAGCGCGCCGGAGGTCCGCTCCACCAGGCGATTGAGCGTCTTCGAAAGGCCGGGCGGCACCCAGACCTCGCGCGGCGTCGGCATCAGTTCGAGCAGCGTGCCGTCGATGTCGAGCAGAATCGCCGTCTCGCTGAGATGCGGCACCAAGGCCTGCGGCACCGGCACCGTCTCCGGCGTCTCGTCGTCTTCCATGGTTCGTATGTCCATCACTTCCGAGTTCATAGCCTACTCCATAAAGGCAAGCGGCCGCGCGATCTGTTCGAGCGATTTGCGTTCTGCGGCAACCGCATAGCGCCACGCCACGATTGCGGCCCCGATCATCAGCACCGATCCCAAAAGATAACCCGCGAACACGCTGGTGCGGGAGCCGGTGTCGATCAGCGCGCCGAACAGCGCGGGACCCACGACCCCGCCAATGCCGGTGCCGATCGCATAGAACACCGCGATCGCGAGCGCGCGCACCTCCAGCGGAAAGTTCTCGCTGACGGTGAGATAGGCGGCGCTCGCGGCAGGCGAAGCAAAGAAGAATATCACCATCCAGGCGATCGTCTGTCCCTGCGCGCTCAGCGCGCCGATCGAGAAGAGATAGCCAGAGAATGCAAGCAACAGGCCTGATACGCCATAGGTCAGCACGATCATGGTACGGCGGCCGAGCGTATCGAAGAGGCGGCCGAGCAATAGCGGGCCCAGAAAATTGCCGGCAGCGAACGGCAGAATGTACCAGCCGACGCCATCGGCGCTGATGCCGTAGAAATCGGTCAGCACCAGCGCGAAGGTGAAGAAGATCGCGTTGTAGAAGAAGGCCTGTGCGCTCATCAGCACCAACCCCACCAGCGCGCGCTGGCGATAGACCGAGAACAGCGTATGCGCGACCTCGCCAAGCGGCGTGTGGTCACGCATTTTGAGGCGGATCTTCGCGAAGGCGGTCTCGCCCTGCTGACGGCCGATCACCGACCGCTCGACGTCGTCGACGATCGCGTGGGCCTCATCGGGGCGGCCATGGATCATCAGCCAGCGCGGGCTCTCCGGAATCCACATCCGCATGAACAGCACGACCAGGCCGATCGTCGCACCGATCAGATAAGCGAGGCGCCAGCCGAGATCGGGACCGATCACGGCGGGATCGAGCAGGACGATGGCGCTCACCGCACCCATGGCGGCGCCGATCCAGAAACTGCCGTTGATGATGAGATCGGTCCAGCCGCGGTACCGCGCCGGCACCAGTTCCTGGATGGTCGAGTTGATCGCGGTGTATTCGCCACCGATGCCGGCGCCGGTGAGGAAACGAAACAGCGCGTAGCTCGCGATATTCCACGACAATGCGGTCGCGGCGGTCGCGGACAGATAAACGGCCAGTGTGATGAAGAACAGCTTCTTGCGCCCGATGCGATCGGTCAACCAGCCGAAGCCGAGCGCGCCCAGCACCGCGCCGGCAAGATAGGCGGAGTTGGCGATGCCGAGATCGAGATTGGAGAAGTGCAGCATCGGGCTTTGCTTCAAGGCGCCGGAGAGCGCGCCGGCCAGCGTCACCTCCAGCCCGTCGAGAATCCAGGTGATACCGAGTGCCAGCACGACGCGGGTGTGAAAGCCGCTCCAGGGCAGCGCGTCGAGGCGCGAGGGGATGCTGGTCTCGACGACGCGATCATGCGCTGCTGCCGAGACCGCAGAATCAAACTTCAGCGCTGGGGTTTGCTGCAAGTCCATCGCGCTATTGCTGGAGGTGCGGCCTGATTCAAATCCGCGACCATCGACAACGTTTGCGGCGAAGTCAGGTTCCATCAGGAACCACCTCGCAGTACACCGGTTTTCAGAGGAGCTGCAAGGAGTTAACGCATGGCTCAAGTCAGAAAGTCGACACATTCGCGCAAAACCGCAAAGCGCAAGGCAGGGCATCGGACATCAAGCCGCGCGCGGCGCCATCCCACCTCGCGCAATAGATCGAAGACAACATCGAAACGTGCTGCGCCCAAGCGCTGGTCGCAGCGGGTGACGAAGGAAAGCGACGCGCTCGATCTCAAGCACGGCGTGTTCAAGCAGACGAGCCCAAGGAAGATCGCAGCGTCCCTGAAGCGCTCGGCCGAGCACTCCAGCCGCCGCAAGTCCGGCGCCTATCGATCGGCGCTATCGATGCTGACCTTCTACATCAACCGCGCCGGCAAGACCCTGCCGAAGACGCAACGAACGCGGCTCGAGCGTGCGAAGGTGGAGTTGAAGCGGGCGTTCGGCAGGGAGTAAGCGCACTGCGCGAATAAAGTCAGGCAGCCCCATACACTCAGCTCTTCGTCCCGGACAAGCGTGGCGAAGCGGAGCGTAGATCCGGGATCCCCGCGCGAGCGCTTGCGCTCGTCGCGATAGCCACAGGACGCGGTTTGGCGAAGCCTCGTGGTTGCCAGCTCGCGCCGCAACTACTCCCTGGGGGTATGGGTCGCCGCCTTCGCGGGGACGACGGCTGTGGGCGGGCGGCAGCGAGCCCCTTACGCCGCCCTGATATTTGCCATGAAGCGGTCGAGCTCGGCGCGCAGGCGCGTGCTTTCGCTGGAGAGCGTCTTGGCCGAGTTGAGCACCTCTTCCGAGGCCGAGCCGGTTTCGGCGGCGCCGCGGTTGACCTGGCCGATGTCGGTGGCCGCCGTTTGCGTGCCCTGCGCGACGTTCTGCACGCTGCGGGCGATCTCCTGCGTGGCGGCGCCCTGCTCTTCCACGGCGCTGGCAATCGACGTCGCAATGGTCGAGATCTGGCCGATGGTGGCGCCGATCTCCTTGATCGCGGCAACCGACTCCGCGGTCGCGCCCTGCATGCCCGCAATATGCGAGGAAATCTCATCGGTCGCCTTCGCGGTCTGGCTCGCCAGCGACTTCACTTCGCTCGCAACCACCGCAAAGCCACGGCCGGCGTCGCCGGCACGCGCCGCCTCGATCGTGGCGTTCAAGGCCAGCAGGTTGGTCTGCTCGGCAATCGCCGTGATCAGCTTCACGACCTCGCCGATCTGCTGGGCGGCATGGGAGAGTTTTCCAATGCGGCCGTCGGTCTCCCTGGCCTGCACGACGGCAGCTTCCGCAATGCGGCTGGAATCGCGCACCTGGCGGCCGATCTCCTCGACCGAGGCCGAGAGCTCTTCGGTCGCGGTGGCGACCGACTGCATGTTGGAGGAGGCCTGCTCGGAGACGCCGGCGACCTGGCTCGACAGGGTCTGCGTCGTCTCGGCGGTCCGGGTCAGCGTCGACGCGGCCGACTCGAGCTGCACGGCGGACGCCGACACGTTCGAGACGATGGCGCCGACCGCGGTCTCGAAATCATCGGCAAAGCGGATCAGCTCGGCGCGGCGCGCTGAGGCCGTCTCCTTGTTCTGGGCTTCGCTGGCCGCTGCATCACGCTCGGCCTTCGCAACGGCCTGCATCTTGAACTCTTCGACCGCACCGGCCATCTCGCCGATCTCGTCCTTGCGGCCGAGCCCCGGCAGCACGACCTCGAAATTGCCCGAGGCAAGCTCCCGCATCGCCTTGCACATCGCGATCATCGGCCGCGAGATGCCGGTGCCGAGCAGGAAGGCGAAGATGGCGCCGAGCAGCGTGCCGCCGGCAGCCAGCATCACGATCAGATGCTCCGTCTGGTCGATGCTGGCCTCGGATTCCGTTTCCAGCCGCTGCTGCTCGGACACCAGATCGGCCTTCATCGCGGTCGCGCCCTGCATGATGGCGCCCGCCGAGCCGCCCATCTCGGTGACGAGGTCGTCGATCATCTTGGCATTGGCGACGAGCTTCTCCAGCGCTTCGCGGTAGGCCGCGAGCAGACCCTTGGCGTCCTTCAGACCGGCGACGATCTTGTCATCCATCGAATAGACCGCGCCCAGGGAATTATCGACGAATTTCAGCCGCGCCAGCGCGCTTGCGGCGAGCGCCCGGTCGGAGTTGAGGACGAAATTGGTCGCCGCCGCGCTCGCGGTCTGGAACTGGGCATTGACCTGCTTGGTGCCGAACTCGATGGCCTGCGCCTCGGCATCGGAAGCGTTGTTGCCGATGTCGTCCAGCTTGTACTTCAGGAGATTGGCATTGCGCTGAAGCTGGTTCTGTACCAGGAGCGCGCTGTCGCGCTTGGCTTGCAGGATCTTGGCAAAGGTCGCCGAGAAGTTCGAAAACTCCTTGGCCAGCTTGGTGAGGCTTTCCACCCGCGCCGGCCGCTTGGCGCCCCTGATGGCCTGGTCGATGGCGTTCTTCAGGCCGGCCTCGGCCTCCAGCGCCACCTTGGCGTCATCCTCCTTGCCGGTGACGACGAAGTAGCGCGCGGCCGAGCGATAGGCGAGCAGCTCGCGATCGATGTTGCGGGCGAGGTCAGCCTCGAAGACGCTGGCGCGGTAGGAGCCGACGCCGGCCGACACCCGCTCGAAGCCGAAATAGGCGAAGGCCATGCTGACGGCCGAGATGACCAGCACGGCGGCAAAGCCGAGGATGATCTTGGCGCGGAACCTGAGGGCCGGAAAAAATGTGCGCTTCGACGTCGACGCGTTACGCCCGGTCATTCCGACCCCCCACCCTATGTTCTTGCAACGATCATGCGGCCCGGAAGCAGCCCTCCCGCACCGGTGCGGAAAACTAGGGCAGAAACGTCAAGGGGCGGTAAATTCGTCCGGCCTGCATTTCCGTGCGAAGAAAGTTCGTATCCAAGGCCTTCGGGGCGCCGTGTTGCGGCTAACCGGAAAACGCCTTACTCTTGGAGCACTTGTCGGCACATATCAGGCTCCTGGCGTCAGACCGAGCCGATCCTCGAGGGGAGAAACGGAGTGGGGCAAACCGATTTTCGGTTTGGCGGTACATCTGGCGTTGCCGTTGCCAAGTCGAAGGCTGCGAGCGTCGATGAAGCCGTGGCCGAGCTCGCGGCCCAGCTTCCATCCGACGAGCTGGCGCTGATCCTGGTCTTCCTCTCGCCCCGCTACGATCCCCATCACTTCATCGCCGAGATCACCCGACACTTCGACGAGACCCAGGTCTGCGGTTGCACCACTGCCGGCGAGCTCGCTCCGGATGGCTGGGACGAGAACAGCGTCGTGGCGCTGGCGTTCAGCCGCGCCGACTTCTCGGCCGTGATCCGGCCGATTCTCAATCTCGACAGCTTCCGCGTCGAGGACGGCCGCAGGATCGGCGGCGAGCTCCAGCACGAGCTGCTGCGGGTCACCCCGCAGGTCGACCGCGGAAATCCGTTCGGCCTGGTGCTGATCGACGGCCTGTGCCGCCGCGAGGAAGCGGTGATGTCCGCCCTCTATGCGTCGCTCGACGACATTCCGGTCGTCGGGGGATCGGCGGGCGACGGGTTACGCTTCGAGAGGACCTGGGTGTTCTTCGACGGCAAGGCACACACCAACGCCGCTCTCCTGATCCTCCTGAACACGTCGCTGCCGTTCCGGGTCTTCAAGTGCGACAATTTCGAGCCGCGGCCGCAGAAGATGGTGGTCACCGAGGCCGACATCGAAAATCGAACGGTGAGGGAGCTGAACGCGGAGCCTGCGGCGAAGGAATATTCGCGCATGGTCGGGATCATGGACGCCAAGCTCGACCCGTTCTCCTTTGCGTCCCATCCGGTGCTGGTGCGCGTCGGCGGCTCCTATTACGCGCGGTCGATTCAGCGCGTCGAACCGGACGGCTCCCTGCATTTCTTCTGCGCCATCGACGAGGGCATGGTGCTGACGGCCGCGACGTCGCGAAGCCTGGTCGGCACGACGCGCGAGACCTTCGCGGAAATCCGCGACCAGATCGGAGACGTGTCGCTCTATATCGGTTTCGAATGCCTGTTACGTCGGCTCGACGCCGAGCAGCACCAGCTCGCCCGCGACATGTCCGAGCTGTACCGGCAGAACCGCGTCGTCGGCTTTCACACCTATGGCGAGCAGTTCGGCTCGATGCATGTGAACCAGACGTTCACCGGCGTCGCGATCGGCAGGCGCCCGGCATGACGGACATGTGGCAGGCCCCGGATACGGTCGACGAGCTTCGGCGGGAGGCCGCGAAGCTGCGGAAGATCAATGCGGCGCTGATGTCCCGCGTCGAGCGCTCCATGGATCAGCAGCTCAACGCCTTCTCGCTGTTCGAGACGGCGATTGCGCTCGACCGCCAGGTTCGCGACCGGACGCATCAGTTGCGCGAGGCGCTGCACTCGGTCGAGCGCGCCAATGAAGGCCTCTACCGCGCCAAGCAGCAGGCCGAGGCCGCGAGCTCGCTGAAATCCTCGGTGCTGATCTCGGTCACCCACGACCTGTTGCAGCCGCTCAACGCGGCGCGCCTGACGCTGTCGGCACTGACCGAGATGATGGAATCGCAGCAGGCGGGCCTGCTCATCGATCAGGTCGACCGCTCGCTGGTGACGCTGGAGGACCTGCTGCGCTCGCTGCTGGAGATCGCGAAGCTTGACGCGGGTGCCCTCAGGCCCGACGTGCGCCCGATTGCGCTGGCCCCCTTGTTCGAGCAACTCCGCAACGAGTTCGAGCCGATCGCCGCACGGCAAGGTCTGTCCTTGCGCATCCGCACCTCGCAGCTTGCGGTGACGTCGGATGCGATGATGCTGCGGCGGATCCTGCAAAACCTGCTTGCCAACGCCATTCGCTACACCCGCAGCGGCGGCGTCGTCATGGGATGCCGGCCGAGGGGCGACCGCATCTGCGTCCAGGTCTCCGACACCGGGCCGGGAATTGCGCAAGCGCAGCAGGAAGCGATCTTCCGCGAATTCCAGCGCGGCGAGGCGAGCGCCATCGACCAGGCCGGTTTCGGGCTCGGCCTCTCCATCGTCCGCCGTTTCGCGACCGTGCTCGGACATGAGGTGCACCTGTCATCGCAGGTCGGCAGGGGATCGACCTTTGCCCTCGAACTGGAGCCGGCCGACCTCGCCGAGGTCAGCGACGAGGTGCACGAGGTCAAGCTGACCGAGCGGCACTATGGCGGGCTCGAAGGCGCCAAGATCCTCCTGATCGAGAACGATCCGAACGGCTCCGAGGCCATGGCCGCCCTGCTGGAGGGCTGGGGCTGCGACGTCGCGACCACGCCATCGGCTGCGGATGCATTGCTGCGCCTCAGCGAACTCGGCGGCGCCCCCGACGCCGTGATCGCCGATCTCCATCTCGATCACGGCGAGAGCGGCCTGTCGGCCGTCGCCGACATCCGCCAGCATTTGAAGCTGGACGTGCCTGCCATGATCATCACGGCCGACTACTCGGAAAAAGCCGCGAAGGAAGCCAGCCTCCACGGCCTCGAAGTGTTGAAGAAGCCGATCAAGCCCGCCGAGATGCGCGCGCTGCTGTCGTTCCTGCTGAGCTAGAAGGGTGATGCGATTGCCGCTCCACGAAGGAGGTGCGCTCCCTCTCCCGCTTGCGGGAGAGGTTGGGGAGAGGGTGCTTCCGCAATCGAGGCTCTCAATGTGGAGAGAGCCCCCCACCCGGCGCTTCGCGCCGACCTCCCCCGCAAGCGGGAGAGGTTACCGAGCCCGCGGGGCAATCGATTCAACCTAAAACCATTCGCTTGCGGCGAGGGCTAACAAAATACCGAAAACAACCCCATGCAAAGGAGTTGACAGTTTTAGGTCATAATGCCTTACGCATGCGGGGAAGCCATTGATATATCGGGAGAACCGGCGACAAACCACCATCATCGGAGATGGCGGAGCGAAACTCGTCAATTGCACGCAGGAGCGCTCTCAAAGAGGCCGGGAGAGGAAGAGGATCGGGCGTCAGCCCTGCTGATCCGCCTGTGCGCGATCGTGCTTCGCCCTCCACCCTTCGCTCGCCAGCGTCGCGAAATCGATCCGGGACATTTCGACGATCGCCTTGGTGCGGCTCAGCACGTTGAGCTTGCGCAGGATGTCGGAGACGTGGACCTTCACAGTGGTCTCCGAGATCTTCAGCTCATAGGCGATCTGCTTGTTCTGCAGCCCGCGCTTGAGCATTTCGAGCACGCGCAATTGCTGCGGCGTCAGATCGTGCAGGCGCTTGATGAGATCCTGCGCGGGGCCGGCGGCGCGTTGCGGACGGGTCGAACGATAGGCGCCGGGGACACAGACCGCGCCGCGCAGGACGTCACCGATCGACTGCGCAAGATCCTGCTTGGACGAGGATTTGAGAATGTAGCCGGCGACGCCGAGTGACAGTGCACCGGAAATGATCTGCGGATCCTGATGCCCCGATACGATGACGACGGGAATCTTGGGAAACGCCTTGCGGATCCGGATGATGCCCGAAAGGCCCGTCGTGCCCGGCATCGACAGATCAAGGAGGATGAGGTCGAGCTCAGTGGCCGCCGCCAACAGCTCGAGCGCGCCGTCGATGGACGTCGCCTGAAGCATGTCGGCCTCGGGCGCCACCATCTGCAGCGCGCCTTCGAGCGCCTCGCGAAACAGCGGATGATCTTCGACAATCAGAAATCGCATCACGCCTGAGCCATTCCCAAAGTGTTGCCGGGTTCAGTGTCGCGTCGAGAATGACTCAGCCGGCTCAAACCGGATTGATCCAGGTCAAGAACGAGCGCGCGCGTCATTGCGGCCTGCCGCGATCGGCCCGCGCATAGGGCCGGCTCCGCGGATCGGGCAGGTCCATCTTGCCGATCTCGATGATCGCCTTGTTGCGGCTGAACAGGCCGAGCTTGCGCAGGATCTCGGTGATGTGCGCCTTCACGGTGGACTCCGCGAGCTGAAGCTCCTGGGCGATCTGCCGGTTCGGATAGCCGCGGCGCAAGAGGTCGAGCACGCGAAGCTGCTGCGGCGTCAGCTCGCGCAGCTTGACCGCGAGCGCCTTGCTGGTATCGGCCCGGCGCCGCTGCGGCGTGGCGACAAAATCCTTCGGCACCGACACCGATCCGCTCAGCACGCCCTCGATCGATTGCGCGAGCTCGCGCTTGGACGTCGACTTCGGCAGATAGCCGGCGGCACCCAGCGCCAGCGCCTCGCGGACCACGTGCTGATCCTCCTCGCTCGACACGATGGCGACAGGCAGGCGCGGATAGGTCTCGCGCAAACGGAGAAAGCCGGAGAAGCCGGTCGCATCCGGCAGCGACAGATCGAGCAGCGCGAGGTCGATGCCCTGTTCGGCAGACAGGATATGCAGGGCGTCTTCGATCGACATCGCCTCGAAGATCCGTGCCTCCGGTAGTGCCAGCCGCACCGCATTGCCGAGCGCCTCGCGAAACAGCGGATGATCGTCGATGATCAGGAAGCTGGTCATGGCGCCTTCCCAAAAGTCCACCGCACGAACCTTCACCGCACGAGCGGAAGCGGCGCATCCATGCGGCGCCCGTCCGGCGCCGGGATGATGCCGGATGGACGCTACCACATCCTCCCGATGGCGTCCGGTCAAGATCGTTCAGTCGTTCGATTCGGACTGGACCGTCAGCAGGAAGGAATAGATGCTGTCGAACTGGTCGTCGGTGAAGACCTCCTTCCAGGCCGGCATGCCCTTGGCAGGCCGGCCTTCATGCACGGTGGTCCAGAATTTCTCGCGCATCTCGTCGCCGTAGCGGTGACGCAGCAGCCGCAGGTCGATCTTCCGTTCGCTCTGGATCGCGTCGGGGCCGTGACAATGCGCGCAGGTCCCGTTGAAGATCTCCTTGCCCGCGCCGACGGCCTCGGCGCTTGGCGCGGCGGCGTCGCCCTTGGTCTCGGTCGCCACCACATTGGCGACCTCAGTCACGTTGGCGCCGGTTTGGGCTCCGGTTCCCGTTCCCGTCGTTGCTCCCTCGGGCGCCGCCTGGACCGCGCCGAAGCGAACGGGTTGTCCGGTCGGCAAGCCGTATTTCACTGCGAGATCGGCGATCGTCTTTTGAAGCTGCGGCAAGATGGCATCGACGCGATCGCGCAGCTCCGTCGACGTCTTCGCGAAGCCGATGGCCGCATCCCACGACAGGCCTTCGCCTTCGGTGAGCTCGATCTGATAGCGATCGCTGTAGGTGGTCTTGTTCAGCCAGCCGGCGACGGGTCCCCAGATGAAAGCGACGTCGGCCTTGCCCTGATCGAGCGCCTGCATGCCTTCCTCGGGCGAGAGCACGGTGACTTTCTGGATGTCGTCGCGACTCGCGAGCAGGTTTTGCGGCGTGCTGGCGAACTGCACGGCGACGCGCTTGCCCTTGAGGCCGTCGAAGCCGCCGATCGCCTGGCCCTTCGCCGCCACCAGGACGTAGCCTTCCTTCACGAAAGCGTTGGAGAAGATCACGGCCGGCCCCATGAAATCCTCGGAGCGCGGCAGGCCGATCATGGCGTCGCATTGCTTGCCGAGCAGCGTGACGCGCACGGTGCGCTTGCCGAAATAGGATTTGTACCAGTCATACGCGATCGGCTGGCCAAGCGCCTTCGCCAGGGCCTGCCCGATCTCGACATAGAAGCCCGGCTGCGACGGACTGTCGCTCGAGAACGGCAGATTGGTAGGATCGGCGCAGAGCCGGAACGGCTGCGCCTCGTCCGCGTGAGCGGTCGTGACCGGCGCGATCATCGCGGACGCGGCAGCCCATGCGACAAGCGCGGTGATGGCGCGATTTCGGTTCTTGCCACTTCCAAGATGACTCCGGCGCATCCTCATCTCCCGTAGTTGGGACGTGTTGGACCAGGCGTTGCGACACACGGTATCGGCCGATGCCGCAACGATCGTCTGGAAAAAGCGCGCGCGTACCTCGTCACCTCTGAGATACGCGCGCGAGTGGTCACTGGACGGAGAACACGAAGAGCGAACCGCCCTCGGGAGTGGCGTCCGCTATCTTCTTGCCAATGCCGCCCAGGAACGCGGGCAGCCCGACCGAGCGGCCGACGACGATCGCAACGTATTGCTTGCCGTCGACCATGTAGGTCACGGGACCTGCGCCGATACCGGAGCCGAGGCTCTTGCTCCAGAGCACCTTGCCGGACTTCGCATCGATGGCGCGGAAGTCGCCATGGAGGTTGCCGGCGAACACCAGGCCGCCGCCGGTGGTCAGCGTGCCGCCGTTGAAAGGCAGGTCTTCCTTGATCGACCAGACCTTCTTCTGGTTCACCGGATCCCACGCCATGAGTTCGCCCATGAATCCGCCCGGGCCCTCCTTGGTCGGGAATTCGGCGCCGAGATAGAACACGCCGCGCTTGTAGGAGACCTCGCCGACCGACCAGTCCATGCAGACGTTATTGGCCGGGATGTAGACGAGACCGGTCTCAGGGTTGAACGACATCGGCTGCCAGTTCTTGCCGCCGATCAGGTTCGGACAGATGTCCTTGGCGGGATGGCCCGGCCCCGGACGCTTGTCGGGATCCTCGACTGCGCGCAACGTGGCGATGTCCCACTTATCCGCCCAGTTGGAGAAGACGTATTTCTCTGCCGACAGCACCTTGCCGGTTTCGCGGTTGGCGACGAAGAAGAAGCCGTTGCGATCCGCCTTCATCAGCGCCGGGACGTTGCTGCCGCCGATCTTGAGGTCGGCGAGCACGGCCTCGTTGACGCCGTCATAGTCCCAGGCGTCCGCCGGCGTGGTCTGGATGTGCCACTTGATCTTGCCGGTGTTGGGATCGAGCGCGAGCGTGGAAGCCGTGTAGAGGTTGGTCAGCTTGCCGAAATTGCCGTCGCCGGTCGAGCGTACGCCCGTGTTCCAGGGCCCGGGATTGCTGGTGCCCCAATAGACGGTATCGCTCTTCGCGTCGTAGGAGCCGACCAGCCAGGCCGCGCCGCCACCATGCTGGGCGGAATCGCCCTTCCAGGTGTCGCCGCCGGGCTCATCCGGATTGGGAACGGTGTAGGTCTGCCACACCTGCTTGCCGGTGTTGATGTCGAAGGCCAGCAGCGCGCCGCGGGCGCCGTACTCGCCGCCGCCGAAGCCGGTGATGACCTTGTCGCGCACCACGAGCGGCGGCGAGGTGATGACCGAGCCCTGCTTGTAATCGACCACCTTCGCCGTCCACAGCGCCTTGCCGGTGGCGGCATCGAGCGCCGTCAGCTTGCCGTCGAGACGGCCGACGAAGATCTTGCCGTCGGCGTAGGAGACGCCGCGATTGTTCACGTCGCAGCAGGCGTATTGCAGCACGTCATCGGGAATGTCGGGCTCGTAGGTCCACTTGCGCGCGCCGGTCGCGGCATCGAGCGCGTAGACGTATTTCGGGCCCCAGGAGCTCGAGACGTACAGCGTGTTGCCGATGACGATCGGCGAGGATTCGTTCGAGCGCAACGACGCCAGCGAGAACGAATAGGCGAGCGTCAGCTTGCCGGCGTTCTCGGTGTTGATCTGCTTGAGCGGGCTGAAGCGCGTGTTGCCGTAGTCGTGGCCGGCGACGGCCCACTGGTTCGCATCGGATTGCGCCTTGAGCAGCGAGTCGTTGGCGCGAACGCCGGACGTGCCGGCTGCCAGCAGCGCGATCATCGAGATGCCAGCCAAGAAGCCCTTCGGTCCAAAGGTCATGTATTCCCTCCGCGGTGTTGTGGTGCACGCCATGTTGAAGCGCTTGAGCGCGTTGCGCTCGTGATGCGCAGTTCATCTGCGAGCCATCGTTCGAAATTACAGCATCGGCTTTGCGCGCTTAGTATAGGCGGAAGGTAGTAGTGCAAATCATCGTCGGCGTTTGCGACGCATGTCGTTGTGCGCATTCGACTCTTGCGGGCAGCTTGCAGTTCGCAACGCGCTGTTGGAGTAAGGCAAGGCGATGCCGCAATCCGATCATCGCTTCGCAAAGCATCGCGTAACGATGCGCGCGCCAATCAGGATGATGGCGCTACCATTGCCGCCAAGTTTCGAAGACATTCGCAGCGAGCTTGCGCGACGTCGAATGGATCAGCCGCGAGCCGCGTTGTGCGGTCTCGTAGGGCAGGATCGTTACGTCAGGCGATTCTTCCTCTGACTTTCGCGCCGCCCTTGGCGAAACCTGCGACGCCGCCGGCGCCTTCGCCGATGATGCGGTAGCTGTTGGCGCATCGATATCGGTCAGCGTCACCTTCGCTGAACGTCGACTTCACCGGACCGACCTTCAGCACCACGGTTGCCGTCATCTCCGTCGGCGATGCCATCTCGAGCGATTGGCAGCCGGGAATGCAGCGCCGGAGAATGCCGGGATCGTTGAGCGCAGCCCACACCTTGGCTTTCGAGGCCGGGATCCGCTGGCTGTCGTTCATCTGCATCGCTTCCGCCCTTTTGCCGCTGCTTGTCCGGCTCGGCCAGGGGCGCGCGCCGCCGATCGATCGCCAGGAAGTCCTGGGACGCCCGCGATCGCCGCGGCTCGCGGACCGCGCCGTCCGGCGCGGCTCGACATCAATAAAATCAATGGCTTAGCCCATCCGCGCCTACTACCAAGATCGCGATTGCAAAGCCGTGAGCGCGTGCTCCTATTCGCGCAACGAACAAGGCATCAAAGGGAGAAACGACGCGCGAGAGGGCTGAGGTCTGGGGGCGAGCGGCGTCGCGCCGCGGCATCGAAAGCACGCCGCGCCAGACGTGACGCAGATTTTTCCGAAAGCGTCTCACGGGTCGCGCCACGCGCTGGCAGCGGCAGGGAACGTCATGATCGAATCGCGCGCCTGCGACGGTTGCCACGATGACCTTTCCATGACGCGCGGTCACCAAAATCCCAGTTGCAAAGTTCCGTTCGCGCTGTCTCTAATTGGAATAACTACAAACATCCGGGAGGAACTCACGTGTCTACAGTCAAACTGACAGTGAACGGCAAGGCGGTCTCTGTCGATGTCGAGGACCGCACGCTGCTGGTCCATCTCCTGCGCGATCACCTCAACCTCACCGGCACCCATGTCGGCTGCGACACCAGCCAGTGCGGCGCCTGTGTCGTGCACATCGACGGCCGCGCGGTGAAATCCTGCACCATGCTGGCAGGTCAGGCCGACGGCGCCAGCGTCACCACGATCGAAGGTCTTGCCAAGGGTGACGAGCTGCATCCGATGCAGGCGGCATTCCGCGATAATCACGGTCTGCAGTGCGGCTACTGCACCCCGGGCATGATCATGTCGGCGATCGACATCGTGCAGCGCCATGGTGGCCAGCTCGATGAAGCCACCGTCCGCCACGAGCTCGAAGGCAATATCTGCCGCTGCACCGGCTACCACAACATCGTGAAGGCGGTGCTGGATGCGGCCGGCCGCATGAAGGTCGCGCAGGCCGCCGAGTAAGCGGCGACCTCGCCACATCGAACAAGCGCCGCAGCTTTCGATGGAAAGCGCGGTCAAACAAATTCCGGTCGGGAGGACAGGACATGGGTGTTGAAGGCATTGGCGCAAGCGTTGTGCGCAAGGAAGACAAGCGTTTCATTACCGGCAAGGGCCGGTATGTCGACGACGTCAAGTTACCGGGCATGACCTATGCCCATTTCGTCCGCAGCCCCCACGCGCATGCCAAGGTGAAAGGCATCGACGCTTCCGCGGCGTTGAAGATGCCGGGCGTGGTCGCCGTGCTCAACGGCAAGCAGCTCGTCGACGACAAGGTCGGCAACCTCATCTGCGGCTGGGCCATCACCTCCAAGGACGGCAGCCCGATGAAGATGGGCGCATGGCCGGCGATGGCGCCGGAGACGGTACGCTTCGTCGGACAGGCCGTCGCGGTCGTCATCGCCGAGAGCAAGAACCTGGCCCGCGATGCCGCCGAAGCCGTGGTCGTCGATTACGAGGAACTGCCCGCTGTCGCGAACGTGACCGACGCGATCAAAGCCGGCGCACCTCAACTCCATCCCGAGGCACCCGGCAACCAGATCTATGACTGGGTCATCGGCGACGAGAATGCGGTGAACGACGCCTTTTCGAAGGCGGCCAATGTGGTGAAGCTCGACCTCACCAATAACCGCCTCGCGCCGAACCCGATGGAGCCGCGCTCGGCGGTCGCCGACTACAACGAGGCGGAAGAGCATTTCACGCTCTACACGACATCGCAGAATCCGCACGTCGCGCGCCTCGTGCTCTCGGCCTTCTACAACATCGCGCCCGAGCACAAGCTGCGCGTGATCGCGCCCGATGTCGGCGGCGGCTTCGGCTCCAAGATCTACATCTATCCCGAGGAGATGGTGGCGCTGTGGGCGTCGAAGAAGACCGGCCGTCCGGTGAAGTGGACCGGCGACCGCACCGAAGCCTTCCTCACCGACGCGCATGGCCGCGACCATGTCACCCATGCCGAGATGGCGTTCGACGCCAACAACAAGATCACCGGGTTGAAGGTGAAAACCTACGCCAATTTCGGCGCCTACATGTCGCTGTTCTCCTCAGCCGTGCCGACCTATCTCTACGCGACGCTGCTATCGGGCCAGTACAACATTCCGGCGATCCATGCCGAGGTGATCGCCGTCTACACCAATACCACGCCGGTCGACGCCTATCGTGGCGCCGGCCGACCGGAGGCGAGCTACCTGGTTGAGCGGATGATGGAGACGGCGGCACGGCAGCTCAATGTCGATCCGGCCGCACTGCGCAAGACGAACTTCATCACCCAGTTCCCGCACCAGACGCCCGTCATCATGGCCTATGACACCGGCGACTTTAATGCTTCGCTCGACGCGGCGATGAAGGCGATCGACTATGCCGGCTTCGCGGGCCGCAAGGCGCAGGCAAAGGCCCAAGGCAAGCTGCGCGGCATCGGCGTCTCCTGCTACATCGAGGCCTGCGGCATCGCACCGTCGAAGGCGGTCGGCAGCCTGGGTGCCGGCGTCGGTCTGTGGGAATCGGCCGAAGTGCGCGTCAACCCGGTCGGGACTATCGAAGTATTGACGGGTTCGCACAGCCACGGCCAAGGCCATGAGACGGCGTTCGCTCAGCTCATTTCGGATCGCCTCGGCATTCCCATAAGCCAGGTTTCGATCGTCCATGGCGATACCGACAAGGTGCAGTTCGGCATGGGCACCTACGGCTCGCGTTCCGCGGCCGTCGGTCTCACCGCCATCCTCAAAGCCGTGGAGAAGGTCGAGTCCAAGGCCAAGAAGATCGCCGCGCACCAGCTGGAAGCGTCGGAGGCCGACATCGTCATCGAGAACGGCGAGTTCAAGGTGACCGGCACCGACAAGGTGATCGCGCTGCCGATGGTCGCCCTCGCGGCCTACACCGCGCACAACCTGCCTGACGGGATGGAGCCGGGCCTGAAGGAAAGCGCCTTCTACGACCCCTCCAACTTCACCTTCCCGGCCGGCGCCTACATCTGCGAACTCGAGGTCGACCCTGGCACCGGCAAGACGTCGTTCGTCAACTTCGTGGCGGCCGACGACTTCGGGCGCCTGATCAACCCGATGATCGTCGAGGGCCAGGTCCATGGCGGTCTCGCGCAAGGCATCGGCCAGGCGCTGCTCGAGCACGCGGTCTATGACGCCAACGGACAGCCGATCACGGCCTCGTTCATGGATTACACCATGCCGCGCGCCGACGACCTGCCGTCGTTCAAGCTCAGCCACACCACGACGCTCTGCCCGGGCAATCCGCTCGGCATCAAGGGCTGCGGCGAGGCCGGCGCGATCGGTGCGTCCGCTGCGGTGATCAACGCGATCACGGACGCGATCGGCAAGAACAACCTGGAAATGCCCGCGACCCCTGACCGGGTGTGGCGCACGATCCACGCGGCTTAAGAGGAGGAACGAAGATGTACCAGACCACCTATCATCGCGCCTCCTCCGTCGACGAGGCAGCCGCGCTTTTCGCCAAGGGCAGCGAGGCAAGATATCTCTCCGGCGGCCAGACGCTGCTGCCGGTGATGAAGCAGCGGCTCGCCAGTCCCTCTGATGTGATCGACCTTGCGAAGATCAAGGAGCTGATCGGCGTTGAAGCCTCCGGCGACACGCTGACCATCAAGGCGGCGACGCCGCATTACGACGTCGCGACGAGCGACGCCGCGAAGAAGGCGATCCCGGCGGTTGCCTATCTGGCCTCGCTGATCGGCGATCCCGCGGTGCGCTACCTCGGCACGATCGGCGGCTCGCTCGCCAACAACGATCCGGCCGCCGACTATCCGGCCGCGGTGCTGGCGCTGGGCGCGACGATCAAGACCAACAAGCGCTCGATCGCGGCCGACGACTTCTTCAAGGGCCTGTTCGCGACCGCACTCGAAGACGGCGAGATCATCACCGCCGTGTCGTTCCCGGTTCCGGCGAAGGCGGGTTACGCCAAATTCCCGCATCCGGCCTCGCGCTTCGCACTGACCGGCGTGTTCGTTGCCCAGACGAGGTCGGGCGACGTCCGCGTCGCCGCGACCGGCGCCTCGCAGAGCGGCGTGATGCGCGTTGGCGCGCTCGAAGCCGCGCTGAAGGCGAACTGGGCGGCAAGCGCGGTCGATGGCGTCTCGATCCCGGCGAGCGGCTTGCTGAGCGATCTCCACGGCTCGGCCGACTACCGTGCCAACCTGATCAAGGTCATGGCGCAGCGCGCGGTGGCCGCCGCGGGCTGATCAAATAGCTAAAGCGCGACGACGATCGCGCTTTAGCCACTCAACACAAATTTTCCGCGGCGCGCAGCAATGCGCGCCGCTTTTATTATGCGCCCATGCATCAAAAGCGCTTGCCTCGTCAGGTCGAAGGCGAGAAAATTTAATCGACCAATTAACTCGCCCACAGAGGAACGTCCAAACGGGTGCCGCTTCGCGCGCCCGTCTTGCGGCCCCGAGGAAACAACAACGTGCCCGATCAATCAGCCCGAGAATCAGTTCAAGAAAAATCAGAAGGCTCATCCGCCCGCGCCTCCGGCCCGCTCGCAGGCTTCCGCATCGTCGAATTCGCCGGCATCGGCCCCGGCCCGTTCGCCTGCATGCTGCTCGCCGACATGGGCGCCGAGGTCGTCACACTCGATCGTGTCGGTGCGAACAAAAGCATGAAGTCGGTGGCCGGCCGCGGCCGCAAGGTGATCGAGCTCGACTTGAAGGACAAGGCGGCGATCGCCGAGGTGCTTGACCTGCTCGCTCGCGCAGACGCGCTGATCGAAGGTTTTCGCCCGGGCGTGATGGAGCGGCTCGGGCTCGGCCCCGATGTCGTGCTCGCGCGCAATCCAAAGCTCGTCTATGGCCGCATGACCGGCTGGGGCCAGGAAGGTCCGCTGGCGAATGCCGCGGGCCACGACATCAATTACATCTCCGTCACCGGCGCACTGGCCGCCATCGGCACGAAGGACGCGCCGGTGCCGCCGCTCAATCTCGTCGGCGATTTCGGCGGCGGCGCACTTTATCTGGTGGTCGGTGTGCTCGCCGCGCTCCTGGAAGCGCAAAAGTCCGGCAAGGGCCAGGTGGTGGACACCGCGATGTGCGACGGGGCGGCCTCACTGATGTCGTTCTTCTTCGACATGACCGCGATGGGCCGCTGGACCGAAGGCCGCGACCAGAACTTTCTGGACGGCGGCGCGCATTTCTACGGCGTCTACGAATGCGCCTGCGGCCATTTCATCTCGATCGGTTCGATCGAGCCGCAGTTCTACGCGCTGCTGCGGCAACACGCCGGGCTCACCGACGCCGATTTCGACGCGCAGATGGACCGCAAGGCCTGGCCGGCGCTGAAGGCAAAGCTGAAGGCGATCTTCAAGAGCAAGACACGCGAGGATTGGTGCGGGATCATGGAAGGCACCGACATCTGCTTCGCGCCGGTGCTGACGATGTCGGAGGCGACAAAGCATCCGCACATGGTCGCGCGCAGCGTCTTCGTCGAACGCCACGGCGTGAAGCAGCCCGCGCCGGCGCCAAGGTTCTCGCGCACGCCGTCAGGGATCCGCGAGCCGGAGGCGGCGGAGATCGGCGCGCTAACGGAGGCGTGGAAGGCGGACCGGTAGCAACGCCCTCGAAGGGTGTGCAAAGGCGCGTAGCGCCGTGCCCACCAGCAATTGCAGACAGAAGCGGTGGCACGCTCGGCTTTGCCCAACCTACAGCAGCGGTTACGCCGCGTTGTCCACCTTCAGCACGCCGCGCCTGATCTGATCCTCCTCGATCGATTCGAACAGCGCCTTGAAATTGCCCTCGCCAAAGCCGTCGTCGCCCTTGCGCTGGATGAACTCGAAGAAGATCGGGCCGATCGCATTCGCCGAGAAGATCTGGAGCAGCACCTTGGTCTGGCCGCCGTCGACGACACCCTCGCCGTCGATCAAAATGCCGTTTCGCTGCAATCGCGCGACGTCCTCGCCGTGCTTGGGCAGCCGCGCGTCGATCTTCTCGAAGTAGGTGTCGGGCGGCGACGGCATGAACGGCAGGCCGGCCGCACGCAGGCCTTCGATCGTGCCGTGGATCTCGCGGCAGCCGCAGGCGATGTGCTGGATGCCCTCGCCGCGATAGATCTTCAGATACTCCTCGATCTGGCCGGAATCGCCGGCGTCCTCATTGATGGGAATGCGGATCTTGCCGTCGGGGCTGGTCAGCGCCCGCGAGAACAGGCCGGACGCGCGGCCCTCGATGTCGAAGAAGCGGATCTGGCGGAAATTGAAGAGCTTTTCATAGAAGCCGGCCCACACATCCATTTGGCCGCGATGGACATTGTGGGTGAGGTGATCGAGATAGAACAGGCCGGCACCTTGGGGCCGCGGGTCGCGCGCGCCAAGCCATTCGAACTCGGCGTCGTAGGCAGAGCCCTTGGCGCCGTAGCAATCGACGAGATACAGCAGGCTGCCGCCGATACCCTTGATCGCTGGCACGTCCAGCGACTTCTGCGCGGAGGTGACGTCGGCCGGCTCGGCGCCGAGCGCGATGGCGCGGTCATAGGCCGCCTTCGCATCGACGACGCGGAACGCCATCGACGGCGCGCACGGCCCGTGGGCGCCGACGAAATCGAAGCCATGCGTGCCCGGCTCCTCGTTGACGAGATAGTTGATATCGCCTTGGCGATAGACCGTGATCTTCTTGGTCTTGTGGCGCGCGACCGGTGCAAAGCCCATCAGCTTGAACAGCGCGTGCAGCTGTTGCGGATCGGGGTGGGCATATTCGACGAACTCGAACCCGTCGGTGCCCATCGGATTGTCGGCGCTGATGGTGGCGGGCGGTGCATCGTGCGGAAACGGACCCATTGGCGAACCCTCCAAATTGCTTGCCAGAACTATCCTTCATGGGGCGCGCAATGGGCGTGCAAACGGAACGCGTTTCCGGTAGTTTATACACGATCTGTGCATAAAACGGATAAAGGACGCATGATTCCGGTAGATGCCTTCGACCTCAAGATCCTCACCGCGCTCCAGGACGACGGCCGCCTCACCAACCAGGAACTCGCCGACATCGCGGGGCTTTCGGCTTCGCAATGCTCGCGCCGGCGGATGCGGCTTGAGGAGGAGAAGGTGATCGCGGGCTATCACGCCGATCTCTCCAGCGAGGCGCTCGGCTTCAGCGTGATCGCCTTCATCCAGGTGACGCTGGCGACGCACTCGCCCGACAATGCCAAGCGATTCCGCAGCCTCGTCGGCCGCATCGACGAGATCCAGGAGGCCTATTCGCTCACCGGCGACGCAGACTATGTGCTGAAGGCCGTGCTGCGCGACCTCAGGGGACTCTCCAACCTCGTCAACGACATCCTGATGCCGCACCAGAGCGTCGCGCATGTGCGCTCCTCGATCGTGCTCGACCGGCTGAAAGAAAGCTCGCGGCTGCCGTTGAAGGGGCTCACGCCTGGCTGAAATCGAGGGAAATACGACATTCGCGCGAAGCGTGCGATTTGCGATGATCGGCGCCAGCCTATTTTTGTTTGAGCATGATCATCATGCTCCGGGAGACTGAGCCATGGCCCTGCAGCTTCGGCCCAACTGCGAATATTGCGACTGCGACCTGCCCCCTGGCGCAACGAATGCGCGGATCTGCTCCTATGAATGCACGTTCTGTGCCGACTGCGTCGAGACGAGGCTCTTCAACGTCTGCCCGAATTGCGGCGGCGGCTTTGCTCCGCGCCCGATCCGCCCCACGCAGGAGTGGCGGCCGGGCGTGTGCACGAGCAAGCAGGCACCGTCCGACAAGCGGGTGCATTTGAAATACAGCGCGGAGGATGTCGCCGCGCATTGCGCGAGAATCCGCAATGTGCCGCCGGAAGCGCGGTAGCCGCCCCCACACCGTCATTGCGAGCAAAGCGAAGCAATCCAGAATCTTTCCGCGGAGATACTCTGGATTGCTTCGTCGCTTCGCTCCTCGCAACGACGGAGATTGTGGCAGTGGCGAAGCTTAATCCGCCGGCAGAATCGTTCCCTCCACCTCGCCGAAGCCGACGCGGTAGCCGTCGCCCTGACACCAGCCGCGCATGACGAGGCTGTCACCGTCCTCGAGGAACGAACGTTTGGTGCCATCAGGCAATTCCACCGGCTCGGCGCCGTTCCAGGAGATTTCGAGCAGGCTGCCGCGCTGGGTTCTTTCCGGCCCGGAGATCGTGCCCGAGCCGAGGAGATCGCCGACATTCATGGCGCAGCCGCCCGAGGCGTGGTGCATCAATTGCTGCACCGAGGACCAGTACATGTATTTGAAATTGGTGCGGCTGATGCTGGCCGCGGCATTCGTGCCGGCGGCGCGCAAGGAGACGTCGAGCTCGATATCGTAGTTCTGCGGCCGACCCTGTTTGAGATAATCGAGCGGCGCCGGGCTCTGCTCCGGTCCTTGCAGGCGGAACGGCTCCAGCGCCTCGCGCGTCACCACCCACGGGCTGATCGAGGTCGCGAAGGCCTTTGCGAGGAACGGTCCGAGCGGCACATATTCCCATTGCTGGATGTCGCGCGCGCTCCAGTCGTTCAGCAGCACGAAGCCGAAGATCATCTCCTCGGCCTGCTGCTCGCTGAGCATGCCACCCATCGGCGACGGCTGTCCGAGGACGACGCCCATCTCCAGCTCGAAGTCCAGCCGCTTGCAGGCTGCAAAACTCGGCACCTCGGCGGTCGGCGGCTTCAACTGCCCGCGCGGCCGCTTAATCCTGGTACCGCTGACGACCACGGTCGAGGCGCGGCCGTTGTAGCCGATCGGCATATAGAGCCAGTTCGGCTGCAGCGCATTGTCCTTGCCGCGGAACATCACCCCGACATTGGTGGCGTGCTCCCTGGACGAATAGAAGTCGGTATAGCCGGAGACCACGAACGGCAGATGCAGCCGTACGTCGCGCATCGGCACCAGGGCCTGTTTGCGCAGTTCCTCGTTGTCGCGCAGCTCCGGATGATCATGGCGAAGCAGCTCGCTGATCCGCGCCCGTGTCCTCGCCCAGACCTTTGGACCGAGCGCCATGAACGGATTGAGCGACCGCGCCGAGAACACGCCGAGCGGGCCGACATCGAGCCGCGAGTCCTGTTCGAGCTCCCAGAGGTCGAGCACGAAGTCACCGATCGCGACCCCAACGCGCGGCGCCGGATAGGCCGCCGTCGAGAACACGCCGTAGGGCAGGTTCTGGATCGGGAAGTCGGAGGACGGATCGACGTCGATGAAGGAGCGGAGGCTGGGATCGTTGGCGTGGGGCATTTCTTTCCCGATCTGGACTCAGGTGAGGCTTCTCCACCCTCCCCTGGAGGGGGAGGGTCGGTTCGCATGAAGCGAGGCGGAATGCGAAGCGGGGTGGGATGACCTCTCCTCTCGGGCACCGCCTCAATGGAGGGACTGTCACCCCACCCCGCTCGCTAGCGCGAGCGACCCTCCCCCTCCAGGGGAGGGTAAGTGTCACGGCCTATTCGGATCGAACCGCTTTTCAAGTCCCTTCCAGCAATCCGCGTAATTATCCTGCAACGTCGGCGATTTCGCGGCATGCGCGGTGACGCGTTGGGGGTAGCGGGTCTCGAACATGAAGGCGAGCGTGCCGGTGAGCTTGACCGGCTTCAATTCGCCGTTGCTCGCGTGCTCGAAGGCGTCGCGGTCGGGGCCGTGCGGCAGCATGCAATTGTGCAGGCTCATGCCGCCGGGGACGAAGCCTTCCGGCTTCGCATCATAGACGCCGTACACGAGGCCCATGAACTCGCTCATGATGTTCATGTGATACCAGGGCGGCCGGAAGGTGTTGTCCGCGACCAACCAGCGCTCGGGGAAGATGACGAAGTCGATATTCGCCGTGCCCGCGGTTTCCGACGGCGAGGTCAGCACCGTGAAGATCGAGGGGTCGGGATGGTCGAAGGCGATCGCGCCGACCGGCGAGAAGGTGCGCAGGTCGTACTTGTACGGCGCGTAATTGCCGTGCCAGGCGACGACGTCGATCGGCGAATGGGCGAGCTGCGTCTTGAACAGCGAGCCGCCCCACTTCACGTAGAGCTCGGTCGGCGTGTCCTTGTCCTCGTAGCTCGCCACCGGCGTCAGGAAGTCGCGCGCATTGGCAAGACAGTTGGCGCCGATCGGGCCGCGCTCCGGCAGCGTGAAGGCGCCGCCATAGTTTTCGCAGAGATAGCCGCGCGCCGGCCCATTCGGAATCTCGGCGCGGAACTTGACGCCGCGCGGGATCACCACGATCTCGCCGGGCTCGGCGTCGATGCGACCGAACTCGGTGACGAGACGAAGATTGCCCTGCTGGAGCACGAACATCAGCTCGCCGTCGGCATTGTAGAAATGCTGGTCCACCATCGATTTGGTGATGAGGTAGACATGCGCGGCCATGCCTCCTTGCGTGTTGACGTCGCCCGCCGTCGTCATGGTCTGCACGCCCCCGAGGAAGGTAATCTCCTCCGTCGGGATCGGCGTCGGGTCCCAGCGCAGCTGCGCGATCGGCAAATCGTATTCATGGCATGGCGCCGAGCGCCACAGGCCGGCGTCGACTTTCTCGAAGCGCCCCGAATGCTTCACCGAGGGACGGATGCGATAGAGCCAGGAGCGCTCATTGGTGCCGCGCGGCGCGGTGAAAGGCGAGCCCGAGAGCTGCTCGGCATAGAGCCCATAGGCGCAGCGCTGCGGCGAGTTGCGTCCCATCGGCAGCGCGCCCGGCAGCGCCTCCGTCTCAAAGCTGTTGCCGAAGCCGGACATGTAGCCCGGCGTGACCTGTGCAGTGCTGCGAACGATCTGATCGGGCGAGGTATTGATGTTCATGACTATCCTCCTCCTTGCAGGGCCGCCCACATCTCCTGGTCGCGCTTGTCGGTCCAGATCACGGGATCGTCGATCCCCGACGCCTCGTCGAAGGCGCGCGACACGTTGAACGGCAGGCAGTGCTCGTAGATGGCAAAGCTCGAAAACTTGGGATCCATCACCTCGCGCGTCGCCGCCATGGTTTCCTTCAGCGTGCGCCCCTTGGCCACGGAGATCTCGGCCGCGCCATAGAGCGTGGTGACGAAATCGCGCGTCATCGCGATCGCCTCGCGCGCGGTGGTGGTGCCCTTCAGCGCATCGCCGCGGCCCGGCGCGATCGCCTTGGGATTGAAGTTGCGGATCTCGGTCAGCGTCAGCGGCCACTCGCGCAGATGCGCATCGCCGCAATAGCAGGCCGAGTGGTATTCGATGAGATCGCCGGAGAACATCACTTCCGCATCCGGCACCCAGGCAACGATGTCGCCGGAGGTGTGGCCCGCCCCGAGCTGCATCAGCCGCACCTCGCGTTTTCCGAGATAGATCGACATCTCGCCTTCGAAAGTGAGCGTCGGCCAGGTCAGCCCAGGAATACTCTGCGCATCCTGAAAAAGGCGTGGGAAGCGACCATACTCGGAATCCCAATCCTGCTTGCCGCGTTCCTCGATCAGCCGATAGGTCTCCTGCGAGGCGACGATGCCTTGCGCCTTGTAGGCGGACGCGCCCAGCACGCGGACGGCGTGATAATGCGACAGCACGACATATTTGATCGGCTTGTCGGTGACACTGCGCACGCGCTCGATCACCTTGTTGGCCATCGCCGGCGTTGCCTGCGCGTCGAACACCAGACAGCCGTCCTCGCCGACGATGACCGCAGAGTTCGGATCGCCTTCGGCGGTAAAGGCATAGAGATCGGCCCCGATCTCGGAGAAGGTGACCTTCTTCTCCGCGAGATCGCCGGTGGATGCGAAGTTCTTCGCCATCAGTTCGTTCCTTGCACGGTTATTGTTGTTGCTGTTGCTGCTGGCCGCCGACCATGCGGCGCCTGGCGAGCACGATCGCTTCCCTGAGAACGTCGATGTCGCCGATATGGTTGGCGAGGATCAGGACCAGCGCCGCATCGAAATCCGCGCTCTGCTCTTCGGTCAGGCCGCGATGCGCCTCGACGATGGCGCGGAAGGCATCGTCGGGCCGCGCGAAATTCGAGCTGGTGGAGAGAGCCATTCTCTTAAAAACCCCTCAGTTCAAGCCTTGAGCGCGTAACAATGCCGCTGCGATCATCGCCTGCGTCGGATGGCGGAAACGCGCCGCAACGTAGCCATCGGGCCGCAGCAGATAAGTCGTATCAGGCTGGGCATCGTAACGTTTCGCGGCGAGCCCGCCGGGGTCGATCAGTCCGTTCTCGCCGCCGATGCGGATGTCCTTCACGCCGGCGGGCAGCTCGATGGCCGCACCATTGCCAAACCCGAGCACGGCAAATCCCGTTCCACCCTTGCGGAACATATCGGTCAAATAGGCGTCCTCGCCCGCACGCGTCCTGACCGGCGCATCCAGCATGGAACAGCCGGGCCGCGGACCACCGCTCCATGTCTCCACGTCGGCGGAGGACAGTGGCGAGTCGTAGCTGCACGGCACCGAAAGCCGGCCGCCATTGACCATGCGCTTGCCGAACTCGGTTTCCTTCGCCAGCGACAGCACCGCCTTGCGCAGCCGCGCCTCCTGATGCGAGTTCGGCGCCATGAAGTCAGTCGAGCGGGTCGACTCGCGGATGTTCTCGTCGGCCGCCATGCTGCGCTCGAAATGGTAGCTCTCGAGCAGGGTCGCAGGCGATTGACCGCGCAGCACCCGATCGAGCTTCCAGGAGAGATTCTCCGCGTCCTCAAGTCCGGAATTGGCGCCGCGCGCGCCGAAGGGCGAGACCTGATGCGCGGAGTCGCCGGCAAAGATCACGCGGCCATGGATGAAGCGATCCATCCGCCGGCACTGAAATTTGTAGAGCGAGATCCATTCGAAATCGAACTTGTCGTGCCCGAGCATGCGCGCGATTCGCGGCCGCACGTTCTCCGGCTTCTTCTCGACGGCCGGATCGGCATAGCGATTGAGCTGAAGGTCGATGCGCCAGACATCGTCCGGCTGCTTGTGCAGCAGCGCCGAGCGTCCCGCATGGAAAGGTGGGTCGAACCAGAACCAGCGCTCGGTCGGAAATTCCGCGGTCATCTTGACGTCGGCGATCAGGAATTGATCCTCGAACACCTGGCCGGTAAATTCCGCACCGACCATCTGCCGCAGCGAGGAGCGCGCGCCGTCGCAGGCGATGACGTATTGCGCCTGCAGACGGTAGGCGTCTTCGGGCGTCTCGATCGTCAGCAGGGCGGAATCGTTGCGTTGCTCGAGCGCGGTCACCTTGTTGCGCCAGCGCAGGTCGATCTCCGGAAGATCCCTGATGCGATCGATCAGATAGGCTTCCGCGTAATATTGCTGGAGGTTGATGAAGGCGGGCCGCTTGTGCCCCTCTTCGGGCAAGAGGTTGAACTGGTAGAGCTGGGACTCGCCGTGGAAGATCTTGCCGACGCTCCACACCACGCCCTTCTCGACCATGCGGTCACCTACGCCGAGCCGGTCCCAATATTCCAGCGAGCGCTTCGAGAAGCAGATCGCGCGCGAGCCCTCGCCGATGCGGTCGGCGTCATCCAGCAGCACCACGCGCTGGCCGCGCTGGGCCAGATCGATCGCAAGCGACAGCCCGACCGGCCCCGCGCCCACCACCACGATCGCATGCTCGGCCGGAGTCTGGCCGGGGCGATCCTGGTCGGGGTGGCGGCGATAGCCGAATTGGGTTTTTGCCTGCGCCATGCGCTAACCTCGGCTCTGGTCAGGAAGGGACTTATCTGCTAGATAGTCTCACGTGCAACTATCTTGGACCGGCCGCCGCCGTCCGTCAACTGCATTCGGAGCGATTTTTTTGGCGAGGACATTGGGCGATACCGCGCTGAAGGCGAAGGAAGCGGACGAGACATCGCCAAGGCCGAAGGCGCGGCTCGATTTGTTCAAATTCGTGCCGTTCCGTCTCAACCGTCTGGCGGCGGAGGTGAGTTCCGCGCTCGCGGTCGAGTATCAGGAGCAGCATGGTCTCGACATTCCGGCCTGGCGCGTGCTCGCCACGCTCGGCTTCCGCAACGACGCCTGTAGCGCGCAGTTCATCTCGCAATGCACCCGCACGCATAAGTCGACGATCAGCCGCGCAGTGACCGCCCTGCTGCATGACGGCCTGATCGAGCGGGTCGAGAATGAAGCCGACCGCCGCGAATTCCGCCTGCAACTCACCAGGAAAGGCCGCGCGCTCTATGAAGAACTGTTTCCGCAATTGTTGCGACGGGAGGACGAAATCCTCAGCTGCCTCTCCGCGCAGGAGCGCAAGCAATTGTCGGCCCTGCTCGGCAAGCTCGAGCAGAGCCTCGATTTGATCCAGACCAGCGAAGAGGCCGACGCGAAGCAGGCATATTAAAGCGTGATGGCATTAAGTTCGATAGCCTGAATTTTTGAGGTAGTTGGCGCATTCCTCTGAGGTAAAGGCATCGAGTGCGTTGCCGATTGCGGCGCAGACTGCGTCGACAGTTCGCGCGGCAGCTTTGCGAAGCAGGTGCTTGAGCTTGGCAAAGACCTGCTCGATCGGGTTCAGGTCGGGCGAGTATTTTGGCAGGAAGAAGAGCTTGGCCCCGACCGAACGGATGAGCTGGCGAACTGCTTTGCTCCTGTGGCTGCCGAGGTTGTCCAAGATGACGATATCGCCGGGTCGAAGGACGGGCAGAAGAACCTTCTCGACATAGGCGCGAAAGCTCACGCCGTCGATCGGCCCCTCGATGAACCATGGAGCATCGATCCGGTCGTGGCGCAGGGCCGCCAGGAAGGTCATAGTCTTCCAGCGGCCGTGGGGAACCTTGGCGTGAAGTCTACACCCGCGCGGCGCCCATCCCCGCAAGGGTGCCATATCGGTCCTGGTCCAGGTCTCGTCGATGAAGACCAGGCGCTCAGCTTCGACGCGATTTTGATACTTTGCCCACTGGGCTCGTCGCCGCGCCACCTCGGGTCGATCCCGTTCGCCAGCCGCCACGCTTTTTTTTGAAGCTGAGCTTCTCGGCATGTACGAAGTCCCAGACCGAGTGGTAGTCGACCTTCAGACCGCGACCGGCAAGCTCGGTAACGAGACCACGTATGGTGAAATCGCCGTCCTTGATCCGCTGCGACAGCCAGACGGCGTGGTCTCCCGAAACAGCCTTCGGCTTGTGACCGCCCATCTGGCCGGGTTCAACGCTGCCGGTCTGCTCGACCCGCTGCATCCAGCCGATAGCCGTGCTGATCGCTACTCCAAACTGTTTGGCCGCCTGATTGCGGGACATCCCGCCCTCGATCGCAGCCACGACACGCTTGCGAAGATCCAGAGAATACGGCTTGCCCATCCATGCTGGCCTCCGTCCAGCCAGCATGATGAATCAGAAACAAGCTGATTTGGGAATCCCAAATCGATTCAACTTAACCCCATCCCGCTTTAGTGCGGGTACTTACAATCCAGTAAGTAAGTTGCGCGATGGCGAGGTCCGCATCGCCAAGAAGCGGACATCGACGGGGGCGACGGCACCGCGCGGTTCGTCTGTCAGCCCCCGGGGCCGTCCTTCATGATGTAGCCCATCAGGTCGTCCACGTTGTGCTCCAAATCCCGGATGATGTTCTTGACGACGTCTCCGATCGAGATCACGCCCACGACCTTGCCCGCGTCCAGCACTGGCAGATGGCGAAAGCCGCGCTGAGCCATCATTGCCATGCAGCCCTCCAACCGATCGTCCGGCTTGACCGTCACCGGGTTGCCCGTCATCACTTGGCCCACCGGCGTCTGCTTCGCATCGAGCCCGGGCAGCAGCACTTTGATGGCGCAGTCACCCTGGGTCACGATACCGACCAGCACGTCGTCGTCGATGACCAGCACCGACCGGACCTGGTTGTCGCGCATCTGGCGCAAGGCTTCGACGACCATGTCGCCGGAACGAACATGGATCAGGGCGCCACTCTTCTGGGTCAGAGCGTTTTTTACTGTGCTCATCGATCTCCTCTCGTGGGCCCCGTCCTGCCCCGCCTTGATGGTCCGCATTGAAGGATAGTCGAAATATCTTGCCTCGTCAGCACCGCGCGGATGTCGCCGGCGAAGCTTGCGTAGCCCTGCAGCACAGCCGACAGAGTAGGTGCCCCAGGTTCAAGCGGTCTAAGCACTGGCGCGGCTCAAGGACGCTATGGGTCATCCTGAGAAGAACTCAGGTTGAGCAAATCTGGTCGGCTGGGGCGCGATGAGCGGACCTCCGATAAACGGGGAGCAACTTCGCAGACGGGCACACTTGCGGACCCATGCGCCGCAGCAAGCAAAGCCTATTCGATCACCTCGTCCGCGCGAATGAGGAACGATTGCGGCACGGTAAGGCCGAGCGCCTTCGCTGTCTTCAGGTTGATCACGAGCTCGAATTTCGTTGGCTGCTGCACGGGCAGGTCGGCGGGCTTGGCGCCTTTCAGGATCTTGTCGACGTAGACTGTGGCCTTTCGGTACGCGTCGGCCTCGTCGGACCCATAGCTCAGTAGGCCGCCTTGGTCGGCGAAATCCCGAATGAAGGACACCGCTGGCACCCGATACCGGAGTGCCAGTTCGGCAACCCGCCGGATGGGCAAACTGGGCTGGACGATCAGTGCATCCGGAGGCTTCTGGTCCAATGCCGAAAAGGCAGCGTCGAGCTCGGCGTTGCCGTGGATCATGACGGGATTGATCATGACCCCAGCAGCTGCCCCGTCGCTCTCGATCCGCTGCAAAAATGGCTTTGAGAAGGGATCTGGTACATTGGCCAGCGCCGCGATGCGACGCGCTGCGGGAATCACTTCGCGGACGACATCAACCAATTTGCCTGCCAGTTCCGCACCGATGGCCGCCATGCCGGTGATATTGCCTCCCGGCTGGGCGACGCTCGCGACAAGCCCGGTCTCGACCGGATTGCCCACCAGTGCCATCACAATCGGGATCTGATGAGTTGCCTGCCTGGCGGCGAGGGCTGCCGGCGTGAACCAGGCGACAATCAGGTCCACCTTGAGCCGCACCAGCTCCTCAGCCAAAGAGGGAAGCTGGCTTGTCTGCCCCGCGTCCGATCGAAATTCGTATCGAACGTTTCTTCCCTCGATGTAGCCGAGCTCGCGCATATCCTGCTGAAAGAGCCGCCAAAACCGCTCCGAGGCGGGAGATCCGACAACAAGAACGCCGATGGTCGGCATTTTGGGCTGCTGCGCGGCGGCGGCGAATGACGCAAGAACACTCGCCGCACCGACAAATGCGATGAGATCGCGCCGTCTCATTTGGTCCTCCAACGGCGGGCCACGACCAGATTATAGCATCCCGAGTCGCGTGGTGTCAGAAAGCCTCACCGCTGTCTTGGCGGTCAGTGCGGGTTCGGCTCTGGTCATTCGTGTCGAGTTGGCCGTGTCTCCGCAATGTCCGGTCTGGCCTCAACTGCTGACGTGCCGGACGCCGTCGCGATCTTCGCCTTGGGGCCATCGCACAAAGTCGCTGCGCTCCAGCCCGCTGCGCGGGGGCAAGAGCCGATAAGGCGGTAGTCAGTCGAGAGGATCCCAATAGCCGTTGGAGAGCTCCGTCCTGAGAATCGAGGTGCCGTCAACCTCACCCAGGATGGAGCTCCCCATGAGCGAGACCAACACCGTCAGTCAGCTGCGTCAGCGTATGATCGAAGATATGACTGCGCGCAAGCTCAACCCGCACACGCAACGCAGTCACATCCAAAGCTGCAAGCGGTTTGCCGCCTGGCTCAAGCGCTCACCCGATACGGCGACAGCCGATGAGGTGCGGCATTTTCAGCTGCACCTCATCGAGAGCGGTGCCAGTATCTGCAACCGCAATCGGATCATGACCGGCGTGCGGTTCCTGTTCCGCGTCACGCTGCGCCGCCACGATCTGGCAGCCGAGGTCTGGCACATCAAGGAGCCGCAGAACCTGCCGCCGGTGCTGAGCCCCGAGGAGGTCAAGCGTGTCCTGACCATGGCGACGAGCCTGCAGGCGCAAGCGATGCTGACGCTCGCCTATGGCTGCGGGCTGCGCGCCGGCGAGGTGGTGCGGCTGCGAGCGGGCGACATCGACAGCGTGCAGATGATCATCCGCATTGTGCAGTCGAAGGGGCGCAAGGACCGCCATGTGATGCTGCCGGCGGAGGTCCTCGACCTGTTGCGACAATGGTGGAAGGTGCGACCGACCAGGCATGACAGCGGCGTCACGCCGGAGCAACGCTTGCTGTTTCCCGGTCGCACCCAGCATCAGCCGCTGACCACACGTCAAAAACCTCCACATAACCGGAAGTGCCCCTAACGGCACGTCTACGCGGTCGCTTCGAGTTGACGAAGCGCGCCGACCTCTCGCAGTCAGAAAAATTAGCGTCGCAGACTGAGCCATACGGCTGCAAGAATGAGCAAACCGCCAACGTAGTGGTAGACAGCGGGGCTTGTAGTCCAACCGAGCATGGCGATCAGCATGATGATATCGCCGGTGACGAAGCTGACGGAGGCCAGCGCTTGCAGTGAGTCGTGAAAGAGGATGAGGGCAACGCCCGGCAGCGCGACAGCAAGGCTGATCAGCTGGACCGGCTTGATTTTCTCCAGACCGAAGTACCAGGCGATCAGGAGCACGTTGACCGGCGCCGCGCGGCCATGATCAGGCCGATATTGATCGCCGTTGTTGTATTGGCGTCCCAATACACGGGACCTCCGCACAGGAACATGCCGCAGAATCCCGCTGCCGCGATCATCCCTGTCCGCGGTGCGATCATCGCCCACTTTTCTCTTATTTCGTAAACTGCGAACGGTATCAACCCGAGCGCAATGATGCCCAGCGAAAGAAGGCGAGCGAGAACGAGGGTACGTCCCCGGCGCTGGCGCATGCGACAATGGGATTGATCGAAAGCATGCATGCAACGACGACGAAGCCAACGGTTGCGAGTACCGCTGACGACTGCATCGACGCAGTGTTCACCTCATTTTGCGCCCGGGTCATCGATCGCGCTCTTCCTATTGCCATGCGGCGAGCGCACCCGCTCTCGAAGCGCCGCTGTCATGTCCTCCAACTGACGCGCCGACGAAAACAGGAACATAAACGGGCACCGGAAGGATACGCAGCAAGCCAAGTCCATGCTATACAATGTGCCGACCACTTCAGATGGAACAGGCCGAACATGACAAGGCAACTGTCCATGGGAATGAGCGGCGAAGATGTCAAACACCTTCAAAACGCTCTTAATACGATAGCCCAGTTTAAGCAGCCCAAATTCGACACTGCGAACGAGCTTCTCAAGACAGATGGAATCTTCGGAGTTAGGACGAAGGCGCGGATCGTCGAATTTCAATCACGCAATAGCATTGTCGGTGACGGCATTGTTGGCTCGATCACCATGAATTTGATCAACATAGCAATGGATGTGATTAAGAAACTCCCAGCACCACCTCCGCCTGTCGGGATATACAAGCGAATGTTCGCAATAATTTACGCGGGCATGTTCCACGACAAAATCACATCGGACGGGCGGATAGCTACCAAAACCGGATATCCGAAGGTAATAAATGGTGTGAATATAACACCCGGCCTTCCATTCAGCCAGATCGGCGCTGTAGCTGGAGAGGAGGATTGTACTCACTTTATCTCTTGCTGCATCGGACGGCCGCCGGCCATGAAGGTCGGGGGGATCGACATTCAGGGCGGCGGCCTACCACTACAGACAGCCCCGCACGTTAAGCAAGCTGGCGCCTATGGTCGAGACACGGTACCTGAAATGGTGCCGCATCTGGTTTCTGCGAGGCAGGCAACAGTGGTGGGGCCCCAGTTCCAGCCTAGAGATTTGCCACTTACAAGACATAATATTTTGACCAAGCTTCAGCCCGGCGATCTCATCGCATACGCCTCGAAAGACAAGCCTGCCAGCTATGAGCATCTCGTGATTTTGGTCGGCCCGACTGCTATCGCTTGCCATACACGCTCTAGATTCGGGCCGGCGTTCGATACCATTGGCTTTCCTTGGGTGACTTTGCTCCGCCTTCCATAGTCTGGGTACAGTGCCGTGGACGGCGGTGCCAGATATCGCCTGCGTACGCCCTGGTGCGCATAAGCCAGCTTCGTAGCCAACCCGGCCATCGGCCTTCCATCACGGCCACCCGTCAGAACGGGTCGAGCGTTTTTCGCCTCTTGCCGCAATGTGGGGAGAGGCAAATCCGATCGTGAAGCCGTCTGTGTCTACATTCCTCCACCATCGCGCATGACGAGCGACATGCTCGCGTTGTCGTTCATGTTGCCGTTCGCGCACAATGCTACGAGCGGATCGAGGAAGATGAGATCCGGCGACAGGGATTGACACGTTGCCCGTAGTTGGGCGAGGCGTAGCGAGGGGCGGCAGCATGCGACCTTGCTATGGACCACCACCACCGCCGGCCTTTCTCGGGATTCGGGTGACAGTGCACTCAATTCTCTCAAAGCCGATGAGGCCAGACGAATTGAATGCACTGTCAACGTAAGCCCAAGTCGGCAGCCTTGGGCCATTAGCGGCGGACATGGTGCAGCTTAGGTATCAGCACCACCTCGGCCGAGCGAATGAAATGCTCGATCCGGCCGCGCACGCCGAGAATGCCGAGCTCTTCCTCCCAGTGCGAGTCCTTGTTCTGCGTCGTGATCTGCATGCCGGTGAAATCCGCCTGCATCATCTGAAAGTCGCGATATTTTTCCGGATAAGCCGGTCATTTGTGCGAGCTCCAGGTCATCGATGATGGCGCGGCAGCCCTCGCGCAGCGCCTGCGTCGGAGAGCCCAGCACCAGTTCATTGTAGGCGGCGCGCGCGACATAGACCGGCCGCGAACCGGAGTCCCTGAGCATCCGGATCAGCGCCTCGGCGGCCTGAACGTTGCCTTTCGCGATCTGGGTGAAGACGTTCGTGTCGATTATCGGCATCTGCCAATGTCTCCAATCGCGTCCACCACGCCCCCTCCATGCGGCGACGCGCAGCACCGGTCGCACTGCTTTGTGCGCCATCGGGTGCCTGTGGTTTTGCGCGGGCGCTGCAACAAAACTTGAACTCAACGCGCGTCTGGATTTCCGACGCGGGTCGCAATTGTGCCCGACCCGGACCTCCGGCGATGTTCGTTTTCGCGCTGCTTTCAGGAGCATAGCGGACCATACGCGCCCGACTGCGGCGCGAGTCTATAAGTGCGCGACCTAGTTGACCCTCATGGTGAGGAGGCGCGAAGCGCCGTCTCGAACCATGAAGGCCCCGGTGCTGCATCTTGGCCTGCATCCTTCGAGACGGCCGCTGCGCGGCCTCCTCAGGATGAGGGATTTACACCGGTTTCTACTTCGCGAACGACCGCGTCGGCGGCAGATGCAGCGCCCAGGCATCGACCTTGTCGCTGGCACGCGGATAGATCTCGGTGACCAGCGGATCGTGCCCGGGGATGAAGCGATCGGGATGACCGGCGAGGCGCTCGACGGTTTCCCAGCCTGCGGCCATGTCGCCGACATTGTAGACGATCGGGAATGGGCTGCGCCGCTGCAGATTGGCGTAGTAATGCGCGGCGTCGGAGGCGAGCACGATGGGCCCGCGCGCGGTCTCGACCCTGACCACCTGCAAGCCGTCGGAATGGCCGCCGACGCGGTGCACGGTGACGCCAGGCGCGACCTCACCATCGCCGGAATAGAAGCTGACGCGCTCGCCATAGACATGACGCACCATCTGCGTGACATGCTCGACCGAGAACGGATGTCGCAACAGGCCGTTGCACATGCAGCGGCCGGTCGCGTAAGCCATCTCGCGCTCCTGCAAATGGAAGCGGGCATTCGGGAAACGATCGAGATTGCCGGCGTGGTCGTAGTGCAGATGCGTCACGATGATGTCGGCAATGGCTGATGCCTTGACGCCAAAGCGCTCCAGCGCGTCCACCGGATCGAGCGTCAGCTTGCGGGCGCGCAAGGTGGCTTCCTCCGCATTGAAGCCGGTATCGACCAGGATATCGCGGCCGCCTCCGCGGATCAGCCAGACGAAATAGTCGAGGTCCTGCGCGGTGCTCTCGTGCGGGTCCGGCGACAGGAAGTTCATGTGGGGGGTGCGGGGCGACATCGTCGCGTAGCGCAGCGCGTAGACTTCGTGGAGGTTTCCCATGCTTGCACTTTTTTCGTTGAGGGGAGCCTGAGATCGGTCGCAAGCGCACCAAGCCATCGCCGGACGCAAAGGTCAAACGCCGCCCCTCGTGCCGCCCCACCTGAGGCCGATCACATTTTCGTCGCGATGGCCGAGCTAAGAGGTATGTCCGCCGGGCCACCCCTTCGATCGAGCGATGTCGTGACAGCCGCTTCAGTCCCTTTCGTCTTTCGCGCAGCTTCGCGATCAATTGTCGCGATAATGCCGGTTCTCCAAGCGGTTGACGCCCCCACCCCCCGGTTTGATAATGCAAATTGCGTAAGTTAAGGTCGCCGCGGCGCAAGGCTTGTGAACGGCGCCTTTTTGGCTGGACCGCGCTCGTTATGAAGATTCGCTTTCTTTCGCTTCTGCTCTTGACGTTCTCGGTCGTCCTGACCGCCCCATCCTTTGCCGCAGGCGACCGCTATGCGCTGGTCATCGGCAATGCCAAATATCCAGACGCCGACAGCCCGCTGAAGGAGCCGATCAACGACGCACGCGACGTCGCCGACGAGCTCAAGCATGACGGCTTTACCGTCGATGTCGGCGAGAATCTGACAGGCGACGGTATGCGGCGCGCTTTCGACAAGCTCTATAGCAAGGTCAAGCCCGGCGCGGTCGTGCTGGTGTTCTACAGCGGCTTTGGCATCCAGTCGGCACGCCAGAGCTACATGATCCCGGTCGACGCGCAGATCTGGACCGAGTCCGACGTGCGCCGCGACGGCTTCAGCATCGAGACCGTGCTCGGCGAGATCAACACCCGCGGCGCCGGCGTCAAGATCGCGCTGATCGATGCCTCCAGGCGCAACCCGTTCGAGCGGCGGTTCCGCAGCTTCTCCGCGGGCCTCGCCCCGGTGATCGCGCCGAACGGCACGCTGGTGATGTATTCAGCGGCCTTGAGCTCGGTGACCTCGGATGCCGGCGGTGACCGCAGCCTGTTCGTCCAGGAACTTTTGAAGGAAATCCGCGTCCCCGACCTGATGGCGGAGGAAACGCTGAACCGCACCAAGATGGGCGTCACCCGCGCCTCGCGCAACGAGCAGGTGCCCTGGATTTCGTCTTCGCTGGCCGAGGATTTCTCCTTCATTCCCGGCGCCAGCGGATCGCGGCCGACCGCGACGGCGCAGCCGCCGGCACCGCCGGTGACCGCACCGCCGATGGTTGCAAGCAACCCGCCTGCACCGGCACCTGTGCAAACTCCCGCTCCCCCGGCACCGCCCGCGCCGCCGAAGCCGCAGGTCGAAGCGAATGTTGCTCCACCTCCCGCGCCTGCGCCCTCTCCTGCACCGGTCCCTGCACCGTCATCGAAGCCGCAGGTTGATGCGGCTATTCCCGCACCGCAGCCGCCGGTGAAGCCGGCCGACGTCGGCACCAGCCCCAATACCGGCGGCAGCACCGACACCGGACCGAACCAGTCCGCGCTGGCCGACGATCCAACCATCAAGGGCCTGACCGCCAAGATCGCGGCAAACCCCGACGACGTGAACGCGCTCTACCGGCGCGGCCAGGTCTATGCCAGCAAGGGCGCCTATAATCTTGCGATCAAGGATTTCGACGACACGATCCGGATCAATCCCAAGGACGTCGAGGCCCTGAACAACCGTTGCTGGACCCGCACCGTGGTCGGCGACCTCCAGGGCGCGCTGAAGGATTGCAACGAGGCCCTGCGGCTGCGCCCGAACTTCGTCGACGCGCTGGACAGCCGCGGCCTGGTCAACCTGAAATCGGGGGCAGTGAAGAACGCCATCGCGGATTTCGATGCGGCGCTGAGGATCAACCCGCGCCTGACCTCATCGCTTTATGGGCGGGGGCTTGCCAAGCAGCGCAACGGCTCTGCCTCGGAAGGCGCGCTGGACATTGCGAACGCCAAGGCGATGGACCCGAACATCGTCCAGGAGTTCGCAAGTTACGGCGTGCGTTGATATTTTTTTGAAATATCGGGGCGCTGCGCCTCGAACCCCTGAGAGCCCCGCGGAGACCAAGGGAAGGATGCCGCAAGGGCCCTTCCGGGCTTGTTGCAGGAATTTTTTGCAGGAGGGACTGGCAATGAGATTGGCTGCAAAGGGCGTGACCGCGATCCTCACGATCGGCGCCGCACTTACGCTGTCGCTGTCGAGTGCATTCGCGGGCGACGCCAAGGACGGCAGCAGCAACGTCACCGAGGACCAGATCGTGCGGGCGCTGGCGCCGCCGAAGAAGCCCCTGACGCGCGGCCTCTCGATCGGACCGCAAGCCGATCCGGCGCCGAGCGCCGCCGAGACCAGATTGCTCCAGAGCGTGCGGGGCCGCGCCACGCGCTCGCTCTCGTCGAGCGAACGCGAGGAAATCGCAACCGTCGCCAAGGACAAGCCGAACATCGATCTCGAGATCACCTTCGACTACAACTCGGCCACCATCAGCGCCAAGTCGATGCCTTCCGTGCAGGCGCTCGGCAGTGCGCTCACCAGCCCCGATCTGAAGGGCTCGACCTTCGTCGTGGCCGGCCACACCGACGCCGCTGGCGGCGAGGCCTACAACCAGGACCTGTCGGAGCGCCGCGCCGACGCGATCAAGCGCTACCTCATCGACAAGTACAGCATTCCCGCGGCCGATCTCGTCACCGTCGGCTATGGCAAGAGCAAGCTGAAGGATCCGAGCCAGCCGATGGCGGAGGTCAATCGCCGGGTGCAGGTCGTCAATATGGAGAACAAGACCACCGCGTCCAAGTGAACCTGCTAAAGCGCGATGAGATCGGGATGAATCATCATCGCGCTTCAGGTTGTTGTTGCGCATGATCTTGTCGGAAAACCGCTTCACACTTTTCCGGATCATGCGCTAGTGAAGGCGACACATTGTTCAAGTGACCGTTCCTGATGTGGTGTAAGTTCGTCTGTCCGACGCGCGTCCCGCAGACCTTGCAGGACGCAACTTCGTTTCTGGGAAACTCTTCTCGTAGCGGCCGCGAGCTCGCGGCCATGAGCCCGGCAGGATGATCCGGCGATGAACATCACCGAATATCTCAAGCCTGCGGGAACCGGCCTGTTCATCGTTGTGCTCGGTGTCGGCTACTACTGGTTCGAGAACCGGCACCGCCCGGAAGTGAAGGAGACGCCGGGCGAGGCCCAGGTGGTCGTGACCAAATCGACCAATGCCTGCTTTTCCGATCTGGTGCGTGTGACCGGCTTTTTCGTGCCGCGTCGCGAGGCCGTGGTGACCGCCGACCAGGAAGGATCACGCGTCACCGACCTCTTCGTCGCGGAAGGCGCCACCGTCACCGAGAACCAGGAACTGGCGCGGCTGAGTCCCCCTCCGCAGATGCCGGGACAGCCGGCGCGGCCGGGATCGCAAGGACCGATCTCGCTCAAGGCGCCCGCCGCGGGTCTCGTGACCGAAGTCCGCACCGTCGTGGGCGCGCCGGCCTCGCCGCAGGCGGGCCCGATGTTCCGCATCGCCGTGGGCGGCGAGATCGAGCTCGATGCGCAGGTGCCGGCCGTGCATATGCCCAAGCTCAATCCCGGCGCGACGGTGCGGATCAGCCGGGACGACGCCCCCGACCTGATCGGGCGCGTCCGGCTGGTCTCGCCCGAGATCGACCGCGCCACGCAGCTCGGCCGCGTTCGGATCAGCGTCGCCAACAATCCGTCGCTGAAGGTCGGCATGTTCGCCCGCGCCTCCATCGACGCCAAGCGGAGCTGCGGCGTTGCGGTTCCCAAAACCGCCATTGACCATCTCACCGTCCAGGTGGTCAAAGGAAACACGGTCGAGACGCGACGGGTACGGGTCGGGCTGACGTCCGACACCGCAACGGAAATCCTGGAAGGTCTCGACGTCGGCGAAATCGTCGTGGCCGATGCCGGCTCTTCGCTCCATGACGGCGATCAGATCAAGACCGTCTTCGCCGATGAACTCGATCGATCGCGAGTACGCTGATGGCTATCAATATCTCGGCATGGTCAATCCGCAATCCGCTGCCGTCGGTCGTCTTTTCCATCATCCTTCTGATCCTGGGCTGGGTCTCCTTCACCAAGCTCGCGGTGACGCGGCTGCCCTCGGCCGACATCCCCGTGATCTCGGTCGCGGTGTCGCAATTCGGCGCGGCTCCCGCCGAGCTTGAATCCCAGATCACCAAGACGATCGAAGACGCAGTCTCCGGCGTCGAAGGCGTGCGCCACATCACCTCGCAGATCACCGACGGCCTGTCGCTGACCACGATCCAGTTCGCGCTCGAGACCAACACCGACCGCGCGCTGAACGACGTCAAGGACGCGGTCACGCGGGTGCGCTCGAACCTGCCGCAGAACGTCACCGAGCCCTTGATCCAGCGCGTCGACGTCATCGGCCTGCCGATCGTCACCTATGCCGCGATCTCGCCCGGCAAGACGCCGGAACAGCTCTCCTATTTCGTCGACGACGTGGTCAAGCGCGCGCTGCAAGGCGTGCGCGGCGTCGCCCAGGTCGAGCGCATCGGCGGTGTCGAGCGCGAGATCCTGGTCTCGCTCGATCCGGACCGGCTCCAGGCCATGGGCCTCACCGCCGTCAACGTCAGCCAGAGCCTGCGCGGCACCAATGTCGACGTCGCTGGCGGCCGCGCCGAGATCGGCAAGAATGACCAGGCGATCCGCACCCTCGCCGGCGCCAAGACGCTGAGCGATCTTGCCGGCACCATGATCCCGCTGTTCGGCGGCGGCGAGGTCCGGCTCGACGATCTCGGCACCGTCACCGACACCATCGCCGACCGCCGCACCTTCGCCCGCTTCAACGGCGAGCCGGTGGTCGCCCTCGGCATCAAGCGCTCCAAGGGCGCCAGCGACGTGGTGGTCGCGGCCGCCGTACAGAAGCGCATCGATGCGCTCAAGGTCGCCTATCCCGATGTCGACCTCAAGCTGATCGACACCTCGGTCGAATACACCAAGGGCAATTACGAGGCCGCGATCTCGACCCTGTTCGAGGGCGCCATCCTCGCCGTCATCATCGTGCTGCTGTTCCTGCGCGACCTTCGCGCCACCATCATCGCCGCGATCTCGCTGCCGCTGTCGATCTTCCCGGCATTCTGGGCGATGGACCTGCTCGGCTTCTCGCTCAACCTCGTCAGCTTCCTCGCCATCACGCTGTCGACCGGTATTCTGGTCGACGACGCCATCGTCGAGATCGAGAACATCGTGCGGCACATGAACATGGGCAAATCGCCCTACCGAGCCGCGCTGGAGGCCGCCGACGAGATCGGACTCGCCGTCATCGCGATCTCGCTGACGATCATCGCGATCTTTGCCCCCGCAAGCTTCATGTCCGGCATCGCCGGGCAGTTCTTCAAGCAATTCGGCATCACCGTCTCGGTGCAGGTGTTCTTCTCGCTGCTTGCCGCGCGCTTCGTCACGCCGATGCTGGCCGCCTATTTCCTCAAGCATCACAATCACGAGGAGCCGCCGCCCGGCCGCGTGCTGCGCACTTACCACAAGATCGTGGCGTGGTCGGTGCGGCATTACTTCATCACCGTGCTGATCGGCTTCGGCATCTTCGCCGCCTCGATCTGGAGCATCACGCTGTTGCCGCAGGGCTTCCTGCCGGCACAGGACAGCGCAAGGTCGCTGCTCGCGATCGAGCTGCCGCCGGGCACCCAGCTCTCCTATACCGAGAAGGTCACCGAGGACATCGTCGCGCAACTGCGCAAGCGGAGCGAGGTGAAGAGCGTGTTCGTCGACGGCGGCCGCGTCCCGCCGGGCACGCAGGAGGTCCGGCGCGCCTCCCTGATCATCAACTATACTCCGAAGCACGATCGCAAGATCACCCAGCGCGAGCTGGAATTCGAGATCAGCCAGCAGCTCGAGAACATCCCCGACATCCGCTTCTGGTTCCTCGACGAGAACGGCCTGCGCGCGATCTCGCTGGTCGTCACCGGCGTCGACGCCAACATCGTCAACAACGTCGCGAGCGAGCTCGCGACGCAGATGAAGCGCATCCCGACCATCTCCAATGTCATCTCGGAAACCGCGCTGGAGCGCCCCGAGCTTCGCATCGAGCCGCGCGCCGAGCTCGCCGCCCGCATGGGCGTCTCGACCGAAAGCCTGTCGCAGACCATCCGTGTCGCGACCATCGGCGACGTCGGGCCTGCGCTTGCCAAGTTCGACGTCGGCGACCGCCTCGTCCCGATCCGGGTGCAGCTCGAAGATGCCGCGCGCGGCAATCTCAAGACGCTCGAGCAGTTGCGCGTGCCGCTCGGCGAGCGCGGCGAGAAGGGCGGCGTGCCGCTCTCGGTCATCGCCGACGTCAAGCTCGACCAGGGGCCGACCAGCATCAACCGCTACGACCGCGAACGGCAGGCAACCGTCGCCGCCGATCTCGTCGGCTCCGCGGCGCTCGGCGACGCCACCAGGAAGATCTACGAGCTGCCGGTGATGAAGAGCCTGCCGAAGGGCGTGAAGGTCAGCCCCTCCGGCGACGCCGAGAGCCTGAACGAGCTGTCGGACGGCTTTGCCACCGCGATCACCGCCGGCCTGATGATGGTCTATGCCGTGCTGGTGCTGCTGTTCGGCACCTTCCTCCAGCCGATCACGATCCTGTTCTCGCTGCCGCTCTCGATCGGCGGCGCGATCGCAGCCCTGCTCGTGACCGGCAAGCAGCTTACGACGCCGGTGTGGATCGGCATCTTGATGCTGATGGGCATCGTGACCAAGAACGCGATCATGCTGGTCGAATTTGCGATCGAAGCGATCCATGCGGGCAAGCCGCGCGAAGAAGCCATGATCGACGCCGGCATGAAGCGCGCCCGCCCGATCGTGATGACCACGATCGCGATGGTCGCCGGCATGATGCCGAGCGCGCTCGCGGTCGGCGCCGGCGGCGAATTCCGTTCGCCGATGGCGCTGGCGGTGATCGGCGGCCTGATCTTCTCGACCGTGCTGTCGCTGGTGTTCGTGCCCGCGATGTTCATGGTGATGGATGACATCGGCGCCCTGATCTGGCGCTTCGGCAAGCGGATGATCGTGCACAGCGCCGATGCGGAGGCCGCGCACGACGCGAAAGCGCCAGCCGGAGCAACGCCAGCGGCGGCCGCCCCGATGCCGAAGAGCATCGTGCACCCGGCGGCGGAGTAGGCGTTACCTACTTCTACTCATTCCGCGCGATCGACGTCAGCTTGGTCATGTTCTTGAGCAGGATCCGCCCGCGCTGGAGATCGAGGATCGACTCCTTGCGCCAGGCCTGGAGCTGACGGTTGACGCTTTCGCGGGCGGCGCCGACGAAGACGCCGAGCTGCTCCTGGGAGATATGCACCTCCGAACCGAAATCGGCGGCGAGCGCGCAGAGCCTGCGGGCGAGTCGCACCGGGAGAGGCTGGAGCATGGACTCTTCCATGCGTTCGCTCTGCCAGCGGATGCGCTGGCACAGCAGCATGATGATCTTGATCGCGACCTTCGGCTCGCGCTCCAGGAAGGAGAGGAAGTCCTCGCGTCGCAGCACGAACAGCTCGCTGGCCTCGCCCGCGGTCGCATCCGCGGTGCGGTTCTGGCCGTCGAGCACGGCGACCTCGCCGAACAGGTCTCCCGGTCCCATGAAATTCAGCGTCAGCCGGCTGCCGTCGGAGGCGCCGGTTTCGATCCGCACCTGGCCGCGGCGGACGCCGAACAGCGCATCGCCGGGATCGCCCTTCTGGAACAGCACTTCACCATTCGCCAGATGCTGGGTGTGGCAGAGATTGGACAAGCGCTGCAGTTCGTCCGCACCGAGGTCGGTGAACATGGGATTCATTTTCAGAATGACCGCAAATTCGGCCTGTTTGCTCATTGCAATTCCCTTTGCAGGTCCCTTGGCTAATTCTCTTGGCAATTCTCTTGGCAATTCTCCTGGCAATTCCCTTGGAACCATCGAACATCAGCGTCGCGGAAAACCCGCGGAGAGAAGTGTGTCATAAGTCACATAACTTTGCAGCACCCCCTGTTTATTTTTGGCCGCTTGGAGCGGTTTCCCCTCCCGGGATAGACTGACGGGCACCGGATGGGTGATCGGGCCCGGCCGGATTCGATGCCGCTATCCGTTTGGAAAGTCGAGATGAGAGCAGTGAAATTCGCCGGCGCTGCGGTCGCCGCCGTCATCGTCGTCATCGCGCTTCTGCTGGTGATCGGGATCCCGTCCGGCGTCCTGACCTCGGCGATCACCTCGCGGGTCGAAAGCGCGACGGGCTACCGCCTGACGATCGCCGGCACCACCAAGGTCAGCCTGTGGCCGACGCTGAACGTGACGTTGAACGACCTCACGCTCCAGGATCCGAAGGACCGCACCGGCGTCAGCCGCCTCACCGTCGATAGCGTGCAGGCCGACATGTCGCTGTCGAGCGTGTGGTCGGGACATCCGAAGATCTCCGACCTCCTCGTCACCCATCCCGTGCTCTACCAGCCGCTGCTGAGCGAGCGCATGCCGACAGGTGCTCCCGCATCGAAGCCGGCGGCGCCGCTGGACGCAGGCGGCGCCAGCATCGCGCACGTCACCATCACAAACGGCGAAGTGGCGTTCTCGGTCGCGCGCGACCGTGTCGAAAGCCGGCTCAGCGCGATCAACGCCGTCGTAACCGTGAGTGCCGATCGCAAGGTCAACTTCGCGGGCACGGCGCGGGCCGGCGATCACGGCATCAAGTTCGACATCAAGGCGTTGGCGCCTGCGCTGCCGGTCGAGCGGCAAACGATCCCGCTCGACTTCGCCTTCGACGCACCGAGCCTGCTGCAATCGCAGCTCCGCGGCCACGCCGAGGCGCGGCTGAACGGCTCGGTCGTGATGATCAGCGGCATCAACGGCACGCTCGGCGACGGTGCGTTCAACGGCTGGGCCTCGGTCGACATCGCCAGCAAGCCGCTGGTCAAGCTCGACCTCGATTTCCAGCGGCTCGACATTCCCCTGTCGAAATCCGCCGACGGTGCCGCCGGCCAGCCCTGGAGCGACGCGCCGATCAACGTCTCCGGACTCAACTATGTCGACGCGCAGATGCGGGTCTCGGCGACCGAGGCCAATATCGGCGAAGCGCGTTTCGCGCCTCTCGCACTCGATGCAAAGCTCGCCGGCGGCGTGCTGAAGGCCGGTACGGCCAATCTCGGCGCCTATGGCGGCCAGGTCTCCGGCGAGGTGATTTTGGATGCGACCAGCGGCGCGCCGAGCTTTGCGATGCATTCCGATCTCGCCGGCGTGCTCGCATTGCCGCTGCTCAAGGGGCTCGCAGATTTCGACCGGCTCGATGGCAAGCTGCAGGCGAAGATCGCGGTGCGCTCGGCAGGAGCCAGCCGGCGTGCGCTGATGGCGAACATGCAGGGCACGGTGTTCGCCAATTTCCAGGACGGCGCCATCCGCGGCATCAACGTCGCGCAGATGATCCGTTCGCTGACCACGTCCACACTGTCCGGCTGGCAGGACAGCCAGGAGCAAAGCACGGACCTCACGCAGCTCTCCGCCTCGTTCCGCATCGACAAGGGACAGGCGGTGACGACCGATCTCAATCTCGTCAGTCCGCTGGTGCGCGTGACCGGCGCCGGCACGATCGCGCTCGACACCAAGATGATGGGCTTTCGCGTCGAGCCGAAACTCGTGATGACCACCGAAGGCCAGGGCCGCACCTCAGATCCCGTTGGCTTCGGCATCCCCGTGATGATCGAGGGCTCCTGGTCGCAGCCAAGAATCTATCCGGACATGGCGGGCGTGCTCGACAATCCGGAGGCTGCCTACGCGAAGCTGCGCGAGATGGGCAAGGGCCTGTTCGGTCCGGACGGCGCAGGGCTCGGCAGCATCCTGGGCAGTCTCGGTCTTGGCGGCACTCCGTCGGGTGGAGGCAATGCCAGCCCGCAAGCTCAGCCTTCGCAAAACAATCCGCTCGGCGGCGCGCTGGGCGAGGCGATCGGCAATCTGATCCAGCAGGGCCTGTCCGGCGGCACCCCCGGGACCAGCACCGGCCGCAGCCGGGGCCTGCCGGGATCGCCGACACAACCGGCACCGCATGCCTCGCCCACGCCGCCGGCCCAAGATAACCTCGAGGACAAACCGCCTGCCGAGCAGCAGGACAGCCAGCCGATGAATGACGTGCTGCGCCAGCTCTTTAACCGGTAATTTTTGCCGGCGGCGCGCCCCGGCAAAACCCTGTTGCTGCGATAATTCGGCGCCTCCGGAAGCCTTCCTCGCGCACAATGGGTAACCGCACCGTCCGAGCTTGCCGCCATGGCGGCTCAACTGTGCTAGAACGGCCGGCAGCGGCGGCATCGGCCGTGGTGCGCGAGGATCTGGATGGCGGGAGCGAAAGACAGGACCTGGTTTTTCCGCGAGGGCCTATTCGCCAAATATGTCGTCTCCCTCGTCGGCCTCGTCGTGTTCGTGCTCGCGGTCAACGGCGCGATGGAGACCTGGATCTCTTATCGTGCGACCCGGACGACGATCATCGACGGCATGGAGGAGAAGGCGCAGGCGACCGCCAAGCGGATCGAACAATCGGTCTCCGAGCTGGAGCGCCAGATTTCCTCGGTGACGCGCGCGAGCCTCGACACCATCGACAAGCGCCGTGCCGGATATGCGCAGCTTCTCAATTCGGTTTCCGCGGTCAACCAGCTCTCCCAGCTCAACGGCGACGGCCGCGAGGTGCTGCGCCTGTCGCGCGCCTCGGTGTCGGTCGGCAGCAACGTCGACATGTCGCGCGACATGCGCTTCAGCTTCACCGACACGGTCGCCCGCGGCGCCACTTACGCGCCGCCCTACTTCTCCGACGACAAGCCGTTCATGTCGATCGCGGTCGCCCATTCCGGCTTCAATGCCGGCGTCACCGTCGCCGACATCGATCTCGGCTTTCTCTCCGATTTCCTCTCTGACGCACAGGTCGGCAAGGTCGCGCTCGCCTATGTCGTCGATCCCCATGGCAAGGTGCTGGCGACCTCGTCCCGCGGGCCGGAAATCGCAACCGACCTCGCCAAGCTGCCGCAGGTCGCTGCCGCCATCGCGCCGGGCCGCGAGGCAGTCGCTTCCGGCACCGATTTCAACGGCCAGGCCGTGCTGACGGCGGCGAGCGCGGTGCCGAAGCTCGGCTGGGCCGTGCTGGTCGAGCAGCCGACCGCGCATGCGCTCTCGCCGATCCGCGACCAGCTGGTACGGATCGGACTTTTGATCGGCATGGGTCTTCTGGTCGCGATTCTCGCCGGCACGCTTTTGGCGCGTCGCATGCTGATCCCGATTACCGCGCTGAGCACCGGCGCGCACCGACTCGGCGAGGGCGATTTTAGCCATCGCATCGACGTGCGCACCTCCGACGAGCTGGAGGGCCTGGCAAATCAGTTCAACAGCATGGCGAACCAGATCCAGGAGACCTATTCGAGCCTGGAGACCAAGGTTGAAGAGCGCACGCGCGATCTCGCGCAGTCGATCAACGAGCTCAAGGTACTGGAGGAGGTCGGCCGCGCCGTCGCTTCCTCGCTCGATCTCGATGCGGTCTTGCCGACGATCGCCGCCCGCGCGATCGAGATCACCCATGCCGATGCGGTCTTGATCTATGGCTACGACGCCGACAAGCACCGGTTCAACCTGGTCGAGGCCAACGGCATCGACAAGTCCGCCGAAGGTGCGCACGTTACCATCGACGAGGGCGCGAGCCTGCTCGGCGACGCCGCGAGGAGCGGCGAGCCGATCGCGCTTCCCGATCTCGATGAGGCGGCCGAGCAGCCTTTGCGCGACGTCGCCGTCAATGCCGGCTTCCACTCCGTCCTCGTGGTGCCGCTGGTCGACCAGCAGGGCACGCTCGGCTCGCTGGTGGTGCTGCGCCGCGCGGCTGGCGAGTTCGCAAACAGCCTCACCGGATTGATGCGCACCTTTGCGCACCAGGCGGTGCTCGCGATGCGCAATGCGCGCCTCTTCACCGAGGTCGATCACAAGGGCCGCGAGCTCGCGGCCGCCCATCAGACGGTGCAGCAGCAGGCCGCGAAGCTTCAGGAGCAGACCGAGCAGCTGCGCAACTGGAACCGCTCGCTGGAAGAGCGCGTCGAGAAGCAGCTCGGCGAGATCGGCCGCATCAAGCGCCTCGAGCGCTTCCTCGCCCCGCAAGTCGCGCAACTCATTGCCTCCTCAGATGGACATGACGCGCTGCTCGACAGCCATCGCCGCGAGGTCACCGTCGTGTTCTGCGATTTGCGCGGCTTCACCTCGTTCACCGAAGCGACCGAGCCGGAAGAGGCGATGAACGTGCTGCGCGAATACCACGCGGCGCTCGGCGAATTGATCCACCGCTACGAGGGCACGCTCGACCGCTTCGCCGGCGACGGCGTGATGATCCTGTTCAACGCGCCGCTTCAATTTTCCGACCACACCAAGCGCGCGGTGAAGATGGCGGTCGAGATGCGCGATGCGATCGGCATGCTGACCGAGAAGTGGAAGAACCGCGGCCATTCGCTCGGCTTCGGCGTCGGCGTCGCGCTCGGCTATGCCACGCTCGGCCAGATCGGCTTCGAGCAGCGGCTGGAATATGCTGCGATCGGCAGCGTCACCAACCTCGCCTCGCGCCTGTGCGACGAGGCCAAGGCCGGCCAGATCGTGGTCGCACGGCGCGTCTACGGCATCGTCGAGCCCTGGGTCGAAGCCCGCCCGCTCGATGACCTCCAGCTCAAGGGCTTCAACCACCCCGTGCTCGCGATGGAGATCCTGAGCTGGCGCGAAGAGGTCGACAACGTCGTGGATGCGTCGGCGACACGGCGGAGGATGTGAGCGACGGCGCGGGCCGTTCGTTCCGCTGATTACACGCCCCGCTTCAGCCCCATCGCCTCGAACTGCGTCTTCTGCTCGTCGGTGAGGCCCCACTCGAAATCGTCGAGCGCATCGCCGACGCTCTTCACGGCTTCGAGCATGGCCTCCAGCCGCGCCTTCACGGCATTGAGGCGGGCTTGCGGGGTGCGCAGGTTCTGCGGCGGACAAGGAGACAAGGCCTCCATGGTGCCCATGGCGGTGTCTCGCAGCACCTCCAGCGCGGCGCGCTTGGTGTCGTCGAGGCGCAGGCCGCCGGCGATCTCGTCGGCGGGCCATTGCTGCTTCACGAGCTGTTCGTATTGGCGTTGAAGCTGCTCGTCGCTCTGCGGCTCGGCAGGCGCCTTGCAGGCTGCGGCCTGCATCTCCTTGCGCTTGGTGTCGGCAGCGTTCGCGCGGCCGTCCTTGCCGAGCGCATTGAGGCGCGACTTCTGCTCGTCGTCGAGCAGGCCGTAGAATTTTGCAAGCTGCGGCGCGACCGCATCCACCGCGTTGATCATCGCCTCGAGCCGCCGCTGCATCAGCGCGAAGCGATCGAGCGCATTGGCGGCCGCCTCAGTCGGGCACGAGGTGCGGATGGTGGCACCTGCCGCGCCCCAGGCGCTGGCGAGTTCGTCGAGGCCGGTGCGCTGAACTTCGTTGGGCTGCACCGTGCGCAGGATCGCGTCGATAGGAAGGCCCACGGCATCGCCGGTGTCGCAGAGCTGCTGGAGCTCGGGGACCCTGCGGTGACGGCGGCCGGGCGCCGTATAGGCGGCAAGCTCGGTCGGGGCATAGGGCGCGAAGATCGCGGCGTAGATATCGCCATAGCCATAGGACCACAGCGCGGTGCCGTCGCCGCGCATCGTGAAGTCGGTGATGTCGTCATCGGCGAACGGCCAGAACAGGGGGCCGACCCAGCCATAGGTGCCGTCGGCGTGCTGCCACCAGCCCTGCTCGGCGCGGCCGCCGCGCCAGCCGGCGAGCGCCGCGACCGCCGTGAGCTGGGCGCGAACGGTTGGGCGGACGGCGTCCGCGGCGGGGCGGAGGTCTTGCGGGCGCAGTGCGGCCATCCGGGCGCGGCCGGGCCGCGCAGCCATGCGCATGTGGCGGATGCCGGCAACCCCGAGCATGCGCCCCATCGCAAAGCGCGCAACGCCAAGCGGACCGCCGATCCCCAGCCGGAAGCCGGCCTCGGCGGCGTCCGGCAGCATCGCGAGGGCAACCAGCGCGATCCCGGCGGCCGCCATTCCCAAACGGGATTTGGACATGATGGTCACCTTGGCTCCCTCCTCCGCGCCAAGTCTCCGCGTCAAGTCTCCGCGTCAAGTCTCCGCGTCAAGTCTCCGCGTCAGGCCGCATCGCGCCACAACGACATGACGCGCGGTGGAACGGAAAGTTCCCATCGTCGATCGGGTGACTCTGCAATGCTCACAAGGGGAGAGGCGGACGTATCACCGTGTCTTGCGCGGCAGGACAAAGGTCTGGCCGGGATAGATGCGGTCGGGATTGTGTATCTTGTCGCGGTTGGCGTTGTAGATCAGGGCGTAGCTGAGGCCGTCGCCGTAGGCGCGGCGGCTGATCTGCCAGAGGCTGTCGCCCCGGATGACGATGCGGCTGTTGGGAATCGACCCCGTCGTCTCCACCTTGGAGCGCAACGGCCCCTTCTCGCCGTGCGGTGCGGCGGCGAGTGCCAGGATCGATTGTGTGGTGCTTGGCGATGCAGCCGTTGCCGCGGCCGGGCTGTCCTCCTTCACGGACGCTTCCTTGGCGGCGGGCGTTCCTTTCGCGAGCTTGGCGACATCGGTGCGCGCTGGTGTGGCGCGTGGCGGCTGGGCCATGGCGTTCAGCGTCACGGGAACGTCGGTCTTTGATTTCGTCACGCTCCCGTCCGGTGCGGTCGATTGCAGGCTGAGCTTGTAGCTGCCCGGCGGCAGCTTTGGCGGGGTCATCACGAACAGGCCGGAAGCATCGGCAACCGCGGAGGCATGGCTCTCGCCATCGCGCAGCAGCTCGACGCGTGCGCCCGGCGCGGCGCGGCCGGCGATGACCGCCTCGCCGTCGTCATCGACACGCGCAACGTCGAAACGCGGCCCGGTCTCCTCGGCTGCGGCCGGCGGCGGAGCGGTTGGCGTCGGCAGATCGGCGAGCGCGCTCTGGGCTTTGCCGAGCGCGGTGGCGACATCATTGCCCGGGGCTGACGGTGCGACGGGAGGCGTGCTCGGCGGCAGGAATGTGGACGGCGCCGCGAGCGCCATCTTGACCTCAGGCTTCGCTTCCGGCTTGGACTCGACCTTGGCCTTGCCGTCGGCGACCTTGACCTCGGGCCCGCCATGCAGCGCCTGCCACAGCCCGCCGGTGCCCGCGACGATCGCGGCACCGCCGGCCGCAACCAGCAGGAACGAACAAACGGCGATGGTCGCCTTCGATGCGATCACCATGAATCCCAGGCCCCTTCACGACAAATCACAGGGCGCAAACCTGCGCTGATTTCGCTTCGGCATCAAGTCGGCAAATGGATCTCATGGGCAATCGGTCACAGCTTCTGACCGATCGAGTTGCAATGATGCGCGTTCCCAAATTGGATCAAACCTTCGACCCGCGGGTTGTCGCAATCGCTGATGGCGGAACAGTCCGGCCGGAGGGTGTCAGCTGAAAATGCATCACGTGCGCGCCAGGCCTTACGCCTGGAGGGCCTCGTTGCGTGCGAACTCGAGAGGCGAAAGGATGTCTGTCGGCTATCGGTTACTCCCACTCGTTGCGGCGCTGGCTCTGATCGGCGCCCCCGCACAAGGCCGCGACGACGGCCGATTTGCGAATTCACCCCTCAAAGGCTGGTTCGAAAGCCTGCACAGCAAAGGCGGCGGTCCGTGCTGCGCGGACGCCGACGGCACGGCGGTAGCCGATGCCGACTGGGACACCAGGGACGGCCATTACCGCGTCCGTCTCGAAGGTATGTGGGTCGAGGTGCCCGACGACACGGTCATCACCGAGCCGAACCGCGCCGGCCGCACCATGGTCTGGCCGTACTATGTCAACGGCCGCACGCAGATCCGCTGTTTCATGCCCGGCAGCATGACGTGAGGCTTGCGCGAATTTCGCAGGATGGGTCAGCCTTACTGTGTCATAAACGCTCTAACTCCTCATCCTGAGAGCTTGCCAATCTTTCTCGTTTTGCGTGGTCATCGAAGGATGTGGCAGTTCCTCGTCGTGGCAACGCGTGGGCTGGGCGGCTGTGGCGAGGTTGGGGGATGTCGATGAACGCTCCTCTATGCGCTAGCGAGGCGGTTGCCTTGCAGGATGTTGTTGGCGAGGGCGTACCAGAGCACGACGGCGCGGACCTTTTCGAAGCCGCGCACGGTCAATTGGCGCAGGTCCCAGTTGCGCCAGCGGGCATGTATGCACTCGCAAATCGACCGGGGCTTGTATCGGGCCTTGCCCTCTTCGCTCGCCATGCGCGCACGCCAGGCCAACACCCCCGGGCCGTCGCCGCGTCGCGGTAGATGGGGATCGGTGCCGTGCTTGGATTGAGTGGGCGGGCAAAAGATATCGATGCCCTCGGCGTGCGCCCACTCGATGTCCTCGGCACTGCCAAAGCCGCCATCGACGAGATGGTCCTTGGGCAACCCGCCAGGACGCGCGCGCTGCCGCTCCAGCATGGGCCGCATCAGGCCGCGGTCGGACCCGGTGTTGCAGACCTTGATGTCAACGACGATCGGCTGGCCGGCGGCACTCATCACCTGCACGTTGTAGGCGGGGCGGAAGCCGCCGTCGGCCATCTTCATGACCCGTGCGTCGGCGTCCGTCGTGGAGGCCCGCGGCTCTTTCGGCTTCTTGCCGTTGCCGCGCTTTTCTTCGCGCTCCTTGCGCTGCTGCTTGATTTCGGCGAGCGCCGTCTGCGCCGCTTTGACGCGCGCTCTGCGCTCACGCGCGGCGCGCTCCTTGGCGGCCTTCATGCGCTGATTGCTAGCATCCGAACGAGCGTCAACCTCGCGTTTGAGGTCTTCCACCACCGCCTCAGCCAAGGCCAGGTGCCGATCGAGCGTCGCCTCCCGCCGGAACGAAGCGGCCCCGGCGCTGGCCCGGACCCGAACACCGTCCTGCGCCAGCGTTTCCAGATTGACGAGGCCGACCTTCGCCAGCACCGCCAAATGCTCGCAAAGCAGCCGGTCGAGCAGGTCGGCGCAACCGACCCGGAAGTCCGCCAGCGTGTGATGGTTCACCGACACCCCGCCACACAGCCAACGATAGGCGTCATGGCTCTCGCAAAGCCGCTCCAACGCGCGCGCGCTGCCGACGCCCTCGCTGGTGGCATAGAGCCACAGCGCCAGCAAAAGCCGCGGCGATGTCGCGGGGTGACCAGGCCGATCGCCCCGCGCTTTGATCCGGTTCTCCAGCTCACTCAGGTCGAGTTCCTCGACATAGGACCAGATCAGGCGCACCGGATGGTCTTCCCCGATCAGGCTCTCGATATCCACTGCTCGCAACTCGATTTGATCGCGTTGGGGCTCACGAAGTCGCGGCGCTGCGAGCGGCGCCGCACCGGCTTGCGGCTTTGCCTGCTCCGGCAGATCCCCAAACAATTCATCAGCGGCCATCATCCCTCCTGCGAATCCATCACCGCAAGAGAATCACACAGCACCAGCTTTCGGCTATACCGCTTGCGAGCAGTCAAAAAGATTCACAGCCTCTGAGGAGCTTGCGAAGCAAGCGTCTCGAAGGATGTGGGCCACAGGCGGGGCCTCATGGTTCGAGACGCGCTTCGCGCTCCTCACCATGAGGGTTGTGACACAGTAAGGTTAGCCGGAGGCGTAACCACCGCTTGTCTCGCCCGCGGGATGGTGGGTTACGCCTTCCGCCGTCGTTCGTTGAACGGGCGATGTGTGATCGGCTAACCCATCCTCCTGATCTCGAACTACGCCGCCCTGAGATCCTCGACGAAACGGTCGACCTCGCGCTTCAGGTCGTCCGACAGGCGCGCCAGCATCTTGGCGGAATCAAGCACTTCGCCGGCGGCCGCACCCGTCTCGCCAGCGGCCTGTGAGACACCGGAGATGTGACGCGAGACTTCCGTGGTGCCCTGGGAGGCCTGCTGCACATTGCGGGCGATCTCGCGCGTGGCGGCGCCCTGCTCTTCGACCGCGGCAGCGATCGCGGCCGCGATCTCATTGACGCGCTGGATGGTGGTGCCGATCGACTGGATCGCGGCCACGGACGAACGCGTCGCGCCCTGGATCGCGGCGACCTGGCCGGTGATCTCCTCGGTCGCCTTCGCGGTTTGCGTGGCGAGATTCTTCACCTCTGCTGCGACCACGGCAAAGCCGCGGCCCGCTTCGCCGGCGCGCGCGGCCTCGATGGTGGCGTTGAGCGCCAGCAGGTTGGTCTGTTCAGCAATGCCCGTGATCAGTTCGACGACATCGCCGATGCGCTGGGCGGCGTCCGCCAGCGCCTGGACCTCGCCATTGGTGCGATCGGCTTCCGCCGCGGCCGCCCCCGCAATGCTCGAGGATTCCGCGACCTGACGGCTGATCTCGGCGATCGACGCCGACAGCTCTTCCGTGGCGGCGGCAACGGTCTGCACGTTGGACGACGCGTCGCCCGACAAGGATGCAACGGAGGCCGCTTTCGACGAGCCCTGCTCGGCGGTCGACGACATCGAGTGCGCGGTGGCGTTCAGTTCGCCGGACGCCGAGGCGAGCGTATGCAGCGATTCCGTGACGGTCTTCTCGAACTCTCCGATCAGCCGCTCGACGGCAAGCTGGCGCCGCTCTTTCCGGCCCTGCTCGGCCGCCTGCTCCTCGGCGAGGCGATCGCCCGTGATCATGTTCTCCCTGAAGACCGACACCGCGCGCGACATCTCGCCGATCTCGTCGCCGCGCTCGATGCCGGCGAGTTCGATCGCATAGTCGCGCTCGGCAAGGGAGCGCATCGCCTGGGTCAACTTCCGGATCGGGGCACTGACGCGGCGGTTGACGAGGATGAAGCCGAACACGGTGATGGCGAGCGCGACCACCATCATCGCGCCATTGAATACGAGGCTCCACTTCGCCGAGCTCATCTGCTGCCCGGCGCGCGCGACCATCTCGGCAAGCGCGACCTGCCCGGCCTCGACGCTATAATTGAGGATGGCGGTGTTGAGCTTGGAGAGGTCCTCGATCTTGATGTCGATCGTCTGGTTGTTGCTCAACGTCTTGATGAAACCCTGCTGGCGCTCCACCATGGCCGCGGCTTCGCCCTGTTTCGAGCGCGCGATCACGTCGGTGAGGCTGGCGGGCGCATCGGTGCGGCCGGCTGCATCCAGCACCTGGCTCCAGGCCTGCTTGGCACGGCCGGCATCCTCGGCGGCGCCGACCATGTCGGCGGCGCTCCAGGGCTTGGCGCTGGCCGCCGCGGCTTCCAGGCGGACCGCGACCAGGCCGCCGAAATTGCGCGTGGCCCAGGCCGACTGCTTCACGCCCAGGAGGTGATCGACCACGGGATCGCTGAGCTTCAACGCGTTCTCGAGCTCGCCCGTCAGCGCCAGAATCCCGTCGAGATAGTCCTGTGCGGTCTTGCGGAAATCGTCGGCGAGCTTCATGTCGCGCTCTGCCTTCGCCTGGTGGATGGCGGCTTCCGCCTTGGGCCGGAGCGGCACGAGCGCGTCATGGATCGCAATCATCCTGCTCAGGGCGCCGGCGAGACGGGAATCGGTCACGCCCTCGAGACGTTCGAGCACGCTCTTGTAGGCGGCTTCCGACAATTGCCGGTTGGTGGCGATGCGGTTGTCGGCATTGGCGTTGGCCGGCCCCTCCGCGAGCAGCGCCGACAGGAAGGTACCACGCTCCAGGCGAAAGCCGAGCAGGGTCGCGAACAGCTGCTGGTCGGTGCCGGCAAAGCGCTCGAGCTTCTGCGCCGCGGCGTTGCGCTCAACGGCGCCATAGAGCTCGGTCGCGAGCTGGGCGATCAGAAACAGGCCGAGGATGCCGATGATGGCGCCGAGAACCGAACGAATGGAGGGATTGCCGAACAATTTCATTGCGACCGCCGCATCCTTTAAGAGATGCAGAAAATTACCGTCGCAGCCACTAAGATTTGGTTGACCTCGATACCGGCAAAGGCCGTCGCTTTCGACAAATGGCGCGCGGCGCGGCAAACTCCGCAGAACTACGGAGACACGCAAACCCGGACGCAGCGCCGACCTTCAGGACTGTTTTGCTGCGCGCACTTCCGCGAACTCGGCATCGGGATGCGCGACGATGGTCGCGACCATGATGCCGCTGATGATGATCGACCAGGCGGTGTCCCAATAGATCCAAAACACGTCAGCCTCCGCAAAAGCCTCCCGCCGCAGGCAGGGATTCTAGAACAGCCGAACGACGATGCCGTTCCTCTTCTGCTGCGGCCTGTGAGCGCACCCAAGGACCAGTATCTTGGCCACTATCCTGGGGCCAATGACTTGCTGAACTATCTCTTCTTGGTCGGCTGCGGCTTGCGATCGGTTTGATCGGTGTGCTGCTTCGTCACCACGTCCGCATCGCGCTGGCTCGTTTTTGGGCGTGGCGGAGATTTAGGCTGACCGGCCTGGCCGCCATGCTTGCCGCCCATGTCGGGCTTGCCTTCGAGATCGTTTTCGCGGGGCACGGTCAGCCCCCTTTCGCGCTGAGAGATGGGCGTGCATACCGGGAACAGGTCAGGCGTCAGCGCGTACCAATGCGTTGGTGTCGCAGCCAGAAACCGGCAAAATGAGCTGCGTCCGCCATCCCTGTTGTGGCCGGTTGTCACCCGTCATGCCCGGATTCAATGCATCCCCGGCGCGTTGGTTCAGACGCCCAATTGCGCGCTTTCACGCGTCAACCGATACAATTTCGGTATTGTTCGATCCAAATTGGATTTTGGTGCAATGGCACGGAGCTGGATATCCTCGCCCACAACCGAGAACAGCCATGCCGGACGGCAACGGCGATTTTTGAAGCTGGAGGAAGCCGGATGTCCCGACCGACCCACTGTCCCGCCCTGCGCCTGCCCGTTGCGGCATGCGCAGTCATTCTCGTCACTCAATTCGGAGTCAGCGCCGGCATGGCCGACACATTTGCCTATGTCGGCAATGCCGACAGCAACGACATCTCGGTCTTCCGCATCGACGGCAAGGGCGAGATGAGCCCGGTGCAGACCGCGCCCATCGTCGGCATCGGGAAGCCCGGCTCATCGACGCCGCTTGCGGTGACACCCGACCACCGCGTGCTGATCGTCGGCGTGCGCTCGCAACCGTTCTCGGCCGCGAGCTTTGCGATCGATCAGAAGACCGGCACGCTCAGGCACATCGGCAACGGGCCGCTCGCCGACAGCATGGCCTATGTCATGACCGACCGCACCGGCAAGTTCGTGCTCAGCGCCTCCTATGGCGGCAACACGGTCGCGCTCAATCCACTGTCCGGGACCGGCGTCGTCGGCGCGCCCAAGCAGGTCATCCCGACCGGGCTGAATGCGCACGCGTTCATCCCCTCGCCCGACAACCGTTTTGCGTTCGCGACCAATCTCGGCTCCGACCAGGTGCTGGCCTTTGCCTTCAATGCCAGCACCGGCGAGCTGACGCCGAGCGATCCGCCTGTCTACAAGGTGCCGGCGAAATCGGGTCCGCGGCACTTCGTATTCCACCCCAACGGCAAATACGTCTATCTCATCCACGAGCTGAACGGCGACGTCGCGGCGTTCGCCTATGACGCGAAGAATGGCGCCTGGAGCGAGATCCAGCGGACCACCGCGCTGCCCGAAAGCCTTGGCGGCAAGCCCTGGGCTGCCGACATCCACGTCACGCCCGACGGCCGCTTCCTCTATGCTTCGGAGCGCACAACCAACACGCTCACCGCCTACAAGATCGATCCCGCCAGCGGCAAGCTCACCACGGTCGGCACCGTGCCGACCGAGAAGCAGCCGCGCGGCTTCAATGTCGATCCCACCGGCCGCTATGTCGCCGCCGTCGGCGAATTGTCCGACAGCATGACGGTTTATGCGATCGACCAGACGAGTGGCGCGTTAACCAAGCTGAAGTCCTATCCGACCGGCAAGAAGCCGAACTGGGTGGAGTTCGTCGCGCTGCCTTGAGCCGCCCAGGCTGCGCCCGCATCTACGTATTCAACCGTAGTTTCGGGCGCGGTTCGCTACCGTCATATTCCGGCACGCAATGGACCGTCATATTGTCTTCAAATGCCCGCAGACCGGCATGAACGTTCAGCATCGGCTTACGGCTGAGCCGACCGATGCCAAGGATACGCACGACTCGGTGACCTGCCCGGCGTGTGCGCGTCTGCACCTGATCAATCGCACAACCGGCAGGCTGCTCGGCGAAGGCCGCGGCTGACGGATGGCGCCAGGCGCCGAACCTGATCTTCAATCCTGCGACTAATCAAAGGCTTGCCGCGGACGTACCTGCGGCATTCCATCCCGCTCCGGCACCGGGGCGCCATGGTCTGAACCCCAGCCATCTGCTATCGAGTGAAGCCTTCGATCCCTTGGATGAGCCCGATGCGTCATTGCGCCCGCAAACCTCGCAAAGCCCTGTTTCCCGTCGCCTTAGCGGTCGGCCTTTGCCTTTTTCTTGGCCTCCTCCCGGCACGCGCCGCCGATGAGGAGGCGCCCAAGGGACCGGCGGTCACGGTGCTGAAGGCGGCAAAGTCCTGTTTCTCCGACATCGTGGAGGCGAGCGGCACGATCATCGCGCGTGAGGAGACCTCGGTGAGGCCCGAGCGGCCGGGATTGAAGGTGACGGAGATGCTGGCGGAAGCCGGCGACACCATCACTGCCGGCCAAGTGCTGGCGCGGCTGGCTTTGCCCGAAGGCGGCACGGTCCAGGTGACGGCACCAGTCGCCGGCGTGATCTCGGCCTCGACCGCGCAGATCGGCGCGCCGGCCTCGCCGCGCGGCGAAGCGTTGTTCTCGATCGTGGCGCGCAGCGAATATGACCTCGTCGGCCTCGTCGCCACCGCCGATATCAAGAAGCTCGCGGTGAACCAGCCGGCCACCGTGCGCATCGCGGGTGCCGGCGACATCGACGGCAAGGTGCGCAAGATCGGACCGACGGTCGAGCCGAACATCCAGCAGGGCATGGTCCATATCGGCATCTCGACGCCGCGGCGGCTGCTGCTGAATTCCAGCGCCCGCGCGCTGATCAAGACCGGGCAAAGCTGCAATGTCGCCGTCCCGCTCACCGCCGTGCAGTACAGCCCCGCCGGCACCGTGGTGCAGATCATCCGCCGCAACCGCGTCGAGACCAAGCGCGTCGAGATCGGACTGATGTTCGGGGGCAATATCGAGATCCGCGACGGCGTCAACGAAGGCGACATCGTCGTTGCCCGCGCCGGCGCGCTGCTGCGCGAAGGCGACCCGGTGCGCCCGGTGATGGCGAGCGCGGAGACGAAGTAGAACCTTCCGCGAAGCTCATTCCCGGACGCGCTGCAGCGTATAACGCTGCTGCGCTGAGCTAGGACCCATGGGCTCAGCAATGCAAGCGGGGCAGGCATGGGCCCCGGCTCAGCGCAGCATCACTGCACGATGCGCCGCGTCCGGGGCACGAGACCTTGCATGATATGAAAAACTAGCCGCCGGCCTGGTCGAACTGGATGTCTTCCAGCAGCGAGGACGACACCGTCGGGACCTGGTCGCCTTCGGATGCGCGGGAGATGGCGACGCGGGTCTTGTTGAAGACGCTTTCGGCGCTGCCCTGCGCATTGAGGTTGTTCAGGAGCTCGCTGACCAGCACGCTGTGCTCGCCCTTGCCGTCGTCGGCGACCTTGCCGGGCGAGGCGGACGAGAGAATGAGCGCGTTGTCGGGTGCACTGATCGGCGCCAGCCCGTGGCTGTAGGAGCGGAAGCGGCGCTCATAGGGGTTGCGGCGCGAGGCATCGACGACGACGAGCTTGGCCTTGGCGCCCTGCTCCTTCATCATCTCGAGCACGCTCTCGATCGAGACGCCGTTGCGGCGGACGTCGTTTTCCTTCCAGATCACGGCATCGACCGGCAGCATGTAGCTCTCGCGGCCGGCCTGCACACCGTAGCCGCCGAAGAACAGCATGACGACGCTGTCGCGCGTGATCTTCGACTTGAGGCGGCTGACGGCGCGGACCATGTCGTCCCGGCTGGCGTCCTCCACCATGTCGACGTCGAAACCGTTCTTGCGCAGCGAGGACGACAGCGCGCGGGCGTCGTTGATCGACTGCGACAGCGGTGCATTGGCGTCGGGATAATGACCATTGCCGATGACGAGGGCGAGGCGCGAGGTGTGGCCGACCGAACCGGTGACCTCAGCGGTCGAGACCGCCTTGGCGGCATCGAGGGCGCGCATGTTCAGGGCAGCGTGGGCGCCGATCGCCAGCGACACCGTGCCGATCAGAGCGGCGGCGACCGCAATGGTGCGTCGGGAAATGTCGAGCTGCCTTACATTCATCTCGGTTCATTCCTGTCAGGAGCCATCGCGGCGCGCGTACCTGTTTGAGTAGCGCGATGGCGTCTTTAGGTTTGAGGGATTGGCCGGGGATGTGTCCCCGAATTGCGCGCAATTTGCGGCGCCGCACCAAACAAACCCTTAACCGGATATCGCCCCCGGGGCAATAGATTGCCGTTCTTTTTAGCTAAACCACTGAATATGCTTATTAATCTGCAACGCCGCGGATGCGGATTTTTTCGTTGTTTGGCCCCCTTTTTTGCCCTTTTCTGGCAGTGCTCTCGCCGGATTTTTCTGTGATATCGGTCACATTTGTGTTCCCTGCGAATTCGTGACACTTTTCAATCACTTGCGGGGGATGTCGGCGCGTTGCCGGAACAGCATGCCGTGAACCCCGGCAAGACCCCGCGCGACCAGGACCTTCATGAGTTTTCATTATTTCGCCGGTCACGCCTTCCGCGCCCTGACGGCACAGAAGGATGGCCCCTCGCTCTACGACGTCTGCGATCCCGTGCTGGCGGGCCCGGCCACCGGCGATCCGCATCTGGCAAAATTCTACAAGACCGCGCTCGGCAATCCGGCCCTCCGGGCGCTGCTGCGCCGCGCCGGCCTGCCCGACCTGCGCGATGAGACCAGGCTCACCCGGCTGCGCGCGGCTCTGACCGGCGCCCGCGACGATGCCGAGCCCGACTGGGAGGCGGTCGGACGTCCGGTCGCCGACCTCCTCGACACCATCGCGCTCGACCATCCCAAGCCGCCGCCGACCGCTTTCAACGGGGCGGCGCCGGCGCTGGCGCAGGTCGACAACGTGATCCGCGACTGCGCGCATCATCTGCTGCGCAGCTATGGCCAGAACGGCTTTCTGCCGACCTATGCCGCGTTCAACCTGATCGGCGACCCGGATCTGCGCGGGCGCGAGTTGATCATGGCGCTGACCGGCCTGAACGCGCGCGGCTACAAGAACTCCTCGCTGCTGTTCAACCTCGCGCGCATCTTCATCGCACGCTCGGGCGCACGCGCCATCATCAATCCGCCCTGGAGGGGCATCGCCGAGCCGATGTGGGAGCCGGTGCAGATCCGCCACCGCTCGGCCTATTACGACGCCTTCTTCATCGAGGCGTTGCTCGCCTATCGAGAGACCGGCCTCGCCTCGCCCACTGAGGCCACCGCCGCGCAAGCCGCGATCGCCGACATGGTCGATTTCTGCATCAACATCAGCCGCGAGGAGGTGATGGGCACGGACGGCACGCGCTTCGACGTCATCACCGCGCTGGCGCCGCCGCCGCATCCGCGCTTCTCGCGCTTCTTCGCGCAGATCAAGCAGGACCTCGGCTTCGGCGTCTACGTGCCGGACTGCGACACCACGGCGTGTTCGTTCTCGGCCGCGACGCAGGCCGGCAGTGAGGATCCGATCCTCGCCCAGCCGCTGCTCGATTTCTACGCCGGCTACCAGGTGCGCGAGGGCGTCAACGAGCCGCGCGTCACCGTGCCGCTCAACGACAACATCGACTACGAAGGCGGCGTCGCCACCTGGATCGACAATCTCGCCGGCGAGCGGCCCTACGGCAACGATCTCGATCCGACGCTGAACCTCGACATCCTCGAAGTGTCCTTCCGCAATCTGGAGCGCTGGAAGGTTCTGGAGACACCGGCGCGGCTCGCCACCGTGCATCGCATCATCGCCTTCCAGAAGCGGCTGGCGGCGAGCGGCGCCTTCGCCAATCCGCGATCGCACATCTACTATCTGCCAGAGCTCTACAGCGCCTATTTCGGCCGTTGCTATGCGACGTTCCTGTCGCTGCCGCTGGCGGCGCAAGCCGCGATCGATCCCGACGGCGCTTTCGATTTCATCCGCGCCCGCGTGCTCGGCTACGTCCACGGCGAGATGCTGGTTGCCGAGATGAACGCATTCGACGCGGCGCTCGCCTTGATCGCGCTCGGCCATCTCGGCGCCGACCCCAAAACCTTCGCGCCGGCGCTGAATTGCATCGTCGGAGCCCTCGGCGAAGGCGGCCGCCGCGGCCCGTTCCGCGCCTATGAATGGAACAAGATGAAGACCCCGACACGGATCCTGGTCGGCGGGCCGGAGGTGACGTCGGCCTTCGTGCTGATGGGGCTGGCGGTGGCGCGGAAGGCGATGATGGGCTGGGGTAGCTCTCGTGCCCCGGACGCAGCGCAGCACGCAGCGATGCGCTGCTGAGCCGGGGCCTGCGCCGTCGAGATGCACCACCATTTTTTTCTGGGTCCCGGCTCTGCGCAGCAGCGTTTCACGCTGCAGCGCGTCCGGGACACGAGAGTTGTCCATTCGGCGGCCCGATGACGGGAAGTTGAAAGCCTATCTCTCGAGCAAGCGCTGGCCGGCCGGCCAAATACCGACCACAATTGCCGGGCTTATCGGGATTTTCATCAGACGCGGACCGGCATGTCGCGAACGTTTCTTGGCTTGATTGTCCTCCTCGCCTTGCCGTCGCTGGCGCAGGCCGCCGACATCACCGGCACGGCAAAGGTCCGCGAGGGCGATTCCGTCCAGATCGGCAGCACCCGCATCCGGCTCAGCGGCATCGACGCGCCGTCGACCGACCAGCTCTGCCTGAACACCAAGGGCGAGCGCTGGACCTGCGGTGTGGCGGCACGCGAGGAGCTCGCCAAATTTGCCGAGGGCAAGAACTGGGTCTGCCATGGGAGGTCGATCGACCGGCGCGGCCGCACCGTGGCGCGCTGCGAGGTCGACGGCGAGGACATCCAGAAATGGCTGGTGCGGAGCGGCTGGGCGCTGGCCTTCACCCGCATCTCCCGCGACTATGAGGCCGACGAAGCGGCCGCGCGCGAAGCCAAGGCTGGCATGTGGCAGGGCGCCTTCATCGCGCCATGGGACTGGCGGGTGCGCAACAAGAAGACGCCGATTCTCGGCGCCACCAAGCCGCCCGAAGGAGCTCATGCGATCCTGCTCGCCTCGGCGTCAGGGGCCGTTGCACCATCGCCGGACTGCACCATCAAGGGCAACGTCAACACATCAGGCGAATGCATCTTTCACCAGCCGACCAGCCGCTGGTACGCACAGATCAAGATGAAGATCAGCAAGGGCACCCGCTGGTTCTGCTCGGTCGAGGAAGCTGAAGCCGCCGGGTGCCGCGAGACGCGGCGATAGCCATGTCCGGACGATCGGCTTCTTGCATGATTATCCCGCGTTTTGCGCGCTTTTCTTAAGTTGCCACGGCGCGTAAAAGCGTAGCCCGATGATCCTCCAGACTCTCTTCATCACATAAGGAAGAACAACAATGACCGTTCGCGCGGGCCGGGAATTTCTGGCCATCCCCGGGCCCACCACGATGCCCGACGAGGTGCTGCGGGCGATGCATCGTCCGGCGATCGACATCTACTCCAAGCAGATGACCGATCTGACCGAGAGCCTGATCGGCGATCTCTCGAAGCTGTTCGCGACCAAGGGCAAATCCTACATCTACATCGCCAATGGCCACGGCGCCTGGGAAGCCGTGCTCAGCAACGTGCTGTCGCGCGGCGACAAGCTCCTGGTGCTGGAAAGCGGCCGCTTCGCGATCGGCTGGGGCCATGCGGCCTCCCTGATGGGTGCCGAGGTCGAGGTGCTCAGGGGTGACTGGCGCCGCGCGGTGCGCCCGCACGAGGTCGAGGAGCGCCTGCGCCGTGACAAGGAGCACAAGATCAAGGCCGTCGTCGTCGTGCAGGTCGACACCGCCTCGGGCGTGCAGAACGACATCGAGGCGATCGGCAAGGCGATCAAGGCGAGCGGCCATCCGGCGCTGTACATGGTCGACACCGTGGCTTCGCTCGGCTGCATGCCGTTCGAGATGGACAAATGGGGCATCGACGTCGCGATGTCCGGCTCGCAGAAAGGCCTGATGACGCCGCCGGGTCTCGGCTTCGTCGCGGCGAATGATCGTGCGCTCGCGGCGCACAAGAAGGCGAACATGGCGACGCCCTATTGGAGCTGGAGCGAGCGCGAGGGTGCCGAGCATTATCGCAAATATGCCGGCACCGCACCGGTGCATCTGTTGTTCGCGCTGCGCCAGGCGATCGACCTCTTGCTCGAGGAGGGCCTCCAGAACGCATTCCGCCGGCACAGCCTGCTCGGCGAAGCCGCGCGCCGCGCGGTCGCGGTGTGGTCGGAGGGCCAGGTGCTCGGCTTCAACATTCTGGAGAACAGCGAGCGCTCCAACACGGTGACGACCGTGACCGTTGGCAATGGTCATGATCCCGCGGTGCTGCAGCGCTATTGCAAGGACAAGTGCGGCGTGGTGCTCGGCACCGGCATTGGCGATCTCGAGGGCCAGGCCTTCCGCATCGCCCATATGGGCCACGTCAACGCGCCGATGCTGCTTGGCACGCTCGGCGTGATCGAAGTCGGCCTCAACGCGCTGAAGATACCGCACGGCAAGGGCGGCCTCGAGGCGGCCGTCGCCTATCTCGGTGAGCAGGTCGAGATGTAGGCTGAGGAGACAGCGGCTCCGCATCCTCCGTCGTCATGCCCCGCGCAGGCGAGGCATCCAGTACACCGGGGCAGTTGTAAGGAACCGAGAAGCTGGTATCACCCGCCTTCGCGGGTGATGACTCCTGCATTGAGGCAGCCAGGGCGCGCGACCAGCATGCGCATCGACTGCGCGCCAATGCTGTAGCTTCGCATCGGCACTTCTTTAAATCGGCCGAGTTCGATCCGATATAGGACATGACCCGCCGAGGACTCGAACGAGGACCCATTGACCAAAACCGCCAGCCCCACCAAGCCACCCGTCGCCCCTCGCCGGCCGCATGCGTTCACCCGGCACGGCATCACCGTAAGCGACGACTATGCCTGGCTAAAGGATGCGAAATGGCAGGAGGTGCTGCGCGACCCCGCCGTACTCGATCCCGACATCCGCACATATCTCGACGAAGAGAACGTCTATACCGAGAGCCTGCTCGGCCGCACCGCACCCTTGCAGAAGACGCTGGTGCGCGAGATGCGCGGCCGGATCAAGGAAGACGATTCCAGCGTGCCGTCGCCGGACGGACCCTTCGCCTACTTCCGCAAGTTTCGCGAAGGCGGACAGCATGAGCTCTTCGGCCGCATGCCCCGCAATGGCGGTGATAGCCACATCGTGCTCGACGGCGATGCGCTCGCCAAGGACCACAAGTACTTCAGGTTCGGCGGCAGCCGGCATTCGCCCGATCACAAGCTGCAAGCCTGGACCGCCGACACCAAGGGCTCGGAATATTTTTCGATCCGCGTGCGCGATTGGGCAACCGGGGCCGATCTCGACGACCTCGTCGAGGAAACCGACGGCGGCGTGGTCTGGAGCAAGGACGCCAAAAGCTTCTTCTATGTGAAGCTCGACGACAATCACCGGCCGATGCAGGTGTGGCGGCATCGCCTCGGGACGAAGCAGGCCGACGATATCCTGATCTATGAGGAGCAGGACTCCGGCTGGTTTACCCATTTGCACGAAAGCACCAGCGGGCGCTTTTGCGTGATCGCCGGCGGCGACCATGAAACATCCGAGCAGCGGCTGATCGATCTCGCCAATCCCGACGCGCCGCCGCGGCTGGTCGCGGCGCGCCAGGAGGGCGTGCAATATTCGCTCGCCGATCGCGGCGACGAACTCTTCATACTCACCAATGCCGATGACGCCATCGACTTCAAGATCGTCATCGCGCCGCTCGCTGCGCCCGAACGCGCGAACTGGCGCGATCTGATTCCGTATCGCCCAGGCATCTACATCATCGACATCGATCTCTATGCCGGCCATCTGGTGCGGCTGGAGCGCGCCAATGCGCTGCCGGCGATCGTGATCCGCGATCTCAGCAACGGCGAAGAGCACGCCATCGCGTTCGACGAAGCCGCCTATTCGCTCGACACGATGGGCTCCTACGAATTCGAGACGACGAACTTGCGCTTTTCCTATTCGTCGATGACGACGCCCTCGGAAGTCTACGACTACGACATGGCGAAGCGCTCGCGGGTGCTGCGCAAGCGACAGCAGATTCCATCCGGCCACGATGCGGCCGACTACGTCACCACCCGTATCATGGCGAAGGCGCATGACGGCGCGGAGGTACCGGTTTCGATCCTGTATCGCCGGGGACTCGGGCTCGACGGCACGGCGCCGCTGCTGCTCTACGGCTACGGTTCCTACGGCGCGGCGATGCCGGCCTCCTTCAACGCCAACCGCCTGTCGCTGGTCGACCGCGGCTTCGTTTACGCCATCGCCCATATCCGCGGCGGCGCCGACAAGGGCTGGGGCTGGTATCTCGACGGCAAGCGCGAGAAGAAGACCAACACGTTCGACGATTTCGCCGCGAGCGCACGCGCGCTGATCGCGGCGAAATATACGAGCGCAAAACGCATCGTCGGCCATGGCGGCTCGGCCGGTGGCATGCTGATGGGCGCGGTCGCAAACCGCGCGGGCGAATTGTTCGCAGGGATCGTCGCGGAGGTGCCGTTCGTCGACGTGCTCAACACTATGCTCGACGACACGCTGCCGCTGACGCCGCCGGAATGGCCGGAATGGGGCAACCCGATCGAGAGTGAGAGGGATTTTCGCACTATCCTGTCCTACTCGCCCTACGACAACGTCGCGGCGAAGGACTATCCGGCGATCCTGGCGATGGGCGGCTTGACCGATCCACGCGTCACCTATTGGGAGCCCGCCAAATGGATCGCACGCCTGCGCGCGACCATGAGCGGCGGCGGCCCGGTCCTGCTCCGCACCAACATGGGCGCCGGTCATGGCGGCGCCTCGGGGCGCTTCGACCGCCTCGACGAAGTCGCGATCGTCTACGCGTTTGCGCTGTGGGCAGTTGAGATGACGGAGGCGGGGGTGTAATCTTCTCCCTCTCCCCGTCCTTACGGGGTGACGGGCTCTATCCCACATAAACGGAGCGAGTTGGCTCGCGGAGACTCCCCCTCACCCGGAATTCAAGCCGCGCTTGAATTTCCGGCCTTTTTCCGCGCGCGGGGAGAGGCGAGGACCGACTACCTTCCGTTCTTCTTCCGCCATTCCGCGAAGTCGGTGAGCGTCTGCGGATCGGTGGCCGGATAGAGTCCGAAGATGCCGCGGCCCTTGCCGACCTCCTCGCTGACGAAGTCCTCGAACGCGGTCATCTCGAACGTCTCGTTGGCGATCTCGTCGGCGAGATGCGCCGGAATGACGATCACGCCATCACTGTCACCGAGGATGACGTCGCCGGGGAAAACCGGCGCGTCGCCGCAACCGATGGGGACGTTGATCTCGATCGCCTGGTGCAGCGTCAAATTGGTCGGCGCGCTCGGGCGATGATGGAAGGCGGGGAAGCCGAGTTTTGCGATCTCGGCAGAATCGCGAAAGCCGCCGTCGGTGACGACGCCGGCGACACCGCGCTTCATCAACCGCGTCACCAGGATCGCGCCGGCGGATGCGGCGCGCGCGTCCTTGCGGCTGTCCATCACCAGCACCGCGCCGGGTGGGCAATCCTCGACCGCCTTGCGCTGCGGATGCGAGCGATCGCGAAACACCTCGATGGTGTTGAGATCCTCGCGCGCCGGCATGTAGCGCAGCGTGAAGGCCTCGCCGACCATGGTCGGCTGGCTGGGGCCAAGGGGATGCACATCCTGGATCATCTGGATGCGCAGGCCGCGCTTGAACAGCGCAGTGGCAACGGTGGCGGTGGAGACGGACTTGAGCCTGTTGCGGGTGGCGTCGGCAAGTTTAGACATGGTGTCCTCTCTCTTGTCATTCCGGAGCGCGCGCAGCGCGAACTGTACTGCGGTGAAATGGGTTCCGGGTTCGATGCTTCGCATCGCCCCGGAACGACAGTGTCAGTAGATCGACGGCTCGCCGATCGGCGCGCCGAACCCGGTCTCCAGGAAATCGAAGTCGCAGCCGTCATTGGCCTGCTTGATGTGCTTTGAGAACATCCAGCCATAGCCGCGCTCGAAGCGGCGCTCGGGCTGCTTCCATTCGGCGCGGCGCTTGGCGAGTTCGGCCTCCGGCACATCGAGATTGATGGTGCGAGCTTCGACGTCCAGCGTGATGCTGTCGCCGTTCTGCACCAGCGCCAGCGGTCCGCCGACATAGGACTCCGGCGCGACGTGCAGGATGCAGGCGCCGTAGCTGGTGCCGCTCATGCGCGCATCCGAGATGCGCACCATGTCGCGGACGCCCTGCTTCACCAGTTTCGTCGGAATCGGCAGCATGCCCCATTCCGGCATGCCCGGCCCGCCCAGCGGCCCGGCATTGCGCAGAACGAGGATGTGATCCTCGGTGACGTCGAGATTGGGATCGTCAACCGCCTTCTTCATCGAGGGATAGTCGTCGAACACAAGCGCCGGTCCCGTGTGCTTGAGGAAGCGCGGCGCGCAGGCGGAAGGCTTGATGACGCAGCCGTCCGGCGCGAGATTGCCCTTGAGGACGGCAAGCGCGCCTTCCTTGTAGATGGGATTGTCGACGGAACGGATGACATCGTCATTGTGAACCTCGGCGCCGTCGATGTTCTCGCCCAGCGTCTTGCCGGTCACCGTGATGCAATCCAGATGCAGATGCGGCCTGATCTGGCTCATCAGGGCCGGCAGGCCGCCGGCGTAGAAGAAGTCTTCCATGAGATAGGCATCGCCGCTGGGACGAACGTTGGCGATCACAGGCACCTTGCGGCTCGCCTTCTCGAAATCGTCGAGACCGATGTCCTGGCCGGCGCGGCGGGCCTGCGCGATGAGATGGATGATCGCATTGGTCGAGCAGCCCATCGCCATCGCCACCGCGATCGCGTTCTCGAACGCCTTGCGCGTCTGGATCGTCTTCGGCGTCAGATCCTCCCAGACCATCTCGACGATGCGGCGGCCGCATTCAGAGGCCATGCGGATGTGGTTGGCATCGGCCGCGGGAATCGAGGAGGCGCCGGGCAGCGTCATGCCGATCGCTTCCGCGATCGCCGTCATGGTCGACGCCGTGCCCATGGTCATGCAGGTGCCGTAGCTGCGGGCGATGCCGGCCTCGATGTCGACCCAGTCCTTGTCGGAAATCTTTCCGGCGCGCCGCTCGTCCCAATACTTCCAACCGTCGGAGCCCGAGCCCAGCGTCTTACCCTTCCAGTTGCCGCGCAGCATCGGGCCGGCCGGCAGGTAGATCGCAGGGATGTTCATCGAGGTGGCGCCCAGCAGCAGCGCCGGCGTGGTCTTGTCACAACCGCCCATCAGCACGACGCCGTCGACGGGGTGGCTGCGCAGCAGCTCCTCCGCGTCCATCGCCAGCAGGTTGCGATAGAGCATGGTGGTCGGCTTGAGCAGCGATTCCGACAGCGACAGCACCGGCAATTCGATCGGCAGGCCACCCGCCATCAGGATGCCGCGCTTGACGTCGTCGACGCGCGACTTGAAATGCATGTGGCAGGGCTGCGCGTCCGACCAGGTGTTGAGGATGGCGATGATCGGGCGGTCCTTCCACTCCTCCGGCGCGTAGCCCATCTGCATCGTGCGGGAGCGGTGGCCGAACGAACGAAGGTCATCCGGCGCGAACCAGCGCGCGCTGCGGAACTGGTCGGGCGTCTTCTTCTTGGTCATGATTGGGTACCCATTTCTGGACGGTGTTCCGCTCGATGGGGCGGAAGATCAGGTTCTCGACGAAGAGCCCGATGATGATTACGGTCGACAATCCGGCGAAAACCGCAGGAATGTCGAGCAGGTTGCGGTTCTCAAAGATGAACCAGCCGAGCCCGCCCTGCCCTGAGGACACACCGAACACCAGCTCGGCGGCGATCAGCGTGCGCCAGGCGAAGGCCCAGCCGATCTTCAGTCCGGTGAGGATCGAGCCGAAGGCGGCCGGGATCAGGATCTTTGCGACATAGGGCAGGCCGCGCAGGCCATAATTGCGGCCAACCATACGCAGCGTGTTGGACACGCTCTTGAAGCCGGAATGGGTGTTGAGCGCCACCGGCCACAGCACCATGGCAGCGATCAGGGCGACGGCTGCGAGGCCACGCTGCTTGATCATTGTTGTTCGTTTGCTCCGGCCAGCATTGACGAAGCCGCTGCTGATGCACTAATGCATTAGTGCATCAAAGGCAAGCGTGCCGGAACGGCAAGCCATGGAAGTGTCCCATACCGCACCCCGCGCGACCTTCCGCCCGGGCGCGCGGCTCGACCGCGCCCGGCAGGCCGCGCCACAGGTGTTCGAGCGGCTGCGCAACGCGATTCTCGCCCTGGAGCTGCCGCCGGGCTCGCCGCTATCGCGCGCCGATCTCGCCGCGCAATTCGGCGTCAGCTCGACGCCAATCCGCGATGCCCTGATGCGACTGGAGGAGGAAGGGCTCGTCGACGTGTTTCCGCAGCACGCGACGGTGGTCAGCCGGATCGATGTCGGCCGCGCCCAGCAGGCGCATTTCCTGCGCCAGGCGCTGGAGCTCGAGATCGTGCGGCTGCTCGCGGAAAGCCATGACGGAGCGCTGATCATCCGCCTTGACCACGCAATCGCGCTCCAGCAGCAATTCGCCAAGGCCGGAGACTTCGAGAGCTTCATCGCCGCCGACAATGATTTCCATGTCCAGCTCTACACGGCCGCCGGCAAGCAGGAGCTCTGGACGCTGGTGCGCAGCCGCAGCGGACATATCGACCGTTTGCGGCGGCTGCACCTGCCTTCGCCCGGCAAGGCCCAGAACATTGTGCGTCACCACAGACTGATCACCCGCGCGATCGAGGCCGGCGACGCCGATGCCGCGCAGCGGCACCTGCGCACGCATCTGTCAGGCACCCTCAGCGAGCTCGACAGGATCCGGGCGCGCCATCCGGAATATCTGAGCGACTAGACGCTGGTGAAGCAGCCGGCTGCAGGATTATATGCATGCAAGCGTGCATATGGGCGACCGGCGTCCCAACCGTGCCACAAGGCGTGTTCCCTTGTTGCGAAGTAGCTTGCAGGTTGCATGAAATCCGCGCAACAATCTACTCAGATGCTTCGACCGCCGTGGTCGACCTGGACCGGGGCCGGAGGATTGGAACTTGGCCAACATCCTGATTGTGGATGACGATTCGGCCGTGCAGATCACGATCCGGCTGCTGCTGGAGATGGCTGGCCATAACATGATGGTTGCCGGGGACGGCCACCGCGGCCTGCAGAAGCAAGCGTTGCTCGCGACGGTCGACGATTGCCTGCAGGCAAGCAAGCCGAGGACTTCTGATGTCAGCACCGGCGGCCGATGATGGCGACATCCGTTCTGCTGCCCATCGGGCAAAGCAGAACCGTGTCCGAAACAGCAAGAAGCGCTACATGACGCTGGCGACGCGGCTCGCCATTGCCATGATTCTGCTGGTTGCGATTGCCGTGGCTGCCGCGGGCTTGCTGAGCTACTGGAGCGTCGAACAGGCCGTCTTGCCGCGGATCATCGACCGCCTTGAAACCCATTCGCGGCTGCTTGCGTCCGATCTCGAAGGCTATGTCGCGAGTGCGCGAGGCGATATCGGCACCCTCCGCGCCGCGGCCGCTCTCAACGGCCTGATCCGCGCCCATCTCGCCGGCGGGACCGACCCGCAGGACGGTGTCTCCGAGCAGACCTGGCGCGACCGTCTCGCGACCCGGCTTGCCGCCGAAATCGATGCCAAGCCCGCTTACGCGCAGTTTCGCATCATCGGCGCCGGGGATGGCGAGCCGGAGCTGATCCGGGTGGATCGAACCGGGCCGAACGGATCAGCGCGGATTGCTCCCAACGACGAACTGCAGCACAAAGGCGAGCGCACCTACTTCCAGGAGACGATCCGGCTTCCTCCTGGCGAGTTCTACGTGTCGCAACTTGAACCGTCGAGCGATCGCGGCGGCACGACGATCCCTCATGCACCGACCCTGCGCGTGGGATCTCCGCTGTTCACGCCGGACGGCAAGCCGTTCGGAATCATTCTCGTGAACATCGACATGCGCCCGGCGCTGGATCGTCTCCGCTCGCTGGTGCGCCCGGGGGAGCAACTCTATGTCGTGAATACGCGCGGCGACTATGTCGTACATCCCGACCGCAGCCGTGAATTCGGCCTCTCGCGCGGCGAGCCCAACAATTGGGTCGATGATTTTCCCTACTTTGTAGGACTGACCGGGACAACCAAGAGCTCTGCTCAGGTCATCACGGATACGCGAGGCCGGTTTGGCGGCGCAACCCTCGCGCCGGCGCTGCTTGCGGGCAAGGAATGGCTCGGCATCATCGAGATTGCCCCTAACTCGACATTCGCCCGTTTTGCCGCGGCGATCAAGAACACGTCACTGTCGGTGGGCTTGCTTGCGGTGCTCGGTGCGGCAGCGCTGGCGATCCTGCTCGCCCGAACATTGACACGGCCGATCGTGCAACTGACCCGCGCCGTCGAAAACATCGACAGCGACGGCGAGATCGCCATCCCAATCGATGCGCCGGGCGAAACCGGCGCGCTGGCTCTGGCCTTCGCCCGTATGGTGGCAGAGGTGAAAGCGAAGACCGCGGCTCTCGAACGCGAGGTTCTCGAGCATCGCCGCACCGAGGCCGCGCTGAGCCACCATGCCGAGCGCGAGCGCCTGTTCAGCGCCGCGGTCGAATCCTCCGACGATGCCATCGTCATGCAAACGCTCGATGCCATCATCACGGGCTGGAATCCGGCGGCAGAGCGCCTCTATGGCTATTCGGCGGATGAGGCGATCGGCAAGCCCACCTCGATCATCGTGCCTGCCGACCGCCGCGAGCAGGGCACGAATTATTTGCGACGGATCGCGCGTGGCGAGCCGATCGAACGGTTCGAGACGGTGCGGATGCGCAAGGACGGCAGCGCGGTGGAGATCTCGCTCAGCCTGTCGCCGATCAGGGGGCCCAATGGCGAGATCATGGGAGTCTCGGGGTCGGCCCGCAACATCACCGAAGCGCGGCGCACCGAACGCGCGCTGCATCAGCAGCGCGAGGAGCGTCGGCTGATCTTCGACGCCTCGCAGGACCTGATCATGATCTTGGATGCGAGGGGCTATGTCGTCCAGATCAGCCCGAGCTCGGAAGCCATCCTCGGCTATCAGCCCGAGGAGATGGTCGGCCGCAGCGGCGCCGACTTCATCCAACCCGACCATCTGGAGCGGTCTCGCGAGGAGATCCGGGCTTTGCGACGCGGCGAGCGGCCGAAGCTCGCCGATACCCGCTGCCTCCACAAGGACGGGCACGACGTCTGGCTCTCCTGGCTCGGGACGTGGTCTGCCGAGATGAAGCGCTTCTACTTCGTCGGGCGCGACATGACCGAGGCCCGGCTTGCTCAGGAATCGCTGCTGGAAAGCGAGCAGCTCGCCCGCAACATCATCGAGACATCGCTCGACGCCTTCATCCAGACCGACGAGAACGGCACGATCCTGGCCTGGAATTCGCAGGCCGAAACATTGTTCGGCTGGCGCCGCGACGAGGCGCTGGGCAGGACCGCGATCGACCTCATTATCGCCAAGGGCGAACGCAGGACCATCAGCGGCGGATTGCAGCGCTTTGTGGCTTCGAAGGACGGCAGGATCGTCGGCCGCCGCCGAGAAATGATGGTGCGTCGCCGCGACGGCAAGGAATTCAAGGCGGAAATGAGCGTCACCGCGATGAACCGCCGTGAAGGCGTGCTGTTCAACGTCTTCTACCGCGATCTCACCGACAAGATCGCGGCCGATGAGCGCATCCGCCACGCCGAGAAGATGGAGGCGGTCGGCCAGCTCACCGGCGGCGTTGCGCATGACTTCAACAACATCCTCACCGTCATTACCGGAACCATCGAGATCCTAGCGGAAGCGGTCCAGAAGGAGCCGCAACTTGCAGCCATCACCAGGATGATCGACGAGGCCGCAGCCCGCGGCGCAGAGCTGACCCAGCATCTGCTCGCCTTTGCGCGCAAGCAGCCGCTGCAACCGCGTGAGATCGACATCAACTCGTTGATCGTCGATACCGCCAAGCTGCTGCGCCCGACGCTGGGCGAGCATATCCAGATCGAGTCCGTGTTCGAGACGGAAAGCTGCGTGGCGCTCGTCGATCCCAACCAGCTCACCACCGCCCTTCTCAACCTGGCGCTCAACGCCCGCGACGCCATGTCGAACGGCGGCAAGCTGATCCTGGAGACGGGAGTGGCTTATCTCGACGACGCCTACGCCAACATCAACGACATCCGTCCCGGCAACTATGTGCTGATCGCTGTCAGCGACACCGGCGCCGGGATTCCGGCAAAGCTCCTGGACCGGGTGTTCGATCCGTTCTTCACCTCGAAGGGACCCGGCAAGGGCACCGGGCTCGGCCTCTCCATGGTCTATGGCTTCATCAAGCAGTCCGCCGGCCATATCAGGATCTACAGCGAGGAGGGGCACGGCACCACGATCAAGATGTACCTGCCGCCCGGCATGAGTGCGACTGCGACCGGCGAGGGCGTGACGCCGGATGCGATCGAGGGCGGGGACGAGACGATCTTGGTCGTCGAGGACGACCGCCTGGTGCGCGACTACGTGCTGGCGCAGCTGCATTCGCTCGGCTACGCGACGTTGGAGGCAGCCAATGCGGCCGATGCGCTGGCGATCGTCACGGCCGGAACGCCATTCGATCTCCTGTTCACCGACGTGATCATGCCTGGGAAGATGAACGGCCGGCAGCTTGCCGACGAGATCCTGAAGAGCAGGCCAGATCTCAAAGTGGTCTACACATCTGGCTATACCGAGAATGCGATCATCCATCACGGACGATTGGACTCCGGCGTTCTCCTCCTGGCAAAACCCTATCGCAAGTCGGACCTGGCGCGGATCCTGCGCAGGGCGCTCGACGGCTGAGACGACGGTCTCTTTTCTCTCGTGTCCCGACGCACTGCAGCGCGCCCGCGCTGCTGTGCAGAGCCGGGACCCACAACGCTTGCTCAAAACTGGAGAGATGGGCCCCGGCTCCGCAGCGCATCACTGCGTGACGCGCTGCATCCGGGCCACGAGGCAGGAGCTTCGTCTACGACGCGCGCTGGGCGGCCGTCATCACGATACGGATCAGGTCTGCGGCATTCCGGGCGCCGAGCTTCTTCATGATGTTGGCGCGATGGTCCTCGATGGTGCGCGGGCTGATCCCGAGCGTACGGCCGGCTTCCTTATTGGAGGCACCCCCGGCGAACTGCTCGAGCACCTCGCGCTCACGCCGGGTCAGGGGCTCGCGTCCGGGGAAGTGGAGTTGGCCGAACTTGGGCGAGGCGCTCTCCGCCTGCCGACGCGCATAAGCTCCGATCGCCTCGTCGAGCCGATTGACGATCTCGCTGCCGCGGAACGGCTTCTCGATGAAGTCGAGCGCGCCGTTCTTGATGGCACTGACCGCCATCGAGATATCGCCCTGCCCGGAGATCATGAAGATCGGCGCCGGATAATCCTCGCCGTGCAACTCCTTTAAGATGTCGAGGCCCGATTTGCCCGGAATGTGGACGTCGAGCAGGATCGCGGCCGGTGTGCGGTTTCGCGCGACCGCGAGCAGCGCGGCGCCGTCGGCAAAACAGATCACCTCATAGCCCGCCGCCTTCAACACCATCGACAGGGTGTCGCGAACGGCGGGGTCGTCGTCGACTACGAAGATCTCGCCACGGGAGGTTTTTTCGGCCATGTGCCACGTCCATCCGGCATGAGAAGACTTATGTCCGCACCAAGCGTTTTCACGTTCGGCACGGACTCGGCCCACCCGCATTTGTACGGGACATGAAGTTAACGCACAAGTAGCGGCTTGGTGCCTAACGACCGGGGACGGAGAATATCCATGCAAAATTTTGCTGGCACCTACACGCTTGTCGCTGCGGCCATTTCCCACAGCCGTCAGTTGATCGCAGCCGATCTTCGCTCTCTGATCGCGCAGATCGAGACCAGTATGCGCCTGATCGAGGCCGCGATCACGCTCGACCACGCCTGTGATCGGCCGGGTTCCACCGACATCTTCGTGCTCGACGACGTTAAGCCCCGCTACGCCACGGCGAACACGGCGCTTGGCGCATGCAGGGTCGGCCTCGACCTTGCGCTGGAATCGCTGTCGGATTCCGGCGAAATGGCCGAAACCGGGGCAGCAGCGGCGCGGCAACCGCGCCTGATCGGCTGAGACCGCGCACCCCCCGCGCGTGATCTACGCGCGATGACGCTCCACGATCGCATCGGTGGCGACACCGCCCCAGGTATGCATCGTCGGCAGACCCATCGCGGTCTTGCCGAGATTGGCGAGACTGATGCGCAGCGCCGCGAGATCGAGCGGCTTTGGCAGGCTCTGCAGTTCGATGCCCACCGAGCGCGCAAAGTTGCGGGCGGCGCTGCGGCGCCGGCCATCCATGCCGCTGATGACGATCACGGAGCCCGCGAACTTCGCCTCCGACATCACGCGCAGCACCTCGATGCCGTCGCCGTCCTCCAGCACGAGATCGAGCGTCACACAATCGAAGCGCGCGGTGCGAAGCCTGCTGATCGCCTCCGAAACCGAGGGCGCCACGGTCACCTCGTGGCCGGCCTGCTTGGCTGCGACCGTGATCAGGCTGCGCTGTGTGGCGTCGTCATCGACGACCAGAAGCTGCAGCCGGCGCCGCTCGCCGGCATCAGGCAGGTTTGACTTGAGGGAGGAGAAGGAGCTTCTTGGCATTACCGGATCCTGCGATTGAGACCGGCAATTTCATACCTGGCGCGCGCTTAGGCCACGTAAAACGGAGCCAGCGAATTCGATCGGATGTTTTGAGCAAATCCGACACAACGGGTTAAGGAAACGCGCAGGCCGCTTGCTCTCAGACCGTCGCGTCATGGCCCGCTGCGGCGCGCTTCTTCTTGTTCTTGCCGCGCAGGAACTGGATGTCCATTTCCGCGCCGTTGACGCGCACCAGCTCGCAACGGCGATAGGCAAGGCCGGTCGAGGACAACAGGAGAAAGAATTCCTTGAGGTTCAGGCCCTGGATCGAGCCTTCGACCGTAAGGATGGCATCGCTGTCGGAAATCGCATTGAGCTTGCAATCGCGACGCCAGGTCCCGTCTATGGCCATGATGCAGACATCATAGCCGCGACTGAAGGTCACGCGTTCCGCACCCTTGCCATCCTCGCTCATGCGCGCAGCCCCGCCATTTCAGCGGTTCGTGTCGGCGCCGCCGCGATCACGGGCTTTGCGCCGGCGCTGCGTGCGTCATTGGGCTTGTAGAGGCCGCGCCGCTCCGGAATCGGACGGAAGCTGTCGGTCAGCCCGACCACGGTTTCCGCCGCCCCGAGCACCAGGAAGCCGTCGCCCTCGACCTGATGAGCGAGGCGGTTGAAGATGTTGATCTTGGTCTCCTGGTCGAAATAGATCAGCACATTGCGGCAGAAGACCACGTCGAAGGTACCCAGCTGGGAGAAGTCGTGCAGCAGATTGAGCTGCCGGTGCTGGATCATGGCGCGCAGCTCGGGATTGATCTGCCAGGTTTCACCGGTCTGCTTGAAATATTTGACCAGAAGCTGAATCGGCAGGCCACGCTGGACCTCGAATTGGCTGTAGATGCCGGCCTTGGACTTCTCCAAAACCTCCTGCGAGAGGTCGGTGGCGATGATCTCGACCCGCCATCCGGTGAGCGCCGCGCCCATCTCCTTCAGGCTCATCGCCAGCGAATAGGGCTCCTGACCGGTCGAGCCGGCGGCGCACCAGATGCGCACGCTCCGGCGCGCCGCGCGCGCCTTCAGCACCTCCGGAATGATCGTTTCGCGGAAATGATCGAACGGGACCTTGTCGCGGAAGAAGAACGTCTCATTGGTGGTCATGGCTTCGACGACGCTGGTGACGAGCACGCTCGATCCAGCTTGCAGCTTCTGGACGAGCTCACCGATGCCGGAGAGTCCGGCCTTGCGCGCAAGCGGCAACAGCCGGCTCTCGATCAGGTATTGCTTGTCGGCAGACAGGTCGAGACCGGAATGGTCTCTCAGGAACTTGCGCAGATACTCATACTCGGGCGGGGTCAAGGGGGTAGCCTCTCACAGAATTACCGGGAACACTCAGGCCAGAGATACTCAGGCAAAGGCTTGTCCGACGGGGATCAAGCCGACTTCCGCGAACTTGTCGGCGATGATGTCCTTGTCGAACGGCTTCATGATGTACTCGTTGGCGCCGCCGCTGAGTGCCTGGGCGATATGTGCGACGTTGTTCTCGGTGGTGCAGAACACCACCTTGGGCTGGTCGCCGTCGGGCAGGCGGCGCATGTGGCCCATGAATTCGAAGCCGTCCATGACCGGCATGTTCCAGTCGAGCAGCACCGCATCGGGCAGCTTCTGCCGACAGATCTCCAGCGCCTTCGAGCCGTCCTCGGCTTCGGTGACTTCGAATTCCAGACCTTCCAGAATGCGGCGCGCGATCTTGCGCACGACGCTGGAATCATCGACGACCAAACATGTCTTCATTTTGGTTCTCCGGCTCCGATGTTGTTGGGCTCACGCAGCCATTTGCACTTTGGTTTCGAGTTCGAGGACGCGATCGACGTCGAGGACGACCATGAGCTGGCCATCGAGGCGGTGGACGCCGCCGGCGAGCTTGGCCATGCGGGGGTCGAGGTTGACGGGGTTTTCCTCTTTGCCGTCCTCCGGCAGGCGCAACACCTCGCCGATCGTGTCGATCAGCAGGCCATAGGATTCACCGCGCAGGTCGACGCCGACCGCCATCGGCAGCTTGCCGTCCTCGGGCCGCGGCAGCCCGAGACGCGCGCGCATGTCGACGACGGTGACGATGCGGCCGCGCAGGTTGAGCACGCCGGCGATCTCGCGCGAGGCCAGGGGCACGCGGGTGACGCGCTCGGGCATGAACACGTCCTGCACGCGCGAGATCGGCAGCCCGAACAGCTGGCCGCCGATCATCGCGGTGACGTATTCGACCATCGCCCCTTCGCTGCTTTGCGTCTTGCTGCTCATTGTCGTATCCTCCCTATCCCTTAGGCGGCCGCCCGGCTCAGCTCGGAGGCGCCGGCGGCACCGGCCGTCTGTTCCTTCAGCGCCGCGATCAGACCGGGACGGTCGAACTTGGCGACATAGTCGTGGAAGCCGGCCTGCCGGCCACGCTCGATCGCCGCCGGCGAGACCAGCGCCGAGAGCCCGATGATCGGCATCGCGCCGAGATTGTGGTCGGAGCGGATGGTTTCGGCGAACTCGAACCCGTTCATGTCGGGCATCTCGATGTCGGTCAGCACGACGTCGAAGCTCTGCGCGCGCAGCGCGGCAAGGCCCTCCTGCGCGGTCGGCGCGGTGCGGACGCGGTAGCCGGCCGCCTTCAGCACGGGGGCCAGCATGTTGCGGAAGAAGGCCGAGTCGTCGACCAAGAGCACCGCCTGCGAATGCATCGACGGCTTCATCTCCTTGCGGGTGAACCAGTCGGCAAAGGCCATCGGCAGGAAGTGGCCGACGTCGATCACCTCGGTGGCCTGGCCCTTGATCACGGCCGAGCCCAGAATGCCGGCGCCGGAGCCGCCGACCTCGATGTTGAGGCGTTCCTCGACGATGTCGATGATCTCGTCGACGACGAGGCCCATCGAGCGGCCGTCATCGGCGAACACCAGGATCGGCTGGGCGCCCTGGCTCGCGATGGTGACGCCCTCCATGGCGACCAGCGGCATCAGCTGCTCGCGGTACTGCACCATGTAGCGGCCGTTTGAGAACTCGATCTTGTCGGCGGGCAGCTCCTCGAGGCGCGTGACGAGGCCGAGCGGGACCGCCTTGGGCTGGGACGAGCCGGCGCGGAACACCAGCAGCGAGGTGGTCTGCTCGCCCGAGCCGATGTGATGGGCGGCATTCTCGTCGGCCATGTCATGGGCCGAGGAGCCGGAGGCGCCGAGCGCCTTGGCAATGCCGTTGGGGTCGATGATCATGATGACCGCGCCATCGCCCAGGATGGTGTTGCCGGAGAACATGTCGATGTGACGCAGTTTGGTCGACATCGGCTTGACGACGATTTCTTCGGTGTGGAACACGCCGTCGACCACGATGCCGAAGGTCTGGCTGCCGACCTGCGTCACCACGATGAAGCCGTTCTCGGGATCGCTGGCGGCGCCGTCGTCGATCTTCAAAAGCTTCTTGAGGTGGATCAGCGGCAGCAGCTTGTTGCGCAGCCGCAGCACCGCGGTGTCCTTGATGCGCTCGATGCGGTGCTCGGAGTTGGCGCGGGCACGGACGAGCTCGACCACCGAGAGCTGGGGGATCGCAAAGCGGTCGCCGCCGGCCTCCACGATCAGGGCGGAGACGATGGCCAGCGTCAGCGGGATCTTGATGGTGACGGACGAGCCCTCGCCGGCGACGCTCTTGATGTCGATGGTGCCGCCGATCTGGTCGATGTTGGTGCGCACCACGTCCATGCCGACGCCGCGGCCCGAGACCGAGGTGATGGCGGCCGCGGTCGAGAAGCCCGGCGCGAAGATGAACTTGTGGATCTGCGCTTCGCTCATCTTCTCCAGCTCGGCCTCGCTGACGAGACCGCTAGAGAGCGCCTTGGCCTTGATCCTCTCGGTGTTGAGGCCGCGGCCGTTGTCGGCGATGCAGATGATGATGTGGCCGCCCTCGTGATAGGCGGACAGCCGGATGGTGCCCTGCTCGCCCTTGCCGCTCGCCAGGCGCTCGGCCGGGGTCTCCAGGCCGTGGTCGGCGGAGTTGCGCACCATGTGGGTGAGCGGATCCTTGATCAGGTCGAGCACCTGGCGGTCGAGCTCGGTGTCGGCGCCGTGCATCTCCAGCTCGATCTGCTTGCCGAGTTCGCTCGACAGGTCGCGGACGATGCGCGGCAGCTTCTGCCAGGCATTGCCGATCGGCTGCATGCGCGTCTTCATGACGCCCTCCTGCAGCTCGGCGGTGACGTTGGAGAGGCGCTGCAACGGCACCTTGAACTCGGTGTCCTCGTTGCGGCGGGAGATCTCGAGCAGCTGGTTGCGGGTCAGGACCAGCTCGGAGACCATGGTCATCAGATGCTCCAGCGTATCCACGTTGACGCGGATCGACTGGTTGGCGACGCGGTCGCCTTCGGTGACGGCCTCGTCCGCCATCGATTTCTTCGGCGAGGGTTTGGCTTCCCTGGCGGATTTTGCAGCATCCTTCGCGGCGGGCGCGGCGACAGCAGCAGCCGCCGGCACCGGCACCTCGATCGCGGTCTCGCGGAAGGCGCGCTCGAGCTCGTCGAGCGAGACCTCGCCCGGACGCAACGGACGCTCCAGCGTCTGCTCGATCAGCGTGCCCTGGGTCAGCTCTTTGGCGGGCGCGGCCGGGGCTTCCGGCGCCAGCGGCGGCGCGTCGGCAACCGCTGCGGCGCCACCTGTCGGCATCGGCTGCGCCGAGCCGGACATCGCCGCCATGCCCTGCTCGACCATCGCTTCCAGCTTGTCGATGAGGTCGCGGTCGGTGCCCTCGGGCTCGGCTTCGGTCGCCTCGAGCCCGGCCAGAATCTCCTTGATGCGATCGATCGACGACAGGATCACCGTCACCGCCTCGGCGGTCACCGGCATGCCGTCGCGGAATTTGCCCATCAAGGTCTCGCCGGCATGCGCCAGCGCTTCGAGCCGCGGCAAACCCAGAAAGCCGCAGGTACCCTTGATGGTGTGGACGAGGCGGAAGATGTTATCCAGGATCTTGGCGTTGTTCGGCTCCTGCTCGAACTTCACCAGCTGATTGTCGACGGTGTCCAGGCTCTCGCTGGTCTCCGTCAAAAACTCCCGCAACAGATCATCCATGGAATACGCCTTACTAGCTTGGACTTCAGCGGAGGGTGTCGTGGCAACGCCGGCTTCGCCTTCCCGACATCGACGCAACGCCTCCTCTCAACCGTTAGACATCGCATTTCACGGCCGCGTTAATTTCGACCTCCGTGCTAATACGGATATTGAAGACAAGTTTGCGTTCGGCAAAAACGGCCGCAGGCGCCGCAACGATGACGCGACTGGCCACGCGCCGCGAGTTGGTTACGCCCCGCAATAAAAAGCCTCGGCGGTGAAAGGTGCTATGCCGGTGCCGCTCGGATTGAATCAAATCATCCGTATCGGGCATCGCCCGCAAGGCCGGCGGTTGTCGCGACGAGAGTGACGCAGACGACCCGCGTTCGCGGTAAACAGACCCTTACCCCGTGAGCGCATCGGGCGAGAGCGTGCTAACCCAATCGCGCCGCTGAAAGAGCTCTGCCGGCATGGTCTTCCGACAGGCACTCGTTGATGGCAGCAAGCGGCTGACGCAGGCGTGAACGGCTTGCGCAAGCAGCGCGCGCGTCTGCCCCCTAACGTGTATATGGACCAATGCACAACTCATATTGTATCGTCGATCAGCCGTGCAACAGCGCCACGAGACGCAGCGCGCGGCGTGACGACGAACCGCAGCGCCGGATTGATTTCGCATGACTGCAAGCGGTCGCCCGCCCAATCAATTGCTCGGGACGCTCGATGCAGCAGACTTCAAGCTGCTGGAGCCTCATCTCGTGGCCGTCGAGCTGGTCAGGGAGATGTCGCTCGGCGTTGATGGAGTTCCGCCGAAGCAGGTCTACTTTCCACTTCGCGGCGCGGTCTCGATCACGGTCAAGCTCGCTGGCGGTCAGACGATCGAGGTGGCGATGCTGGGCCGCGACAGTGTCATCGGCAGCGGCGCGGCACTGGCCGGCTGGACTGCGCTGGCGGATGCCGTCGTGCTGTTTCGCGGCACAGCCGTGAGCCTGGACCACACCGCGTTTCGGGACATCGCCGACCGAAGCCCGGAATTCCGTCGCCTGATGGTCCGGCACGAACAGGCGCTGCTGGCCCACGTGCAACAATCCCTGCTCTGCAACACGCTGCACCCGGTCGAGGCCAGGCTTGCGCGCTGGCTGCTGCGCGCCCGCGACCTCTGCGACGGTACGACCGTTCCACTGACGCAGGAACTGCTGGCGCAAATGATCGGGGTTCGGCGCAACGCGATCTCGCTGGTCGCGCATTCGCTACAGCGGGCCGGCATCATCCGCTACAGCCGCGGCCAGATCGAAATCACGGACTTTCATGCGTTGGAGGCAACATGCTGTGCGTGTTACGGAGCGGTGAAAAATGTCTATGCACGGCTGCTGGTATCCGCTCCTTGAGCCGGCTGGCTGCGTCGTGGTGACGCGACCCGGTGTGCATGCCGACGTGCACACAAGCTGCTCACGCCCATCAGGACGCTATATGTCCAATTGCCAACATATCCGGGAAGGCACATGATGCGCGCCTAGACCCGTGCGAGAGATGGCGAATGCGTGTCAGCGCTTCGCCGGCTGGGAAAGACGGGAGGCAGTTATGGAAACGATGGTGCGTCCATCCAATGGTTTCCTGTCTGCGCTGTCGGCGGATGACTATGATTTGATCCGCCCGCACTTACGCACCAGCGATCTGCCCCATGAGGCCGTGCTGGTGGAGACGGGCGAAACGCTCAAACGCGCCTACTTCCCTCATCGCGGCGTGATCTCGCTTGTCGTGGAACTCGCCAAGGGCGAACATGTGCAGGTTGCGATGATCGGTCGCGATAGCCTGCTCGGAACATTGTCAGCGATGGGTGATGCGCGCGCGCTGAACAGCGCGGTGGTGCTCGTCGGCGGAACGGCCTCGGTCATGGATCTCGACCGGTTGTGCGTGGCGGCCGATCAGAGTTCCTCCCTGCGGACCCTGCTGGCGCGCCACGGGCTTGCGGTCTACGCGCAGGTCCAGCAGACCGCCGGCTGCAATGCCGCCCATCCCGTGGAGTCGCGGCTGTCGCGGTGCCTGTTGCAAATCCACGACCTGTCGGGCGACGTCAGGCTGCTGCTGACCCAGGAAAACCTCGCTCAGATGATCGGCGCGCGGCGCAACAGCGTCTCGCTGGTCGCCAACACGCTGCAACAGGCCGATTTCATCCACTACAGCCGCGGCCACATCCAGATCAACAATCTCGACGGGCTGCGCCAGACCGCGTGCGAATGCTATGCCACGGTGAAGGCGCAGTACGACCGGCTGCTTGGGCCGCGATGATCCGCTGCCCCGCAGCAGCCGCCCGATCATGCATAGTGTCACGCGGCAGGGAATTTACACGGCGTAGACGTTCAGCCGCTAGAACCCTCTCATGCGCGAAGTTGCCGCTCTGCTGTCCGCCGAATCCGCCCTCGCCGCCGAGCCGGCACGGGATCCCGGTGCATTCCAGGCGCTGGTGCGCGAGATCGGAGAGGACGGGGCCGGCGAAGTCCGCGCCGTGTTCTGGAGCGAGACGGATGCGCGCCTGAAGCGGTTCGGCGACCTCACCCTTGCGCAGCAGCGCGGTCGGATCGAACGCGAAGCCCATTCGCTGAAAAGCGCGGCGCGCACCTTCGGCTATCGGCGGCTCGCGGCGCTTGCCCAAGAGCTCGAGCGAAACGCGGCGGCGCTCGACGACGCCGTCTACCGCGAGCTGCTGGACGCGATGGCGAAAGCCTATGCCGCGGCGCGCGACGAGGACGCCTGATCCCTCGGGCAAAATCCCGCCGTACTTCTACGGCTTGGGATTTTCACACATGGCTAATCAACATTTGGCTAATCATAGGTGGCGATAGTCGCGCGAGACCAGGAGGGTTTCCATGTTCACCTATGAAACCGCGGACCAGAAGGAAGTCCGCCGCTTCCGCATCGCTCAGTTCAACGGCCGTATGGCAACGGTGAAATCGGGCGAGGAGACGGTGACAGGCTTCGTGCGCTCCGTGCTGGAACAGGAATCGAGCATCCCGCCGCGCTGGACCATCACGATCATCCCGAGCGCGCCGAAGGACGAGGTGAAGCCGCTGCGTCCGACCTCGCGCCTGCGCCCCTTCGCGGACGACTATTACTGACACGGCAGCCGGCCCCACCACCGCCCGTACAGCCGGCCTCAATCGATCGAATGCAGCAGCGCCGCGCGGACCAGATCCGCGGTGTTGCGCGCCCCGAGCTTGCGCATGGCCTCCGCGCGATGGCTCTCGAAGGTGCGCGGGCTGATCTGCATTCGCAGCGCGCCCTGCTTGTTCGAATAGCCTTCGGTGATCAGCCGCAGCACCTCGCGTTCGCGCCGGGTCAACCGCTTCGAGCCATGCGGGCCTGAGAGCTCGCTGCTGGCCGGGCGCAAGGCCGTCGCCTCGCTGGCGTCGATCCCCGACACTCCGTTCCGCGGCCCGCCGCCGAGCTGCTTGACCAACGTGCAGACGCGCTCGGTCTGCGCCAGCGCATTCTCGACCACGCGCTGCAAATAGGTCCGATCGGCGAAGACCGGGGAAAGCTGGTCGCTGTGATGCTTGATCTCGCCCATGTAGAGGAGAAGGGCGGTCAGAGGGCCATTCAGCTCGCGGGCTATCGCGGCGGCGGTCTCCTCGGAAGCCTTGGCGCAGGCGGCGTTCAACCGGGCGAGTTCGAGCTCTTCGTGCTGAGACGTGCTGCTTTCGTACCAAGCCGACGATCGCGAATCAGCGATCGGATCATTCTGTTGCCCCATGGGCTTCGTTTAGCGGAACCCGGGGCGAATCGTGGTTAACTTTTTGCTCCGTAAGACTACGGTGAACTTGGCGATTTTGCAGCAAATCCCCGGCGACGGCACAATTCCTGCTTGCTATGATGACCAGCGGACCGCCTAGCGGTTGCAAATCTACCTAAATCTCGGGCGTTTCTTGAAGTCCATTCTTAACGTCAGGATAGCGGGCGGAGCGCCGCGCCCTACGACTTTACCAATTAATTAACAGTGACTTGCTTCTCTGAAGCACAGTTGAGAGCGCGCAAATGCCTCCTCGCGAGGAACCAAGTAACAGCTCCGGAAAAGTTGCGGAAAATTGCGTGCCATGAGCGAGGTCAATCAGCTCTGGGAATTCCTGCAGCGGCTGACGCCGTTGTCGCGGAGCTGTCTGCTCAGCGAGCTCGAGCGGCTCGAGCTTTGCGGGATCGACATGCCGGGCTCGCCCGACATCCAGGCGAAGCTGCGCGCCGAATTCCGCAAGGACGGTTCGCCCCAGGCGCGCGCCAATCCGGCGCGCTTTTTCTTCGCACCGCTCGAGCTGCTTCTGATCGACGGTGCGCCCGAGCACGCCAATATGGGGCGGATCTCGCGCAACACGCTGACGCCGATCTGGGAGTGGATCTGCCGCGACCTGCTGCCGACCATGGCGCGCGACTACATCAAGGCGATCAACGACCAGGTCGCCGCCAATAGCCCGAAGGACGCGCAGAAGACCGCGACCGCGTTCCAGATCAAGGTCATCAAGGTCCTCGAGAACACGCTCGCCTCGCCCGATGGCACCGAGCTCGCACGCGCCAAGCTCGGGCACTACACCGCCTCGCGCTTCGCCTTCGACGACGTGACCAAGATGCTGCAGGTCCTGCGCGCCCACAACGCGCTGGCAAAATTCAACGAGAAGCTGCCCGAAAAGATCTCGAAGTTCGACGACGGCCAGGTGGCGCAGATCACCGCGCGGCTCGACACCTTCAGGAAGACCAATCCCGAGGCGCTGCCCTTTGCGCTGACGCTGGTGGCGCGGCGGCTTAAGACGCCCTGGCAGCTGATCCGCCTCGCCACCAAAGCCGCGCCGACCAAAACCGCCGTCGACATCGCCGCCACGCCCTACGCCATTACGGTTCCGATGGTGCTCGACCGGCTCGACGACAAGCGCCTGGCGCTCCGGGTCGCGCTCAAGCACAACCGGGTGCTGGTCGCGCGCGACCTGCTCGCCGAGATCTATGACACCGAATATGCGCTCAAGGTCCGCATCGACGAGATCGAGCCATCGGAGTGGGGCATCCGCCTCCAGCAATTGATGGACGCGATCGCCGCGCTCGTCGCCGCCGAGGTCAGCCGCTTCCCGGCCAATGTCGGCCACATCCTCGGCTCGCGCCGCCTGCGCAACCATGACTCGCTCACCGGCAAGCTGACCTATCTCGCCTGGAAGGGGCGCGATGCCGTGCAGGACGGCGCGGCGGCGTTCCGCAAGCTGATCGGGCAGACCTAAGCCCTTGAGTTGCGCATCATCTCCGCGCAAACGCTCTGCGTTTGTCGAGAGAAAAAACCGTTACACAGTTTTCCGGATCATGCGCAGGCTAGTCTAGTCCCGCGGAGCGGGCGGCAGGCTGAGGAAGCGGTCGAGAAATCGTCCCGACAGCACGAGCCAGAACCACCAAGCCATCATACGCCGCATCGTCATTGCTGCGATCCATTGGACGGCCCACCACCGGTTGCCCGCATGAATAGCGCAGGCGGGCGGAAAACGCATGTGAGCTGCTTCACAGTCGTGCGGCGGCCGACCGCCGCCGCCGGAACCGGGCGGCGCGCGGTCCGGCTGTGGCCCTATTGGAACCGTCACGCGGTTTGGGAAGTTTTTTTCGCAAAACAACCCCATGCAAAGGAGGGGGCGGCGCTCCAGGAAAGGTTCCCGCCATGTCCCTGTCCAATGTCGACCCGATCTCGCTGCCCGACAGCGAGCACCAGATTCAGCTGCGCCGCGCCGTGGTCGCCTCCACCATCGGCACCGCCATCGAGTGGTACGATTTCTTCCTCTACTCGACGGTCACCGGCCTCGTTTTCGCAAAACTGTTCTTTCCGCACTCCGATCCGTGGGTCGGCACGCTCGAGGCCTTCGCGATCTACGCCGTCGGCTTCATCGCCCGTCCCGTCGGCGCCGCCATTTTCGGCCATTATGGCGACCGCATCGGCCGCAAATCGACGCTGATCGCGACGCTTCTGCTGATGGGGCTCGCCACCTTCGCGGTGGCGCTGGTCCCGACCTATGAGAGCATCGGCATCTGGGGCGCGGTCATCCTGACCGTGCTGCGCTTCATTCAGGGCGTCGGCGTTGGCGGCGAATGGGGCGGCTCGGTGCTGATGTCGATGGAGTGGGCGCGCAACGACCACTCGCGCGGCCTGATTGCCTCCTGGCCGCAATTCGGCGTGCCCTGCGGGCTGTTCCTGGCGAACCTCGCCGTGCTGGCCTTCAGCCAGATGTCCGGCGAGCAGTTTCTGTCATGGGGCTGGCGCGTACCCTTTGCGCTCAGCCTCATCCTGGTGGGCGTCGGCCTCTACATCCGGCTCGGCATTCTGGAGACGCCGGTATTTTCCAGGCTGGTCGCGGAGCGAAAAGTCGAGCGCACGCCGATGCTGCAAGTGATCAAGGAGCATCCGAAGGAGATCTTGCTGTCGGCCTTCGCGCGCATGGCCGAGCAGGCGCCGTTCTACATCTTCACCGCCTTCATCTTCGCCTACGGCGTCAAGACGCTGAACGTATCGCGCGATTTCCTGCTCACCGCGGTGCTCGCGGCCTCGGTGCTGTCCTTTGTCTCGATCCCGCTGTTCGGGCACCTGTCCGACCGCATCGGGCGCAAGACCATGTACATGATCGGCGCGGCCGTGACCGGCGTGTTCGGCTTCATCTATTTCAGCATGCTCGACACCGGATCGGAGCCGGTCATCTTCCTCGCCATCATCCTGTCGCTGATCCCGCATGACATGATGTACGGCCCGCAGGCCGCGCTGATCGCCGAGAGCTTCACCGGGAGGCTGCGCTACAGTGGCGCCTCGCTCGGCTACCAGCTCGCCTCGGTGATCGCCGGCGGACCGGCGCCGCTGATCGCGGCCTGGCTGTTCGGCACCTTCCAGTCGGCGACCGCGATCGCCGCCTATGTCGCGCTGTGCGCCGTGATCAGCCTGATCGCGACCGCGGCGATGACCGACTACACCGGCAAGAACATCTCGGGCGAGTACAGGGCGGGCTGAAGCATCGTGAGAGGGAGTCTGGTTGCGAGCTGCGGAGGACGGTGCGCTCCCTCTCCCGCTTGCGGGGGCAGCACGACAAGGCTGCCAGCAACTTAATACCGGCGTTATCGAATGAGGCGACATCGCGCGCGGTGTCGCCTCTTCGCTGGGTCAGGTCAGTTGCCGCACCGCGTGCGCGGCATCGCCGATAGCGCAACGATTGCAGCCTCACGTGCTCGCCAGAGCTGCGAGTGTGAAGTTCGATTCAACAAGATCCGTACAATTTTACATATGATGAGAGCTTTAACGTTACCCAAATAATTCAACAATGAAGCTGAAGCTCTCCACATTTGAAGCCGCACACGCCGTTATGAAGCTGTCACGGAACGGGAGTGGTGTGCGATGGACGAGGGGCTGGGCGAGCTCGCCGGACGGAAGACTGTAACCTTTGGACGGCGGAAGGTGACGCCGCGCGCTTGCGTGGCCGACGGCAAAAGGCACCTGCGTGCCTTCATGAGCGAGGTGCTGGAAGATCTCGGCTTCGTCACCAGCGAATGCGGCACGGCCGATGAGCTGCGAGGCGCGCTCACCGCAGAGCTCCCCGATTTGATCCTGCTCGGCGTTGCCGCCGACGGCATCGAGCCGGGGAAATTTCTGGAAACGCTGGTGCGCGGGGAGTTCGGCGGCAAGGTGCTGGCTGTCGGCGCGCGCGAGTCGATCATCGTGAAGGCCGTGCAGCAGGTCGGCGAGGAATACGGCCTGGCCATGCTGCCGCCGCTGACGACGCCCTTTGCCGCCGAGACGCTGCGCGACCTCATCGCGATGCTGCTGCCGGACGAGCCGGCGCCGAGCCCGGCCGTGCATGTCGGCGAAGCCTTGCATGCGGGCTGGCTCGAGCTCTGGTACCAGCCGAAGATCGATGCCCGCACGCTGATCCGCTGCGGCGCCGAGGCGCTGGTGCGGATGCGGCATCCAACCTGGGGCGTGGTGCCGCCGGCCTATTTCATTCCGGAAGAGCGCGATCCGCACTTCCGCGAATTGTCCGAGTTCGTGATCGAACGTGCCCTGCAGGACTGGCATTATCTCGTGGAGCGGCAGAGCCCGGTCGATCTCTCGATCAACCTGCCGGCCTCATTCCTGCGCGAGCCGCAGGCCGTGCGCGATCTCTTCCGGCGCATGCCCGCGCATCCCGCCTTCGGAGGGCTGACGATCGAGATCGAGAGCTCCGAGGTGATCCGGGATCTCGACCTGCTGCTCGACGTCGCCTCCGAGGTGCGCTTTCACAACATCGGGCTTGCGATCGACAATGTCGGCACCAACTGGCCGGAGCTGATGGGTCTCGACCGGTTTCCCTTCGTCAAGCTCAAGGCCGACCGGCACTTCGTCACCGGCTCTGGCAACGATGCCCTGAAGCGCAACGTGTGCCGCCACATCGTCGAGCTCACCCGGGATTACGGCGCGCGCAGCGTCGCCGAAGGCGTTGAGACCCGCGCCGATCTCGTCGCCGCCAACGAGATCGGCTTCGACCTCGTGCAGGGCTACCTGTTCGGCAAGCCGATGCCGCTGAAGAAGTTTGCAAGGAGTGCGCTGATGCGGACGGTGATGGGACAGGGGTGAGGCAGCGGCCTCACGCAAACCGCCGCGCGAAGGCGACACAGATAACCACGATCGCGGTCGCAGCCACCATCGTCCACGCCACCGGCTCGTGCAGGACGAGGCCGGCGAGCGCGAGGCCGAAGAAGGGTTGAAGCTGTTGCAGCTGGCCGATGCGAGCGATGCCGCCGAGGGCGAGGCCGCGGTACCAGAACACGAAGCCGACGAACATGCTGAAGACCGAGACGTAGGCAAGGCCGACCCAGGCAGGAAGCCCGATGCCGTCCCAGGTTTGCGGCAACGACACGATCGCAACCGGCAGCATCAATGGCAGCGCGAGGATCAGCGCCCATGAGATGACCTGCCAGCCGCCGAGCCGGCGGGAGAGCGTCGCGCCTTCGGCGTAGCCGAGGCCGCAGAGCAGGATCGCGGCCACCATCAGGAGATCGCCGGTGAGCGAGCCCGCGCTGCCGCCCGACAGCGCAAAACCCGCAACCGTTGCGCTGCCGAGGATCGAGAATAGCCAGAACCGCAGTTGCGGCCGCTCGCGGCCGCGCAGCACGGCGAAGACGGCGGTCGCAAGCGGCAACAGGCCGATGAAGACGATCGAATGCGCCGAGGTGATGTGCTTGAGCGCCAGCGCGGTCAGCAGCGGAAAGCCGATCACGACGCCCAGCGAGACGATGGCGAGCGAGGCGAGGTCTTTTCGCGCGGGCCGCTCCTGACGAAGCAGGGCAAGCAAGGCTGCGCCCAGGAGCGCTGCGATCACCGCGCGCGCCGAAGTTAGGAAGGTTGCCGAAAAGCCGCCGACGGCGACGCGCGTCGCCGGCAGCGAGCCGCTGAAGATGACGACGCCCAGGAGTCCGTTACCCCATCCGTTGCCGGCCGCTTGCATGTCGCCTCGCTTTCTCCATCGACCCTCGCCCTTTGGCAGTGGCGAAACCAGCGACAATCCCATACAATCTGGCAAAACTGTATTGGTATGGAAGCCCATACACTTGGACCAGACGACGCAAACCAGAGGCCGCGGCGGGGCGCGCACCACCGACGTGATGAGCGCAATCCGAGCCAAGGTCGCGGGCCGCGTCCTTGGCCCCGGCGACCGCCTGCCGTCGATCCGCAAGCTTGCCGTGGCCATGGGCGTTTCGCCCTCCACCGTGGTGGAAGCCTATGATCGGCTGGCAGCCGAAGGCTTGATCCGGGCGCGTCGCGGCTCCGGATTCTATGTCGCGGCGACCACCATGCCGCCGCTCGCGCTCGCCGATGTCGAGCCGCGCCGCGACCGCGCTGTCGATCCGTTCTGGGTCTCGAGGCAATCGCTCGATGCCGATGCAGCCGCGCTCAAGCCGGGTTGCGGCTGGCTGCCGGCCGACTGGATGCCGGAGGCGGCCTTGCGCCGCGCGTTTCGCGCGCTCGCCCGCAGCGATGACGGCGTGCTCGCAGACTATGGCACCACGCGCGGCTCGCTGGCATTGCGCCGGTACTTGCTGGCCCGCTTTGCCGAGGACGGCATCGAGGCCTCGATCGACCAGCTCCTGCTCACGGGTTCAGGAACGCAAGCGACCGACCTCGTCTGCCGCTTCCTGCTGCGGCCCGGCGACACCGTGCTGGTCGATGATCCCTGCTACTTCAATTTTCGCGCGCTGCTCCGCGCGCATCAGGTGAAAATCGTGGGCGTGCCCTACACGCCGTCGGGCCCGGACGTCGCTCGTTTCGAGGCGACCCTCGAAGCTCACCGGCCGCGCCTCTACATCACCAATTCCGCGCTCCACAACCCGACCGGCGCCACGCTGTCGCTGCAGACTGCGCATCGCGTGCTCCGCGCCGCCGCTGCACATGAGCTGGCGATCATCGAGGACGACATCTTTGCCGATCTCGAGCCCGAGCGCTCGCCGCGCCTCGCCGCGCTCGACGGGCTCGCCAACGTCATCCGAATCGGCAGCTTTTCCAAGACGCTCTCCGCTTCGGTGCGCTGCGGTTATATCGCCGCGCGCGCCGACTGGATCGAGCATCTCGTCGATCTCCAGGTCGCAACCAGCTTTGGCGGCCCGAGCCCGGTTGCGACCGAAGTGATTGCGAAGGTGTTCGCCGGCGGCAGCTACCGCAAGCACATGGACGAGCTCAGGCAAAAGCTCACGCGCACGCGGCGCGAGGTGGCGCGAAAACTCGGGGCGCTGGGCATCGAGCCGTGGCTGACGCCGCGGGGCGGATTCTTTCTGTGGTGCCGCCTGCCCGACGGGCAGAATGCAACGCATGTCGCGCGTGCGGCGCTCGCCCAAGACGTGGTGCTCGCGCCGGGCAACGTGTTCAGCGTGTCGCAAACGGCCGGGCACTTCATGCGATTCAACGTCGCGCAATCGACCGAACCGCGCATGTGGGACGTGATGCGGCGGGCGTTGAAGGCGGCTGAGGGAGCGTGATGGCCAGTCGCGCCTCACGTGAATGTGCTTGCCAGCGCGAAGGATCCTCGATTCTTCGCCGTGATCGCATTGACGATCGCCAATCAATCCGGACATAGACTGACGGCATGAAAAGAATCGGCTTTCTCTCGTTCGGGCACTGGACGCCCTCGCCGCAATCGCAGACCCGCTCGGCCGCGGATACGCTGTTGCAATCCATCGAGCTCGCCGTCGCTGCCGAGGAACTGGGCGCGGACGGGGCCTATTTCCGCGTCCATCATTTCGCGCGCCAGCTTGCTTCGCCCTTTCCGCTGCTGGCGGCGGTCGGGGCGAGGACTGGCCGTATCGAGATCGGCACGGCAGTGATCGACATGCGCTACGAGAATCCGCTCTATATGGCGGAGGACGCTGGTAGCGCCGATCTGATCGCCGGTGGACGCCTGCAGCTCGGCATCAGCCGCGGCTCGCCGGAGCAGGTGATCGATGGCTGGCGCTATTTCGGCTATCAGCCGGCCGAGGGGCAGAGCGATGCCGACATGGGCCGGCGTCACGCCGAGATCTTCCTCGACCTCTTGCGCGGCGAGGGTTTTGCGAAACCCAATCCGCAGCCGATGTTTCCGAACCCGCCCGGCCTGCTGCGCCTCGAGCCACATTCGGAAGGCCTGCGCGAGCGCGTCTGGTGGGGCGCCGGATCGAACGCCACCGCCGTCTGGGCCGCCAGGCTTGGCATGAACCTGCAAAGCTCGACGCTGAAGAACGACGAGACCGGCGAAGCCTTCCACGTGCAGCAGGCCGCGCAGATTCGTGCCTACCGCGCCGCCTGGAAGGAGGCCGGCCATACCCGCGAGCCGCGCGTTTCGGTCAGCCGCAGCATTTTCGCGCTGATGGATGATCGCGACCGCGCCTATTTCGGACGCGGCGGCGAATCTGAGGACCAGATCGGATTCATCGACGCGCAGACGCGCGCGATCTTCGGCCGCAGCTATGCCGCCGAGCCGGACGTCCTGATCGAGCAGCTCCGCAACGACGAGGCCATCACTGAAGCCGACACGCTGCTGCTGACCATCCCCAACCAGTTGGGCGTCGCCTACTGCGCCCATGCGATCGAAGCGATTTTGAAGCACGTCGCGCCCGCGCTTGGGTGGCGCTGAGTCTCAGCTCCGATCCGGCTCGCCGGTCCAGCGATCGCGCCCCCCACGCCAGCCTCGGGCATCGCTAGTATTTCAAGCCGCGCTGGCTATCCTTTTCGAAGAGATCGACAGAACGCTGGCGCTCATTGGCTGTCCCGCGGCTTCTCGGTTGAACGAGTCATTCATCGCAGCGTCTGCGCACTTGCCCACGTGCCTTTGGTCGTCGGGCATGGCAACTTAGAACCACCCTAGGGGCTACACCAGAGACCTCTGGCGTGCATTAGGACCTGATCTTACGGGGCTTTCTCGACGTCGTTTTATTATGGCGGAGAGGGTGACAAAATTAGCGTATATCGCCCTTGTTCGCACGCGTTCGGCGAAATTCAAGAAACACCTGCGCAACTGGAGCGAACCGTACGCCCGACCTCACGCGGGTTCATCCCAATTCGCGTGCAATCTTCAGGCAAATATGGGCCGGAGTATGGGCGGTAACGTTCGACGGAAGGTGGGATTGACGGATAGAGCTGACCAGCGCGTTTACTTGAATGACTGTGGGATCGAAACGCTCTTTTTGTTGGCCGACTGCTTGGGCCAGCCGCGCCGCTTGACAAGGTCTTTCGTGTGAACGATCCGTATTCAGCTGTGGGCCCAACAGCCGACGCTAGGTCAAGCATCGGGGTTGTCGCGGACGGCCAGAAGGCGACCTCACCGAAATGATCGGTAACAGCGCAGCGACGGACACTCGGATCGAGCCAAAGTATATCATTGCTGTGGCGTCAACATCGCGGTGAGCAGCGCGGCCGCGAACAAAGAGCCGGTCACGCCGATCACACAGGCCATCCATCCAAAGGAATCGAATAGTCGGCCTAGAAGCGCGGTACCCACAAGCCCTCCAAAGAAATAGCAGGCAAGATACGTCCCACTGGCGATTCCCCGGTTCTCACTGGCGGCCTGGCCGACGAAGCCGGTCGCTGCTGCCTGCGCGAAGAACGTTCCGACGCCAACCAGTACCATTCCGGTGAGAACCAGCGGCAAATGCGACGTAAGCATCAGAGGGAGGCCTATCACGGCAACGCCAAGGGCGGCCCAGATCGTCAAGCGAGTCCCGAGCCACGCGGCGACCCTTCCGGCAAGCAGGGTCGTGAAAATCGACGGCAGAAAGACGAAGTAGACAAGGCCGAGGTCCATCATGCCGAGCGATAGTGGTGGCCGTACCAAAACGAAGTTCACGAATGTGAAGGTGCCGATAAAGGCGAACAGAATGCAGAAGCCGAGGCCGTAGGCTGCCCGTAGCCGAGGATTTCGCCAATGCGCGAGCATGGCGCTGAGCGGTGAGTCGATCGCCATCATCACCTGCATTGGTTGCACGCGATGTATGGAGAAGTAGACCAGGACGGCGCCGGCGAGATTCAAGGCCGCGAAGAAATAGAAGTTCCAGGCCAGGCCCAGACCGTCGGCAACTGCGGCGGAGACCAGCCGGCCAATCAGATTGCTGGCAACGTTGCCGGTGATGTAGGCGGCAAACGCACCGCCCGCGTCCATAGCGCTGCACTGCTCACCAAGGTAGGCAAGCGTCAGGGTAAATGCAGAAGCCATGCACAGACCCTGCGCGACGCGCAGTATTGTGAAGACGGTGATATTAGGTGCGATCGCAAGCAGACTTGTGGGGATCGCGAGTAGCGTCAGGCTTAGAAGAATACCGAGCCTTCGGTCGATATGCGGGCTGAAGAAGCCAACGACGAGACCTGCGATTGCCATTCCAAATGTGCTGGCATTGACCGCAAATCCCATAGCCGCCGGGGTCACGCCGTAGTGGCGCGTCAAGGAGGGGAGGATCGCTTGCGTTGCGAACAGGTCGACAACGGTCAAAAATGCGGTCAGTCCGATCACGAGCGAGCGAAGCACGACACCCGGCGAATGCTCGTGCATCTCCATCGCGGCCGGCTTCATGTGGGCGGACAAATCGGTCATTGCACGACGTCTCCTGGTGTTTGAAATGAGGATGTGACGCCCGGCGTGCGGGGCGGCACGGGGGATCCCGGGTCGTCACATCCGGTAACGAGGCTGGGGCTGGGAGCACTCGTTACATGTTGTGGTCGTGCGGATCCTTGCGGACGTCGCCGACATAGAGAATGACGGTTTCCTTGCCGAGGTTCTTCCACCAGTGCGAGGTGCCGAAAACTTCGGGGCGAAGATCGCCGGCCTTGTGCACGATCGGGTCGACGCAGTTGGAGGCGTATTCGACGATCTCGCCCTGCTGCACGAAGATCAAAGCCGGACGATCGTCATGACTGTGCCAGGGCACGATGCCGCCAGGCTCGATGGTCAGCTTGCGGAAGCGCAACTCGCGGTCCTTGATGTTGGCGGGCTGTTTTTCGAGGTTGATTGAGCCGAGCGTGACGTCGGTGACGCCGACCGGCATGTAGTCGACCATATGGCGTGCATTCGGCTTGATCTTGTCGGCCGGGCACTCGCCCGCGAATACGGGCTGCGTGGTGAGCGTGAGCGCGCCGAGGAGGGCGACGCCAGGCCAGACAACATGCGATAATTTGAAGTTCTTGAGCATAGTGAGGTCTCCTGTGTTGGCCGTAACCTCATTGGTCGCCGGCTATGGGAACAGCTTCGCCGAAGTTGAGCGCTCCTTGAAATGCCGTATGTCTTTTGAAACGATAGCGGGCCGCTATGCGTGCCCGAGCATGTGCTTGATGTCGGCTGAAAACGTCGGATAGGCGTAGACGTTGTCGCGCAGTTGCTTTGCGGTGATGCCGAACTTGACCGCGAGACCAAAGACGTTGATCAACTCCTGGCCGGCATGGCCGACGAAATGCGCGCCGAGGATTCGGTCTGTGGCGTGATCGACAATCACTTTCGACCAGGCGACGGTCTCGGCATATGATCGCGACGAGAACCAGTCGCGCATGTCGTTGACGTGAACGTCGACTGCAGAGCCAGTCTGCCGCGCCGCCTCCTCGGTGAGGCCGACTGCGGCCAGCGCCGGCACGGTGTAGACTGATGTCGCCATGCCCGTGTAGTCAGGCGCGTGTTTCGGTCCGTCGACGATGTTGCGGCCGACTATGTCGCCTTCATAGGTTGCAATCGGCGAAAGTTGGGCTGAGATCGGCACCGCATCGCCGCAGACGTGGACTCGAGGGTTTGAGGTCGAGCGCAGGTGGCGATCGATGGCGACCCGGCCATTTGCGTGCTCGACCTGACCTCTCGCCAGATCGAGCGAGCCGACATTGGCGATCCGGCCGGCGCCGTTGACGACACGATCGGCTTCGAGCGCCTGTTCGATGCCGCCGTGGGCGAAGATTACGCGAAACCGGCCGTCCGCCGGCTCGATCCGCTGGACGGCGACGCCGGTTCTGACTTTGATGCCGATGCGCTCGCTCTCGGCCTGCAGTTGCGCGACCGCGTCAACGTCCATCGCCGGCAGGAGCTGCGGCAGGGCTTCGAGAACCGCTACCGCGGAACCTGCGCGTGCATAGACATGGCCAAATTCCAGCGAGATCACGCCGCCGCCGATGAAGATCACGGATGCCGGCAGCTCGCGCTCGCTCAGCATCTCGTCCGAGGTGATCATGTGCTCGGCGCCAGGAATCGGCAGCGGTCGCGCCTTGGATCCGGTGGCGATCACGATGTGCTTAGCCTCGAGCACGCGATCTCCGACGCGGATGGCGTTGGGGCCGACGAAGGCACCCTGCCCCCTGATCACCTCGACGTCCCGGCGCGCCATCGCGAGGGCGAGATTAGCCGGAATATCCTTGATCATCGCCTTCTCACGGTCGATCAGCGCCGCCCAATCGAGCTGGGGATTGCCGACCGTGATGTGATGAGCGGACGCGCGCTCGATGTCGTGCAGTGCCTGGCCCGCTGCGACCAGAATCTTCTTCGGCGTGCAGCCGCGGTTGGGACAGGTGCCGCCAAGATCGCGGGGCTCGATCATCGCGACCGAGAGGCCGGCGCGGCGAACCGGGCCGGTCACACCGATGCCCGCGTTGCCGCCGCCCAGGATCACCACGTCGAATTTCTTGCTGGTCATGGGACGGCTCTCCAAGGCCGGATTAGAGCGTCGCTTGCGTGATCGGTCCGCGTCTTTCGATGCGGCCCGACGCCCGGGCATTTTCGCTGCTACTTGGTAGCGATGGTGGAGGTGATGGACTTGACAACCATGGTCGCCATCTTGAACTGCGCGTCGCGATTGCCGATTTTGTGGCGCTTGGCGATCCAGTCGAAATCTGTCCATACGGCCCAGACGTCGCCGTTGTCGTCCTGCGTGAGCAGCAGGCGGACCGGCCAGTCGAGCCCCGCGTTGGCATTGGCTGTGATGAACTGAGTGCCGAGCGGCGGATTACCGAAGATGAGCAGAGTTGAGGGCCGGAGCTTGATGCCGGCGTCAGCGGCAAGCTTCGACTGATCGACCTGCAGGAAAAATTTGATGCCCTTGGCGGCAATGTCCGCCTTGATGCGGCTGATCGCTTCCGACATCGGTACTGCGCTCTTCACGCGCACGATGCCATCATCGCTGTCGGCCCGCGCGACGGATGTCGCAGCCGAAAGCAAGAGGAACAACAGCAGAAGCGAGGTGGCGAGATTCGCAAGACGCAAAGTGATGTGACGGCCCATGGCATTTCCTCCGGTGGATGGCAGCTTTGGATTGCGGGAAGGATGCACGCCGCCCTCAAGAAGGTGAAATGCCGTCTGGCTCTTGAGGCGATAGCCCCACGCTATCGCGGCGCGATAGGCGGCGGCTATCAAACCGATTGGGCATCGGCATTTCCGTTCCCTTGTCATCGGGCGTTCGATGGCAGTGCGTCCGACTGTCGGGCGTCCAGGTCAAATCAGGAGGAGTATCCAATGACGACGCTGTCCAAGAGCCTCATCGCCGCGGGCGCATTTGTGATCGCCACGGCCGCATTCGCGCAGACACCCTGGGAATTGAAGTCTGGCATCGCCTACATCTACGGCAGGCCGGGCAAGATGTCGGCCATGGCAATGGCGTCAACTGAGAAGAACCATGAAGCGATGGTGAAAAATGCTAAAAAGGTCCCCGAGAACACGGTGTTCTTCATGGATAAGGGCTCGCTTTACTACACCTCTGGTAGGCTCGACCCGACTGGCAATTTTTACGTGAACTGATTGCAGCTCTTCTTGCGGGGCGGACGAAATGCAAAATAGTAGGCCTTAACTCTTGTGCCGGAGCTGAAGATGACGTCCCTTTCACCAGCCAATGCCGAACGGCTCAAACTTGCCTTCAAGCGCTGCCGTGACATGGAGGGCACGCTGAACGAGCAGCTTCGAGCCTATGCCGATGCCGGCCGCGAGATCTTTCCGGCCTATGGCCAGGCGGTCGATCGCCTTGTGGCAAGACTTGTCGAGAATGGCGGCGGCGAGAATGCGCCGCGCCCGGGCGAGGTGATGCCGCCGTTCATGTTGCCTGACGAGAATGGGCGGCTGGTCACGCTGCCGTCGCTGCTCGAGCGCGGCCCGGTGGCGGTCATGTTCTTTCGCGGCCATTGGTGCCCTTATTGCCGGCTGAACGTGCGGGCGGTGATCCAGGCGCAAGACCGTATCAAGGCGATGGGCGCGCACGTTGTTGCCATCATGCCGGAGACGCAGGAATTCACCGAGCAGCTCAAGGCCGATTCAGGTGCGCCGTTCCCAGTCCTGACCGATCTCGACAACGGCTACGCGCTGTCCCTGAATCTGGCGATCTGGCTGGGTACCGAGATCCAGGGGCTGCTTTCCTATCAGGACATGGCGCGCTTTCATGGCAATGATGGCTGGATGCTACCGATCCCCGCAGTGTTCGTCGTTGGGCGCGACGGCCTCGTGAAGGCGCGCTTCGTCGATCCCGACTTCCGCAAGCGCATGGAAATCGATGACTTGCTCAAAGCGCTGGAAAGCGCGAGCCGATTGACTTTGGGCTGACCTCGCTCTGCGGGCGGCAAAATCGGCCGAGCTATCCCGCGATCTCCCGCCAGTCGGCGCCGCGCAGCATTCGCATGACGGCGGACGCGACTGCGGTGCGCTGGCGCCCGGCAAACGCCATACAAATTGACGGTGCGGCGGGCGTCCAGTCCGGCAACGGCTGCGCGTTTGAGGCTTGCCGGGACAGGCGAGGTGTGCGGCACCATCGCCACCCCGATGTCGGCTTCGACGAGCTCGATCAGATCGCGCTCACTGGAAACTTCATGGCTGTGAACGACGTCGATGCCGTGCTCGCGCAGGTTCGCCAAGATCCGCTTGGAATGCTCGCAATAGGTTCGACTCAGCAATTGTTCTGAGCGCAGATCATCGAACTCGATATTGCCTCGCTCGGCCAGTCGGTGGCTCTTGCTGACCACGAGGTCGAAATCCTCGGTGAACAGCGGCCAGACATTGCCGCTCCCAGGCTTCATCGATCACGGCAGCGATGCCGAGTTCGGCTTCGCCCTTTTTCAGGAGTTCGCAGACCTCCCGGCCGGTGCCGCGCAGGAAGCGGAATTCGAGCCGGTTGAACTGCCGTTTGATCTGGTCGAGGTGAGGAATGAGCAGCGCAAGGTCGATCGAATGCGTCAATGCGACGCGCAGCGCACCGATCTCGCCGCTCTTGAACGACGAGGCGAGTGAGCGGGCGCCGGGCCGCCGCCTCATAGCATTGCTTGAGCAGTGGATGCATACGCTGACCGTGCTCGGTCAATTGGGCAGCCGGCCGCTCACGCCGAAACAGATCGCCGCCGAGCTCGGCTTCGAGCTGCTTGATCGCGCGGGTCAGCGAGGGCTGCGTCACATTGCATACTTCGGCGGCGCGTGTGAAGTTGAGGTACTGCGCCACCGCGAGGAAAATAGCGGACCTGGTGCATTTCCATGGATCGGCTCCCAGCAAGATCGTCCCGAAATCTAGCCGATCGGGGCCGCGAATGACATCCCAACCGCAATAGCGCCAGCGTATGGTTTCGGAAGCCAATGAGCATTTCCGCGAAGTCGGGAAATCCCTCAGAGTCCACGAAAGCCAAGGTCCGGTCGTGAGATCGGTAACCACCAACGAGAGGCTCGGATCATGAATATTTCGGTCAAATCGCAGGCTCCAACTGCTACGCGGACGCTGGTCGGCAAGGTGGCGCTGGTCACGGGCTCAACAAGCGGTATCGGGCTTGGCATCGCGCGGGAGCTGGCGGCTGCCGGTGCTGATATCGTGCTCAATGGCCTTGGCGCCCCAGAAGCAATTGGTCGGACACGCGAGCAGATTGCCGCGGAATTTGGCGTCAAGGCGAACTATTCGGCGGCCGATATGAGCAAGCCGAAGTCGATCGCCGAAATGATCGCGGCTACGGTCGCACAATCTGGCCGGCTTGATATCCTCGTCAACAATGCTGGGATCCAGCATGTTGCGCCGCTCGACCTGTTTCCAGTAGAAAAGTGGGACCAGATCCTCGCGATCAACTTGTCGTCCGCATTTCATACGACGCGTCTTGCACTGCCCGCGATGCGCCAGAATGGGTTCGGCAGGGTCATCAATATCGCTTCTGCGCATGCCTTGGTGGCATCCCCCTTCAAGGCAGCGTACGTCGCGGCCAAGCACGGCATCGTCGGTCTGACAAAGGTCACAGCGCTCGAGACCGCGGAAGAGGGTATCACCTGCAACGCAATCTGCCCGGGCTACGTCTATACTCCCCTCGTGGAAGCGCAGATCGATGGCCAAGCGAAAGCGCACGGCATTTCCCGTGATCAAGTCATTCGTGACGTGCTGCTCGCGCAGCAACCCAATAAGCGCTTTGCCACCGTTGAGGAGATCGGAACGCTTGCGGTGTTCCTGTCTACCGACGCGGCGGCTTCGATCACAGGCATCGCGCTTCCGGTCGACGGCGGCTGGACCGCCCATTGAGATGAAAAGGCGTAACAAAAGTCCAAAGCCTTGCGAAGAACGCTGAAGCGCTGGCAGGAGCGAAACATGGATGCGATGCAGGACAATTCGACCCAAGTCGCCAAGGTGAGGGATCTGCCGGGCCAGGTGGTGCTGGTGCTACAAGGGGGTGGAGCACTCGGCTCGTATCAGGCCGGCGTTTACCAGGCGCTCCACGAGGCCGGTATCGAGCCGGATTGGATCATCGGCACCTCAATCGGAGCCATCAATGCCAGCCTGATCGCGGGTAACAAGCCGCAGGACAGGTTGGCGCGGCTGAAGACCTTCTGGAAGCGGATGGAGCAGAATCCAATCTGGAATCTCCGGACGGCCTTTCCCGATTTCAACGACAAGCTCTCGTACTGGGCGACGGTTACCAACGGAATTCCGGGCTTCTTTCGTCCCAACCCGCTAGCTCATGCAGGGGACTCCTATCCGCTCGGTGCCGATCACGCGGGCTTCTATTCAACGGCGCCACTCGAGAAGACGCTGGGCGAACTCGTGGATTTCGATCTCCTCAATCGTTGCAAGCCGCGCCTCACCGTCGGCGCAGCCCACGTCCGTACCAGCCAGATGCGCTACTTCGACAGCCGCGATGGCGAACTGACGGTGAAGCACATCATGGCCTCCGGTGCGCTGCCGCCGGCATTTCCGGCCATACGGATCAATGGTGAACTCTATTGGGATGGCGGCATCCTCTCGAACACGCCGACGGAAGCGGTCTTTGACGACAACCCGCGCAAGGACTCCCTGATCTTCGCCGTGCATTTGTGGAATCCGGCCGGGCACGAGCCCACCACGATGGCCGAGGTGTTCAATCGGCATAAGGATGTGCAGTATTCCAGCCGGATCGCCAGCCAGATCGCGCGACAGCAGCAAGCGCACCGGCTGCGTCATGTCATCAATCAGCTTGCCGCCCGGCTGCCCGAGAGCGAGCGCACCGATCCCGCCGTCCGCGAGCTGATTGGCTATGGCTGCCGGACCCGCATGCACGTGGTCCGTCTTCTTGCGCCTCAGCTCGACCGCGAGACCCATACCAAGGACATCGATTTCAGCCCGAAAGGAATCATGCGACGGTGGGAGGCGGGCTACGCCCATACCAAGGCTGTGCTGGAGCGTGCGCCATGGAGAGGCGAGTTCGATCCTCTCACGGGTGTGGTCCTCCATGAGCAGCAGGAAATTATGCCGATGGCGGCAGAATGAGCAGCTAAGGCACCCTTTTGAGCATCCGCACGCATTGAAATCGTGCTGCGCACAAGTAGCATAGCCACCGTCCGATCGGTTTTGAGGGGCCTATGTTCGCAATTCCGCGCCGCTACAGTCACTTTGTCTTTGGCGTCATCCAGTCGGGATTGACCTCTCTCATTGCGGCAGGCATCGCAAGCTTTCCCGCGGTCGCAACCGGACATTTCATGTCGAATTGGCTGGCTTCCTGGCTCGTCTCCTGGGCCGTCATGTCACCCGTTGTTCTGCTTGCCGCACCGACGATACGATCGCTGTCCATGGTTCTCACGCGAGAGGAGTCCTTGGATTGATCAGAGCCCGATACGTCTGAGCTGAACTATCAGTTTCGGCCGGGGCGGCGTTCGATACTGGCGCCGACTGTAACGCAATGATGAGAAGAAGACAGCTCGGACGAATTTCCGCTTAGGTTCTCGCTCCGGCTGAGTTACCATCAGCCACGATATCGCAATCGAAGGATCCAAAGGTGCCGGAGCGCCCGATGGAAGTCGCCGATTGGCTCAGGACTTTGGGACTCGAGCAGTACGCGCCGCAGTTTTGCGACAATCACATTACTGCCGACCTGTTACCCAATTTGACGACCGACGATCTCAGGGATCTTGGTGTCACCTCGGTCGGACATCGGCGTCGCCTGCTCGACGCGATTGCGCTCTTGCGCGACGAGCCAGGTGCCGGCGCGCGTGCGAATACGGAGCCGCAGCCAGAAGAGCCGCACAAGACCGCTCCAAGCGAGCGGCGGCAGGTTACCGTGCTGTTTGCGGATCTCACGGGATATACCCGGCTGAGCAAGCTGCTTGATGCTGAGGATATCGAGGGCATTCTCACCGCATTCTTCGAAATTGCCGATGCTGCGATCATTGAGCACGGCGGCACCATCGACAAGCACATCGGTGACTGCGTCATGGCCGTGTTCGGCGCTCCGATAGCTCATGGCAATGATGCCGAGCGAGCGGTCCTCGCGGCACTGAGAATCCGCCACGCGATCCCGATGCTCGGAAAGCGGCTCGGCCGCGACATTGGCGTGCATGTAGGAGTCGCAAGCGGTGAGGTCCTGGCGAGTCAGGTGGGGAGCGCGCGTCACAAGGCCTACACCGTCACCGGCGAAAGCGTGAACTTGGCCTCGCGTCTGACAGATCACGCCCGAAGCGGCGAAGTGCTGCTGTCGTCCGCCGTCCATCGTGCGTTGCAGGACCGACTCGACTGTGTCGATCTTGGCGAGATTCACGTGAAAGGCTTCGCCGCGCCGGAGAGAGCCTGGCGGCTGTCGGGGACGAGGAACGTGCCGCTGGAGGGCCGCATCTTCGTGGGACGCGCGGCCGAGCTGGATCAGTTTGCAGCCGCGATGGCGGCTTGCCTTGAGGTCCGTCGCGGCCGCGTCGTCTACGTCCGCGGTGAAGCCGGGCTCGGCAAGACACGCCTCGTCGAGGAGTTTCAACACCGTGCGCGAATAGGCGGCTTCACCTGCCATGGCGGCTTGGTGCTCGACTTCGGCGCGCGAAGCGGGCGTGATGCGGTGGCCACTGTCATCCGCAGTATCGCCCTCGAAGGGGATGCCGAACAATCCGAATGCGTTGTCGGCCCCGATCGGGTCGGTGCGCTCGTCGAAGCCGGCCACATTGCCGCGGACCACGCGATCTTTCTCTATGATCTGCTCAACCTGCCCCCGCCGATTGGCTTGCACGCGCTGTACGACGCGATGGATATCGGCACACGGAGTCGCGGCGTCCTGGCCACGATCACGGAGGTTATCGCCTCGGCTGCCAAAGAGAAGCCCTTGCTGATCGTGATAGAGGACCTGCACTGGGCCGACGACGCGGTTCTCGCCCGGATTGCGGCTGTTGCAGAGGCGACGAGCGACTGTCCCCTGCTGGTCATCCTCACCTCGCGCAACGTCGGCGACCCCTCGACTCGCGGATGGCAGCCAGGTAGCCCGATCCTGACGATCGATCTCGCCCCGTTGCACCGTGAAGAGGCGCTGGCGCTCGCGCGCAACGTGTTCGGGCAGATGGGTCCCCTGGCCATGAGCTGCCTCGAGCGAGCAGCAGGCAATCCGTTGTTCCTGGAGCAGTTGCTGCGCAATGCGGAGGAGCATGCCGACGGTGCTGTTCCGGACTCAGTGCAGAGCCTGGTGCAGGCCCGCATGGATCGGCTCGCGCTGCGGGACAAGCAGGCCCTGCAGGCGGCATCCGTCTTCGGCCAGCGCTTCTCACTCGGCGAACTGCGCGCCCTGATCGAGGAACCGGTTTATGCGCCCCGCGTGCTCGTGGAGCATGCGCTGCTCCGACCGCATGGCGACGAGTTCCTATTCGGCCATGCCCTGATCAGGGACGCCGTCTATGCGACGCTGCTCCGCTCACGGCGGCGGGAGCTTCACAAGCGCGCCGCAGCATGGTTTGCGGAGCGGGATGTGATCCTTCATGCCCAGCACTTGGATCGCGCCGAGGATCCACGTGCGCCGCAGGCGTATCTGGCGGCTGCCCGCCACGAAGCCGCGCGATATCGCTATGAGCAGGCGCTTACGCTGGTCAGGCGTGGCGCCTCCCTGGCTCGGGAGCTGCCGGATCGCTTTGCGCTCGCCTGTTGCTGTGGTGAGTTGCTGCACGACATGGGCGAAGTCGCCGAGGCCCGCGCGGCCTATGAGGAGGCGCTGCAGCAGAGCCAGGACGATGCGGACCGCTGCCGCGCCTGGCTTGGGATTGCCGCCGTCAAGCGGGTGACCGACGAGGTTCATGAAGCCCTGGCGGATGTCGAACGGGCGGAGGGCATTGCAACCCGTTTGTCGATGCCCGGCGAGGCCGCTCGCGCACATTTCCTACACGGCAATCTCTTGTTTCCGCGCGGCGATGTGGAAGGCTGCCTCCGCGAGCACCGGCAGAGTCTGGCTCTCGCGCGAGAAGTGGGCTCGGCGGAGCTTGAGGCTGCAGCGCTCGGCGGACTCGGCGATGCAGAATACGCACGGGGCAGGATGCTGAGCGCACGCGACCATTTTGCCATCTGCATCTCACTGTCGCGCCATCATGGCTTTGGCCGGATCGAGGTCGCAAACCTTCCGATGTCCGCGTTCATGCGATATTTCGCGGGCGAGATGCGGGCTGCGCTCGCCGAAGCGCTCGCCGCGGTCGAGATGGGAGCCAAGGTTGGGCACCGCAGGGCGCAGACCATCGCGCACCACGCCGCCTACCACGCGCGTCATGCGCTCGGCGAATTCGCGGCCGCGCAGACCAATGTCGATGCGGCCCTGGATCTGGCCCGGCAGCTCAAGGCGCGACGCTTCGAGGCAGAGGCGCTGGCCTTTGGCGCTGAACTCCACCGCCTGGCCGGACGCCGAGATGAAGCCCATGCCGCCATTCGCGAGGCGCTCGCCATCAGCGCTGAAACTGGAATGGCCTATTTCGGACCCATCTACTACGGCATACTGGCTTTGATCGAGGAGGACGAAGCGCCTCGCAGGGCGGCTCTGTTGGACGGCGAAGCGCTGCTCTCCGACAACGTCGTCGCGCATAATCATCTGTTGTTTCGCAAGGACGCGGTCGAGGCTTCCATGATGCTCCACGACTGGAATGAAGCGGAACGTCATGCCGCGGCCCTCGAGGAGTTCGTCCGTCCGGAGCCGCTGCCCTGGACCGACTTCATCATCGCGCGAGCGCGCACCTTCGCGGCGATCGGTAGAGGGGATCGCAGCAAGCGGCTCGATCACGAATTGCAGCGTCTGCGGACCGATGGCGATCGGCTAGGGATTTGCCTTCCGAGTTTTTCGGAAGTGGTTGATCTTGCACTTGGCTGAAGCCGGTGGCCGGATCAGCTTGATTGCAAGCGTCTACCTTTACCTTAGCCTAACAACTGGAAGAGACTATTCCTCTGATGCTTGAACGATGCGGCCGGCCACATGGTCAATCGAGAAACGTCCGGGCCCCCAACACATAATGCCCAGCGCCATGGCCGCCCAGGTGAGGTGGATTGGCCAGCCGTGCGGCACCGTAAGCTCGACGATCACCGTCATGAACAACAAGCCGAGAGCCGCGAAACGGGTACCGAGACCAAGAATCAGCAGGACTGGAAAACAGATCTCCCCCAATCCGGACAGAAAGGCCATGACCGTCGGCACCGGGAAATGATAGGGTCCCCCGGGAAGATGCAACATGAACTCGTCGCTGAACAATGCAACCGCGGTATCATTGAGCTTGAGGAAGCCGCCCCATTTCAGAATGCCTGAACGCCAAAAGGGCACCGCCAAGGCCACGCGCGTGACCAACTGAACCAAGGACGGCGACGCAATGGATTGCACCAGCCGGTTGACCCTACCCGCGAGGTGCATCAGCGGCGCAAATCCTAAGGCGGGCGCCATCCGTTGCTGCGTAATCATCATTTGTCTCCAAAGCTTATCGAGGCGAATACGCCAGCCTCCATCATGCCGGCGAGGTTTGGCGCGATATCAAAGGAGTCAGTCTCGTTTTGGGCCTCTGCGACTGCCTCGCCCAACGTCCATCCCGAGATCAGCAACGAAATGAATTTCGCGCCTCCAGATGGAAGGCGCCGTACGACGACTTCAAAATCGGGTCGAGTGATCAACGCATCCTCTGGTATCGAGGCATCGATATTGCGGCTTTGCTGCGCTGCTTCGCGGCTGGCGGCAAAGATCGACACGGCCGAAAATTCTGACCTGACGATTCGCACCGCGGGATGTGCTTCAAACGTCACCGCTGCGAGCTGGTCATGTGGCACCGATGCAAGCGCGTCGATGGCGAGCGGGCGCATGTCCGCAGCGTGATACGCATCGAGCCACGCTCGCTCGATCCGCGCGACATCGGCAAGCCAGGGCATCGAACGCGCATACTCATACTGCTCGATGAAGGCCGGGAAATCGCGGCCATACTCGAACAGCAGGGGCGATATCGGCGGGGTGGCCCGGATATGAAAGCGAGCCATGGCGCGGAAGAAGTCCACGCCGGTGATACGCTGCACGGCCGGATAGACGGCCGCAAGCGCGTCAATCAGGCTCACCGTGACATTGTTACGATAGACATTGTAGCGCTTTGTCACCGCCTTGCCGCTCGGCCCAGTAACCCGGGACGGAGTCTGACGTGTCGGATCAAGCAGTCCCGACGCGAACGCCGCCGCGTGAGAAAGGTGAATTTCAAGCGGCACGACGGTCCCCCAACGATGCAATGCCTTGGTAGCGATCGAGGATCCCCTGCGCAGCAGCGGCTTCTGCCCTCAGGACGGGCCAGACCGGGATTTGGCTGTCCCACTCGATCAGCGTGGGGACCGGCCCAAGCCGCTTGATAACAATCTCGAACAGCTTCCAGACGGCATCGGCGACCGGTCCATCGTGGCTGTCGATCAGCAACGGGTCACCTTCGTCGTCGCTCTGCTCAGCGTGGCCGGCGAGGTGAATCTCGCCAACATGTACGAGCGGGAAGTCGGAGAGGTACTCGAGAGCCGAGAAGCCGTGATTGGTTGCGGAGATGAACACGTTATTGATGTCGAGCAACAGACCGCAGCCGGTACGTTTGACGACATTGTGGATGAAATCCGTCTCGCTCATCGTCGACTCCGCGAAGGCGAGATATGTCGACGGATTCTCAAGCAGGATGGGACGCCGGATTGTTTCCTGCACCTGGTCGATGTGGTCACAGACGTATCGGAGTGTCGCGTCCGTGTAGGGCAGTGGAAGCAGATCATTGAAGTAGGTGCTATCGTGCGTCGACCAGGCCAAATGCTCGGAAACCAGCGCTGGTTGATACCGGGCGACAAGGCCGCGAAACCGCGCAAGATGCGCCCGATCCAGCGGTTGGGGGCCGCCGATCGACATGCAGACCCCGTGCACGGAAAGCGGATGATCGCGACGTATCGTTTCGAGAGCCCGGTGCGGTGGACCGCCTGCGCCCATATAGTTCTCGGCGTGAACTTCGAAGAATCCACGCTGTTTGCCGTCGACGAGGATTGCGGGGAGGTGCTCCTGCTTGAAGCTGGTCCCCGCTCGCCCGCCAATCGGGAACGAGAAGCGAAGGGGCACCGCAGGCGGGGTAAGTGGTCTGATGGCCATGTGCTCCCTCCTTCTCTTGATCCGGTCTTTGGCTGATCAGACCGGCTTCAGTGAACCATGCTTCCCGTTCGGCAGCTCGATGTTGGTGCAGGTGCCGCCCTGGACGAACTTCCAGGCGTTGCCTTGGAAATCGACGGTGGAAGTGCCCTGGCACGTGGTGCCCGGTCCCGCCGCGCAATCGTTCTGACCTTTGAGCGCAACGCCGAAGCACTTCTCCTTTTTGGCGGCGATCGCGGCATCGGCTTCTGCCTTGGTCAGCGGGGCTGCCGCGGCAAGTGTGGCAAGCGCCGTGGAAACTGCGCCGGCAAGAACGAGCGAACTCACAACATGTTTCGTCGACATGAATTTCTCCTCTCGAGTGGTTGGTTCGGCTGCAAAGGTGAACGTTGTCTCTTCGGGCCGTTCGCAGCCTTTGTTACAGTCTGACCTGCTCACATGTCCGTGAGACCATCAGTGTGCTACGCAACGTGCGTTGCCCGTGGGCTCTGAATACTGGCGGGAGAGGTACCTATCCAATGCTTTGGCTCTATGGGCTTGTTAGCCAGCGGGCATTGGAGAGAACGGGCGATTGTTGCCAGAGGTAACGATCGAACGGCGCACTCGTATAGCCGTTCAGGCACCCTTAAGGCGGGAGCGGAAAACAGGATGGCCGTCGTTCCAATGAGAGATCGCCCTAAGCCGCATTCCTTCAATCTCAGGCTGAAACAGCTAACGATCAGCATCCGGCTTGCTGTTTCCGGCTTGGTATTGGCCGCAATTCTCCTGACCGCGGCCGGATCGAGCCTCTTGTGGTGGCGGACGGCCGAAGCCATCAGCCGTCAGCTCGCGAGCACGATCAACGGGCAGATCGTCGCCGCAGTGCGGAAAGAAGTGTCAGGGATCGTCGACGAAGCCCGCGCGGCCCATACGGCTATTCGGACGCTGTTCCTGCAGAACGTCCTGGATACGCGCGAGGCAGACAAACGGGAGTTCGTCTTTCTGTCGCAGTTGCAATCTCAGGCGACAATATCCTGGGCAGCCTTCGGTTGGCCCGACGGGTCATTTTTTGCCGCCCACAAGCTCGGCGACCGCCGTTTGGAGATGATGGAGATCTCGCTGACCGATCACCCCGGTCAGCGCCGGATCGACGAATATGATGTTGTCCCAGGCGACATCGAATTCGCAAACCGCCGGTTCGAGCCAACCAATTTTCACGTTGCCAACCAGACCTGGTTCAAGACAGGCATCAAGGCTGATGAGCCGGAGTGGTTCAAGGTGATCGACTACCCAACGGGACAACGTCCCTCGATCGCCTTTGCCGGGCCGATTGACGTGTACCAGGAGCGTCAGGGCGTTCTCGCTATCGTCATCGAATATACGAGACTGGCGCGTTTCTTGTCCCAGCTAGAGGTGGGGCGCACGGGCGCGGCATTTATCTTTGATGGCTCTGGCGAGCTTGTAGCCGCGCCAGACAATGAAGCCGACGAATTGCATCCCGTCCGCGGCGAGCAGCGCCTGTTGCCTGTTGCCCGACTGGCGTTCACTACTGCCGGAGAAGAAGGTCGCCGGGACGTCTGGCGCAGCCGAATTACCGCAGGCGCGGCTTACGAGGTCGCGCTCACGCCATTGCCGTTTCCTGGATGGTCCCTCGCCACGGTAATCCCTGAAGCCGAATTCCTCGGGCCTGTCGAGACCGCACTCCGTCGATTGATCATCAGTCTGGGCTTGGGCGCAACCGTTGCCGCGCTGCTGTCAGCGCTACTGGCTCGTACTGTCGTTGCTGCTCCTCTTGCCCGTGTGGTCGGTGAGCTCCGCCACGTCGAGAGCTTTGCACTCGAACAGGTCCGTCGCTATCCATCTCGCCTGAAGGAGATCGCGAGCCTCTCCAGCGCGATCGCCGAGATGGCGAGCGGCTTGTCTGCGTTTCGAAAATTTATACCCGCCGACCTGGTCCGCCTGCTGCTTCGCCAGGGCGTCGAAGCAAAACCGGGCGGCTCAATTCAAGAGCTAACTGTGATGTTTATCGACATCGCCGGATTCACCGGACTGTCGGAGCGCATGGGTGATCGTATCGTTCCGCTTCTATCGAAATACCTCGACGTTCTTTCAGAAGTCATCGTGGCCAACGGAGGCACAATCGACAAATACATCGGCGACGCCGTCATGGCATTTTGGGGAGCTCCAACGGCCCAACCCGATCATGCTCTGCTGTGCTGCCAAGCGGCGCTTGCCTGCCGCAAGGCGATCGAAGAAGCAAAATTGATAGACGATCAGGGGCATCCGCTGCAAATCCGTATCGGCATCAATTCGGGCCGCATGCTGGTCGGCAATATCGGTTCCGAACTGCGGCTGAACTACACGGTGATTGGCGATGCAGTTAACGTGGCGAGCCGACTAGAGAGTGCGAACAAGAGCTACGGCACTCGCATTCTCATCGGCGAAGCCACCCACTGTCTTGTGAGTGCCTCTATGATCACGCGTGAGGTCGACAAGATCGCGGTTTATGGCCGCGAAGAGGGCCTTTCCGTCTACGAACTGATCCAGGATGCACGAGACAAAGCCGCAAAGGAAAGCGCTTGCTCCTGGATTACGCGATATCAGGACGCACTGGAAAAGTACCGCAATCGTGAGTTTTTGAGCGCCCTTCGCGGTTTTGAGGACCTCTTGCGAGAGCGCCCGCACGATGGGCCTGCTGAGGTGATGCGAGCCCGCTGTAGTGAGCTGTCGCGAACGGGGCTTGGCGAATCTTGGCAGCCGGTCACCACGCTGACATCGAAGTAGGAAAACTGTGCGCTTCTATGCCGACCAATCTCGCCGCCATAGACGCACTGCATCGGCACTAGAGCAATACAGCATTTCCGAATTGACTCGCGCTCCAGCAGGATTGTGCTCTCCTGATCAGCAGGACAGCACAACTCTTGGAGGAATCGATGAAGAACTATGCTCTTTTGCTGCTCGCCGGTTTGGCAGCTATCAGCTTCCATTCGCAAGCATTCGCGGATGGTTTCAGGTATGCTGGGTCGCCCAAGCTTGGCGCGTACTACGTCAGGACCAATACACATGGTTCTGGCGCTACCTGGACTGACACAAGAGCCGAGCTGCCTCGAATGCCATCCTCCCAGATCCGCGGCGGGATTGGACTGCGGACACCCTGAAGCGACGGCGTTCGTGCGCGGACGCCTTTATGCCTTGACAAGGGCGGCATCATCCGCCCGGATTGTCTGAATATGCCAAGCTGGACCATCGCTGCGTTCACCCATCGCGGTCGCGTGCGTCCGAACAACGAGGACGCTATCGCGATCGACAACCGTGTCCTCACCGGCGACATGGACGTGCCGATAATCATGTCGTCACCGAACGATTGCTGCCTCCTGATGATCGCGGACGGCATGGGTGGCCACGCGCACGGCGCGATGGCCAGCCGTGCTGTCCTCGATTATCTGGTTGCTGCGATTGATCGGCTTTCAAATCCCGCCTCCTGTGCTGAGGTGGTCGAGGAAGCTAATCGATACCTCTACGAACTCATGCTGGAGCACGAGGAAGCGCTCGGCATGGGTTCGACGCTCGTGGGAGCGGTTCTGACGGCCGGTCAACTACTCACATTCAACATTGGCGACAGCCGCTGCTATCTGCTCAGCGGGGGCCAATTGGTGCAGCTCAGCCACGACGATGTACCCGAAGGCGAGAGCAGTCACTTCGGTCACCGCCGGTCCCATGCCCTCACTCAGGCCTTGGGCGGCTCTTCATTTCCTATCGCGGTCGAACCTCACATCTCCGTCGACCCGCCGCTTGCTCCCGGAGAGACCCTGCTCCTGTGCAGCGATGGCCTCACCGACATAGTCACCAGTGAGATCAGTCACCAGTGAGATCAGTCACCAGTGAGATCAGTCACCAGTGAGATCATCGGGAGCACCTCGAGAAGGGCCAACGATCCTCTCCAGGTCACGCGTAAGCTCGCCGCGAAGGCCTTCAGCGGCGGCGCGCGAGACAACATCTCCCTGGTGGTGGCACGCTGTTCAGATACCCCCGACGCCTCGCAAAGGTAACCGTATCGCTCGAACACGCACGCCCAAGGCAGTGATTCCGCCCCATCGGAAGTATGGGCCGGGATATGGGCCGCTCAACAGCCAGCTTCAGGAAGCGCTGAAAAATAAGAGCTTTTCGGCCTATATGGCGGAGAGGGAGGGATTCGAACCCCCGATAGGCTTGCACCTATGCCGCATTTCGAGTGCGGTGCATTCAACCACTCTGCCACCTCTCCTGAAGGCGCCAAATCGGGGGTAGCCCCGGGCGGTCGGGGCGTGTTCTAGGCGAGGATGACGGGCCAGACAAGGCGCGGCGGAGGAAAATCCAGTGCCTCGTGGTGGCGGCAAAGAGGAACGAGCGGCCGACCCCGGGCCGATGGCCGGTTTTCGTGCAGATTCGTTCGCCGCCATCGGAGCGCGCGGAGCCTGACTGCCTCAGTTCGAGACGGGGGTGCCGAGCAGGGCGACAGCCGTCAGTACGACCGGCAGCGTTCCCAGGACGATGACCGCGATACGAAACACCAGATCGTTCCCCATGCGGTAATACTAGACCGGGGAGAACGGGTGCAAAGTGCAGTTTGTGCCAAAACTTCCCGAATCCGGCGGGGCGCAACCGAGCCCTGCGCGAATCACGCTGGTTGGGAAGCGACGGGGCCGGCATGGCGGCGCCAAAGGCGGGACCGCCAGACGCGGTAAAACACTGGCGGTCCCGTTGCCGCTCATTGAGATGCAGGCCGAGAAGGGCGGCTTCGCCGGCCGGCGTGAGGCGACGGATGCAACTATAGCGAGTGTGCGACACACCTCGCAACGCAATCCGTTCCTTAACCTTAACCGCTCAGGGTTACTCCTTGTCGTTCTGCCTGTCTTCCTTGTTGTTCTCCTTGGCCTTCTTCTTCCCGTTGTCCGCAGAGGAACGGTCCTTGCCGTTGCCGCCCTCCTTGCGGCGGTTGGTGAAGCGCGCATTCCCAAGGCCTGTGCCGATCGTGAGCACGCCCCAGCGCTCGACATCCTGCATGAAGGGCACCTCCGAGAGGCCCTGGACGACGCCGTCATTGTGCATCACGATCGCGGTGTCGTGCCCGCCGATCTCGGGGATGCCCGCGATCAGGCTGGCCGGCAGGTTGAACTTGCTGCTCTCCCAATTGCCCGGCAGGTTCTGCGCGCCCTTCTCGATCGAGCCGTCCGCGTTGATCACGCCGGGACAGGCAATGCCGATGAAGGGCGCAAGCTTGAAGCCTTCGGCCTCGGCGTCCTCGATCAGGCCTTCGAGCATCTTGACCAGCCGTTTCACTGCGGCCTCGCGGCTCGGCTCACCATCGGCATGGCGCCATAGATCGGATTTGAAGACCACCGCCTTGGACAGATCGGGCGCTTTCTTCCAGCGCGTCTCGACGATGCCACAGCGGATGTTGGTGCCGCCGATGTCGACCGCGAGGATGCTGTCATAAGCCTCGAAGATCCAGGACGGCGCGAGATGCAGGGCTCCGATCAGGCCGGCATCATCCGGATCGAAGCGGATCGGCACCAGGTCGACCTTGAAGCCTTCCGATTTGAGAATGATCTCGGCCCGGGCGATGGCAATTTCGCCGAGCCGGCTGGCGCGAAAGCCGCCACCGACCACGATGCACTCGGTCTTGGCCCAGGCCTTGGTCTTGAGGAACCGCCGCGTGACGTAAGCGAGCTCCTGGGCGAAATCCTCGATCGCGCTGTGCACGACGGCCGTGGCCTCGGTATCGTCGCCGATCAGGACCGCATCGAGGGCCTTCTTGCTGATCTTGTCGGATGGCTCGTCGCCGAAGGGATCCTCGCCGCTCTTGCGCAGCGGCTTGCGCCACTCTTCGAGAATGTCGCGAAACGCACCCTTGCTGGCGCGGTCGCCGAGGAAGCCATCATCGTCCTTGATCTCGATGTTGAAGCTGTCGACATCGACCGACGGCAGGCGGCTCGCCCCGTGCTGGGCGATGCCCGTCGTCTTGACCAGTTCGTCTGTTGCCATGGGAGCCCTTGCCCGCATATCTGTTCCGGCCGGGACAACTGCGGGGGAACCGGTTTGTTGCAAAGCCGGTCGAGATTCGGCCGAAGGCCGCCAGCGCGGCCAAATCCTTCAAATCCGGGCCGTTTTCAGCGGTTTTCCTTGACTTGCGGCGGATGGCCGCTATAAGTCCCGCAGCCGGCGCGGGGCGTTTCTCGCGCCGCTCGTTTTTGCGTGGGTTTTCAATGGGATTCCTCCCGCCCGCGCGAAACTTAAGAAAACCCATAGCGACTGACAAAAAGCCGACCCGGACGATGCTCGTCCCGAGGCCGGGATTGAACACGGAGAAAGAACGATGTTCGCAGTCATCAAAACCGGCGGCAAGCAATACCGCGTCGTGCCGGATGATGTTCTCGAAGTAGGCAAGATCGCCGGCGAAGTCGGCACGATCGTGCAGCTGAGTGAAGTTCTGGTGGTCGGCGGCGACACGCCGGTCCTGGGTGCCCCGACGGTTGCCGGCGCGTCCGTGGCGGTCGAGGTGCTCGACCACAAGCGCGGGCCGAAGGTCATCGCGTTCAAGAAGCGCCGCCGCAAGAATTCGCGCCGCAAGCGCGGCTATCGCGACGAGATCACCGTGCTCCGCGTCACCGAGATCCTGACCGACAACGCCAAGCCCACCAAGGGCCCGCGCCCGAAGAAGGAGAAGGTGGCCAAGGAGTCGGTAAAGGAAGCCGCCGAATAACGACATTTGATCACGCCAATTCACGAATTGATGCGTGAGAAAAAGTGAAATGATTCCGTCAAGGAATTGATCTAGAGATACGCAGGATTTCGGAGACGAGCCATGGCTCACAAAAAAGCAGGCGGTTCATCGCGCAACGGACGCGATTCGAAGGGCAAGCGCCTCGGCATCAAGGTGTTCGGCGGGGAGCATGTGATTCCCGGCAATATCATCGCGCGTCAGCGCGGCACCACCTGGCATCCCGGCCTTAATGTGGGCATGGGCACTGACCACACTCTGTTCGCCAAGGTGGAAGGCCGCGTTGCGTTCCAGGCCAAAGCCAACGGCCGCACGCTGGTATCGGTGCTTCCGGTCGTAGAGGCGGCTGAATAATACGGTGGATCAAATCTGGAGTCCGCCGGGTCCTGACCAAACCGGCGGAGTCCTAAGATCAAGGCTCCAGGGGAGGCGGGAAACCGGCCTCCCCTTTTCGTTTTGACTTTAAGTCTTTGACGGAGCCGGACATGTTGCAGGACTTTTCGAGCACGACCTTGCGCGAAGCGAGGCCGAACGTCGTCGCCACCGAGCGGCTGACCTTGCGCAAGCCGACACTCGCCGACGTCAAGGCGATCGCCCGCCTCGCCAACGACCGCCGCATCGCCGAGAACACGCGCCGCCTGCCGCATCCCTATTCGCACGACGACGCCGTGGAATTCATCCGCGCCACCGCCGAGCTCGGCAACGAGACCGTGTTCCTGATCGAGCATGACAATGCGCCCGTCGGCATGATCGGCATCGACTGTTCGACGCCCGATAGCGCCGAGCTCGGCTATTGGCTCGGCGTCGAGCATTGGGGCAAGGGCTTCGCCACCGAGGCTGCGCGCGGGGCGATCGACTTCTTCTTCGAGGAGTTTTCCGAGGATCATCTCTATGCGGGTGCGCGCGTCACCAATCCGGCCTCGCGCAACGTGCTGGAAAAGTGCGGCTTCCAGTGGAGCGGCGTCCAGCTGCATCGCTTCTACGCGCTGGGATCCTCGACCCCCGTCGACTGCTTCCGCCTGTCGCGCGGCGTGTGGTCCTCGCTGAAGAGCTGGAGCAGCGCGCGGCGGGTCAGATAGGCACGGCGTCGCCGCAACAACGGCCGTCGTCCCGGGGCGCGCGAAGCGCGAGTCCGGGACGACAGCAGATTTGTGGCGCCGCTCTTACACGGGCGGATTCACCTGGTCATCCTGCCGTCCCAGATCCCGCTCACGCAGATAGATGTAGAAGCCGGCTCCGATGATGATGGCGGCGCCGATGATGGTGGCGATCTGCGGCACGTCGCCGAACACGATGAAGCCGAAGATCACGGCCCAGACGATCATCGAATATTGATAGGGCACCACAACGCTCGCCGGCGCGAGCTTGAGCGAACGGTTGACGCACAGAAGCGCCGCCACCGAAGTGCAGCCGGACAGCACAAACAGCACGAGGCTGCCCGCGCTGGGCGGCACCCAATGAAACATGGAGAGGCCGAGCCCGAGCAGGAACGTTCCGCCGAACTGCGAGGAGGCCATCACGATGTCGGGAGTGGCGCGCAGCGAACGCGTGACCAGCATCAGCGTCGCAAACGACAGGCTGCCGCCGAGCGCAATCAGCGCCGGCAGGCTCACCGTCTGCGCCGACGGCCGCAAGGCGATCAGGACGCCGGAAAAGCCGATCAGGATCGCGGTCCAGCGCCGCCAGCCGACCTGCTCGCCCAAGACGATCGCGGATAGCGCGGTGACGAAGATCGGACCTGCCAGATAATAGGTGATGACGTCGGCGAGCGGCAGATAGACGGTCGCGAGGAAGAAGGCCGCCACCTCCAGCGTCGAGAGCACCACGCGGAAGAGTTGCAACCAAGGCCGCTCCAGATGAATGAATTCGTGACGCTGCCGCCAGATCGTTGGTGCCAGCACGAGCAAGGCCGCGCAGGCGCGCAGAAACAGAAGCTGCCCTACCGAATAGGTCGCGACGATGAACTTGCCCATGGCATCGCCGAACGAGAACATGAAGATCGACAGCACCATCAGCAAAATGCCGGCCAACCGCGCCGAGCGTTCGTCATAGGCCGAGAGTTTCTTGAAGATAGGCATTGCTGTCGTTCGTGGAGACTCCTCATTGCGAGGAACAAAAGCGACTTCAGCAATCCAGACTGCTTTCGCGGAGACAGACTGGATTGCTTCGCTTCGCTCGCAATGACGGGCGGAAGGAGCGTCAGAAACCGGCGAATAGATTCGCTTGCGGTCGTTTTAATGACGTGGAGCCGCGGGACAAGCCCGGTCATGACGAATTGAACATATTGTCGCGCTCCTCGCATCGCGGTAGCGATTGGTATCTCCGGCAAGAGAGCACTCGACATGACCGCGTTCAATCCGAACCAGCACCGCATGATCCCAGCGCAACGCTGGTTTGAGGATTTCGTCCTCGGCGAACGCTTCGTGCTGCCGAGCCGCACGCACACCTCGGCCCTGTTCGCCGCGTTCCAGACCGCGAGCGGCGACACCCAACCGGTGCACTGCGACGTGGAGATTTGCCGCGCCCGCGGCATGCCGAACCTGCTCGCCCACGGCTTCCAGACGCTGATCCACACCGCGCCCGGAGCAGGCCTGTTTCCGTTCATGGTCGAAGAGTCCCTGGTCGGCTTCCTCGAGCAATCGAGCCGCTTTCTCAAGCCGGTGTTCGCCGACGACACGATCGATCCGGCGCTCGAGGTGACCGAGCTCGTGCCGGGCCGCTCGACCGGCGTGGTCGCGCTCGCGAGCACCGTCTACAACCAGCGCAAGGAGCTGGTGCTGGAAGGGACGCAGAAATTCCTCATCCGCCGGCGGCCGGCCTGATCTTAAGGGTCAAGCAAGGGCCGAAAATCGCGGAATTTCGCTCCCCTCCCGGGCAAGTTCGGGTTGCCGCGCCCGCTCCCCTGCCCTACCTATGGCCCATGAAATTCCTCGACGAAGCAAAGGTCTATATCCGTTCGGGTGACGGCGGGAACGGCTGCGTGGCGTTCCGCCGCGAGAAGTTCATCGAATTCGGCGGCCCGTCCGGCGGCAATGGCGGCCGCGGCGGCAATGTCGTCATCGAGGTCGCGGACGGGCTCAACACGCTGATCGACTACCGCTACCAGCAACATTTCAAGGCCCAGAAGGGCGAGAACGGCATGGGCTCGGACCGCCACGGCGCCAACGGCAAGGCGATCGTGCTGAAGGTGCCGGTGGGCACGCAGATCTTCGACGAAGACCGCGAGACGCTGATCCACGACTTCACCAAGGTCGGCGAAAAGTTCGTGCTCGCCGAGGGCGGCAATGGCGGTTTCGGCAACGCGCATTTCAAGTCGTCGACCAACCGCGCGCCGCGCAACGCCAATCCCGGCCAGCCCGGCGAAGAGCGCTGGATCTGGCTGCGGCTGAAGCTGATCGCCGACGCCGGCCTGGTTGGGCTTCCCAACGCCGGCAAGTCCACCTTCCTCTCCAAGGTCAGCGCGGCAAAGCCGAAGATCGCCGACTATCCCTTCACCACCCTGCATCCGCAACTCGGCGTCGTGAATGCCGACGGCCGCGAATTCGTGCTGGCGGATATTCCGGGTCTGATCGAGGGCGCGCATGAGGGCGCCGGCCTCGGCGACCGCTTCCTCGGCCATGTCGAGCGCTGCCGCGTGCTGCTGCATCTCGTCGACGCCACGTCCGAGCACGCCGGCAAGGCGTACAAGACAGTGCGCAAGGAGCTTGATGCCTATGGCGGGCTGCTGACCGACAAGATCGAGATCGTCGCGCTGAACAAGATCGACGCGGTCGAGCCGGATGAATTGAAGAAGCAGAAGGACCGCCTCAAGCGCGCCGCCAAGAAGACGCCCCTGCTGCTCTCCGGCATCACCGGCCAGGGCGTCAAGGAAGCGCTGCGCGCGCTCGCGGACGTGATCGGCGAAAGCCCGGTGTCCAGCAAGGCCAAGAGCGCCGCCGAAGCGGAGCCGTGGTCGGTCGACGTCGAGCGTTGAACCCAGCCTGGATGTCTTCGCCGACGCGATGGCGCAGCATCGAGCAATCAAGAAAAGCGGGGGCGAACCATGTCGCGCGCGAAGAACGTTCTCTGGATCATGTGCGACCAGCTTCGCTACGACTATCTCGGCTGCACCGGTCACCCCTCGCTGAAGACGCCGAACATAGACGCCATGGCGAAGCGTGGCGTGCTGTTCTCCAAGGCCTATGTGCAGTCGCCGATCTGCGGGCCGTCGCGCATGTCGTTCTACACCGGGCGCTACATGCGCTCGCATGGCTCGCACTGGAACGGCTGGCCCTTACGCGTCGGCGAGCCGACGCTCGGCGATCATCTCAACAAGATCGGCGTGCGCAACGTGCTGGTCGGCAAGACCCACATGGCGCCCGACCTCGAAGGCATGAAGATGCTCGGCATCCCGCCGGAATCGATCATCGGCGTGCACGTCGCCGAATGCGGTTTCGAGCCCTATGAGCGCGACGACGGCCTGCATCCGACGGGCCGGCCGCGTCCGAAATACGACGAGTATCTGCGCAGCCAAGGATTTGAGGCAACCAATCCCTGGGAGCATTGGGCGAATTCAGGTGCTGCCAACGACGGCACCTTGCAGAACGGCTGGCTGCTGGTGCACGCCGACAAGGCCGCCCGCGTGCCGGACGAGCATTCCGAAACGCCCTACATGACGCGCCGCGCGATGGATTTCATCACCGAGGCCGAGAGCGATAGCCGGCCGTGGTGTCTGCATCTGTCCTACATCAAGCCGCACTGGCCCTACATCGCGCCGGAGCCCTACGCCAGCATGTACAAGACGTCAGACATGCGGCCGGCGATCCGCTCCGAGCGCGAGCGGCAGAACCCGCATCCGGTGTTCGGCGCCTATATGGACATGCGTTACTCCCGCAACATGGCACGCGACGACGCCCGCGAGAAGGTAATCCCGACCTATATGGGCCTGATCACGCAGATCGACGACCAGATGGGCGTGCTGATGAAGTTTCTGGAAGAGCGCGGCCTGCTTGAGACCACCATGATCGTGTTCACGTCGGATCATGGCGATTATCTCGGCGATCACTGGATGGGCGAAAAGGATCTGTTCCACGAGCAGTCGGCGAAGATCCCGCTGATCGTGATCGATCCCTCGCAGGAGGCGGATGCCACACGCGGCACGCAATGCGACGCGCTGGTCGAGGGCATCGATCTCGCACCAACCTTCGTCGACTACTTTGGCGGCAAGGTGCCGGGCCACATCCTCGAGGGCCGTTCGCTATTGCCGCTGCTGCGCGGTGAGAAGCCGGAATGGCGCAAGGTCGCTTTCTCCGAATACGACTACGCCATGCAGGACGTGCGGCTGAAATTGAACCAGCCGATCGAGCGCTGCCGACTGTTCATGGTGTTCGACGGCCGCTGGAAATACATCCACGCCTCCGGCTTCCGCCCGATGCTGTACGACCTCGAGACCGATCCGGACGAGTTTGTCGATCGTGGCGACGATCCTGATTGCGCCGCAATCATTGCGCGGCTGCAGGCCGAGCTGTTCGACTGGGCGCTGCATCCGAGCGGTCACATCACAACACCCCCTGAGAAGATCGCGGCCTATGCCGACAACCAGCTGCAGGTGAAGGGCGGGTTTTTGATCGGCATCTGGGACGAAGCCGAGCTGACCGCAATCCGCGACGGCATCGCACAGCGCGCGAAGTTGTGAGTATTTCGCCTCTCCCCGCCTGCGGGGAGAGGCGGACGCGCGAAGCGCGGCGGGTGAGGGGAAGCCTCCGCGAATCCAACTCTCACTGCATTTGCGGAGACAGCCCCTCACCCCAACCCTCTCCCCGTAAGAACGGGGAGAGGGAGAGAAATCAATTCTCGATCTTATACCCCGTCGCTTTCACGATCGGCTGCCAGAAGGCCGTGTTCGCGGCGAGCTCTTGAGCCAACCCGTCCGCCGTGCTGCCGATCGGAATGAGTCCGATTCCCGTGAGCTTCTCCTTCACCTCGGGCTTGGCGAGCGCTGCGGCCGCCGCCGCGCTGAGCTTGCTCGCAAATTCCGGCGGGCTGCCGGCGGGAAGCCACATGCCGTACCAGGCGTCCGCGACGAGATCGATGCCGCTCTCCTTCAGCGTCGGAACATCCGGCGCGAACGGCGAACGCTCTGCGCTCGAGACGGCGATGATCGTCACGCCCTTGGCGCGATGCTGCGGAAGCGCGTCGGCCAGCGTCGTGATGCCGAACGGCACATGGCCGCCCACGAGATCGTTGAGGACCGGCGCGCTGCCGCGATAGGGCACACGGCTTAAGGGGATGCCGAGGTCCTTCTCCAGCTTCGAGCCCATGAAGTGCGGGATGGTACCGTTGCTGGGCACGCCGAACGTCGCCTTGTCCGGATTCGCCTTCAGCCAGGCGACGAACTCGCCGAAATTCCTGGCTGCGATGGCCGGCCCGATCACGACGGCGAACTCGAAGCGCGCCAGCAGCGACACCGGCATGAAATCCTTCGCCGTATCGAAGGTCGGCGTCGTCTCCACCATCGGCAGCAGATACATGGTGGGACCCGTCGTCACCAGCACCATGCTGCCGTCGGGATTGGCGCCCTTCACGGCCTTGATGCCGATCAGGCCGTCGCCGCCGGTGCGGTTCTCGACGACGATGGTCTTCTGCAGCACCGGCGCCATGTCCTGCGCGATCAGCCGGCACAGCGTATCGCCGCCGGCGCCCGCCGCGAACGGGAAGATGATCTTGGTCAGCCCGGCTTGGCCGTGTGCCCGGCCCGCCGGCGCCAGCAGCGGCAGGCTGAGACATCCGGCGATGAAGTCACGGCGATCCATGCGTGTCCTCCGTCTTGCCCGGCCGCATTAGACAGGTGCCGCGCTGGCAGACAAGGCCGTTAACGCTGTTTACCTGCTGCCCCGCCTTGCGCCGGCCATCGTCCTGCTGCAAAAGCAGGCCTCACCGGCGCCGCCTTTTTGCTCCGCCGCTTCCCAAATGCAGAGCAGATCGTCGCAAGCGCGCCCATGGCCAGCCCCGAACTCAGTCAATTCCGCCGCATCGTGGTCAAGGTCGGCTCGGCCCTGCTGGTCGATTCCGACGCCGGCGAAGTGCGCGCGTCCTGGCTGGCCGCGCTTGCGGCCGACCTCGCAAAGCTGCACCGCGAGGGGCGCGATGTCCTGATCGTCTCCTCCGGCTCGATCGCGCTCGGCCGCAGCCGGCTCAAGCTGCCGCGTGGGCCGCTGAAGCTCGAGGAGAGCCAGGGGGCCGCTGCCGTCGGGCAGATCGCGCTGGCGCGGATCTGGTCGGAGGTGCTCGGGGCCCATGGCATCGGCTCCGGGCAGATATTGGTGACGCTCCAGGACACCGAGGAGCGGCGCCGCTATCTCAACGCGCGCTCGACCATCGGCAAGCTCCTGGAGTGGCGCGCAATCCCCGTGATCAACGAGAACGACACGGTCGCGACCAACGAGATCCGCTATGGCGATAATGACCGCCTCGCCGCGCGCGTGGCCACCATGGCGAGCGCCGACCTCCTGGTGCTGCTCTCCGACATCGACGGGCTCTACGATGCGCCGCCGAAGAACAATCCGAACGCACGGCTGATTCCGGTGGTCGACAGCATCTCCTCGGAGATCGAGGCTGTGGCAGGCGACGCCGGGTCCGAATTGTCGCGCGGCGGCATGCGAACCAAGGTCGAGGCGGCGAAAATCGCGACCACCGGCGGCACACATATGCTGATCGCCTCGGGCAAGATCGAGCACCCCTTGCTGGCGATCGCAGACGGCGGCCGCTGCACCTGGTTCCTGACGCCTGCCAATCCCGTGACCTCGCGAAAGCGCTGGATCGCGGGCTCGCTGGAGCCGAAGGGCACGCTGACGATCGACGCCGGCGCGGTCGCCGCGCTTCGCGCAGGCGCCAGCCTGTTGCCGGCGGGCGTGATCAAGGTCGAGGGTCAGTTCGCCCGCGGCGATGCCGTGATCGTGCGCGGCCCCGACATGCGCGAAATCGGCCGCGGCCTGATCGCCTATGACGCCGACGATGCCGAGCGGATCAAGGGCCGCTCCTCGCCTGACGTGATGGCCGTCCTCGGCATCAGCGGCAGGTCGGAGATGATCCACCGCGATGATCTGGTGGTGGGCGGGTAAGGCACGGAAGAACTCCAGCCGTCATGCCCGGGCATAGCCGTCCGAAGGACGGCGTTGCTTCGCTCGCCTATGTCCCGGGCATCCACGCTGTCTCGTCCCGGACAAGGCGTGGATGGCGGGGTCAAGCCCGGCCATGACGAGAACTGGGCCATTGGCCGAGCACTGACCCGCCAATGGAAGCCCTGCCATACCCTTCCAACCCTTCGCAGGCCCGGGATTTCCGTGCTAGGACACCGCCTTAGCAGAAGGTTGAACTAGCCATGGCCGCCCCCCTCAAAGCCCTCGACGGCACCGCCGACCTCCAGGCGCTGATGACCGATCTCGCCGCCCAAGCCCGCGCTGCGGCGCGCGTGCTGGCGCTGGCGCCGGCGGAGCGGAAGAACCGGGCGCTGGAGGCCATGGAGCGGGCGGTCCGCCAGAACGCGGCCGCGATTCTCGCGGCCAATGCGGAGGACGTTGCCGAGGCCCGCAGCAGCGGCAATGCGACAGGCGCCTTCATCGACCGTCTCACGTTGACGCCCGCGCGCGTCGAGGCGATGGCCGAGGGCATCGCCATCGTGCGCGGCATTGCCGATCCCGTCGGCGTCGTCACCGAGAGCTGGCAGCGGCCGAACGGCATGACCATCGAGCGCGTGCGCGTGCCCCTCGGCGTCGTCGGCGTGATCTTCGAGAGCCGGCCCAATGTCGCGGCCGATGCCGGCGTGCTGTGCCTGAAGTCCGGCAATGCCGTGATCCTGCGCGGCGGCTCCGACAGTTTCCGCTCCTGCCGCGCGATCCACGAATGCCTGGTGCAGGGTCTGCGCGAGGCAGGCCTGCCTGAGGCTGCGATCACGCTGGTGCCGACGCGCGACCGCGCGGCGGTCGGCATGATGCTTGCGGGTCTGAACGGCGCCGTCGACGTGATCGTGCCGCGCGGGGGAAAGAGCCTGGTCGCGCGCGTCGAGGCGGAGGCGCGCGTGCCGGTGTTCGCGCATCTCGAAGGCGTCAACCACGTCTATGTCGATGGCAGCGCCGATCTCGATATGGCGAAGTCGATCGTGCTCAATGCCAAGATGCGCCGTACCGGCGTCTGCGGCGCGGCCGAGACGTTGCTCGTCGATCGCGCCGGCGCCGCGAAAAGCCTGAAGCCGCTGGTCGAGATGCTGATCAATGCCGGCTGCGAAGTGCGCGGTGACGACGCCGTGCAAAAGACAGATGCGCGCGTAAAACCCGCCAGCGAGGACGACTGGGACACCGAATATCTCGACGCGATCATCGCGGCGAAAGTGGTGGACGGCGTCGACGGCGCGATCGCGCATATCCAGAGTCATGGCTCGCATCACACCGACGCGATCGTCAGCAAGGACGAAGCTGCGGCGCAGAAGTTTTTGAGCGAAGTGGATTCCGCGATCGTCCTGCACAACGCCTCGACGCAATTCGCCGATGGCGGCGAATTCGGCTTCGGCGCTGAGATCGGTATAGCCACCGGCAGATTCCACGCCCGCGGCCCGGTCGGCGCCGAGCAGCTCACGAGTTTCAAGTACCGCGTCCACGGCACCGGACAGACGCGGCCGTGACCTCGCAGGGCGGGCATTGAGCAACAATTTCGCCGTGCCGCGCTTCGTGGCGCAAGCATTGCCGCCCTACACCGATGGCATGCGCGTCGGGCTGCTCGGCGGCTCCTTCAATCCGCCGCATCACGCACACCGCGCGATCAGCCGCTTCGCGCTCACGCGCTTGCAACTCGATCGCGTGTGGTGGCTGGTGACGCCGGGCAATCCCTTGAAGGAGAACGGCGCGCTGCATGCGCTCGGCGAACGCATGAAGGCAGCACGCGATGTCGCCGACGATCCGCGCATCGAGGTGAGCTGTCTCGAATCCGTCATCCGCACGCGCTACACTATCGACACGATCAACTTCTTGCGCCGCCGCGCAAGCGGCTTGCGCTTTGTCTGGATCATGGGCGCCGACAATCTCGCGCAATTCCATCGCTGGCAGGACTGGCAGCGCATTGCTGCCCAGGTGCCGATGGCGGTCATCGACCGCCCGCCGCAAAGCTTTCGGGCCCTCGCCTCGCCCGCCGCCCAGGCACTCGCCCGTTACCGTTTGCCCGAGAACGAGGCAGCGCAGCTCGCGGACCGGCAGGCGCCGGCATGGGTCTTCCTCCCCGGGCTGAAGCTCAGCCTGTCGTCAACCACCTTGCGGAACCCGGACGGCAGCTGGAAGGCGGCCAAATGAGGCATCGCGTGAGGCGGATCGTGCGAGGAACACGCTCTGGCATATTGAAACCCTTAACCCCACATGATGTAGTGTAACCAGTGAGCGCGGGATTCGGCGTTCGCGATACAGTGAAAGGAATGGTCCCTGGCCACATCTGTATTGTCCAAGTCTGTTTTACCCAAGGTTGCTAAGCCTACGCGTAAAACATCGACCCAAGCTGCGGCCTTGAAGGCGCAACCCGACGCCGACAAGACGCTGAGCCTGATCCTCTCCCGCCTCGAGGATATGAAGGCGGAAGAGACGGTCACCATCGACCTTCGCGGCAAATCGGCGTACTCCGACTACATGATCGTCACCACGGGCCGGGCCAACCGGCACGTTGGCGCGATCGCGGAAAACGTCACGAAGGGCCTCAAGGAAACCGGCCTCAAGAACATCCATGTCGAGGGCTTGCCCAATTGCGACTGGGTGCTGATCGATTCCGGCGATGTGATCGTGCACGTGTTCAGACCCGAGGTCCGTGAGTTCTACAATCTCGAGAGATTGTACACGCAGGGCCCTGGGGCGGCGAAGGCGATCTAGAGGCTGAAGAGGCCGATATCGAATCGGCTGGCGCGCATGCTAGCGTCGTGCGCGCGCGTGGTGTGCGCGGTCTGAAAACGCGGCTCTCAAGACGCGATTCTAAGAATGCTATGCGTGTTGCAGTCATTGCGGTTGGCCGGCTGAAGCAGGGCCCCGAACGGGAGCTTGCCGATCGCTACTTCGAGCGGTTCGACGAGGTCGGCCGCAAGCTCGGGTTTCGCGAGCTCACGATCTGCGAAATTCCCGAAAGCCGCGCGCGCGACGCCGCAACGCGCATGGCCGAAGAGGCCGCTGCGATCGAAGCGCATATTCCCGACAAGTCGGTGATCGTGGCGCTGGACGAGCGCGGGCAAAATCTCGGTTCGACCGTATTTGCACGGAATCTCGGCCGCTGGCGCGACGAGGGTAGCGCGCATACAATATTCATCATCGGCGGGGCGGACGGACTTTCGCCCGAATTGCGCCGTAAGGCCAAGCTCGCGATCGCGTTCGGCTCGGCGACATGGCCGCACCAAATGGTCCGCGTCATGCTCCTGGAACAGCTTTATCGGGCCGCAACCATCCTGGCCGGCCATCCCTATCATCGCGCGTGATCCGCGCCTCAACGAGCACCTTTTCCGACGAGATGCGGGCGCCGCTTTTCAACCTGTTGCTGATCGCAGGCTTTGCCGGCAGCCACCTTGCGCCGGCGGCCGCGCAGACGGCGACGCCCGCGCCGCAGACGACTGCCGCGATCTCGGAGGATGCGATCAAGCAGCGCGAGCAGGAGCTCGAAGCCGCGCGGCAGCGGCAGAAGAGCGCCGAGGAGGCGCAGGCCAAACTGAAGGCCGAGATCGCCTCGCTCGGTCAGGACCGCACCCAGCTCAACCAGCAGCTGATCGACACCGCCGCCAATGTCCGCACCGTCGAGACCAAGATCGGCGAGGCCGAGCAGCGGCTGACCGCGCTCAATGGACGCGAGCAGGAGATGCGCGCTTCGCTCGTGTCGCGGCGCGCCGAGATGGTCGAGGTCCTGGCCGCGCTCCAGCGCGCCGGACGAAGGACGCCGCCGGCGCTCCTGGTACGGCCCGAGGACGCGCTGCAATCGCTGCGCACGGCGATGCTGCTCGGCGCCGTGGTTCCGGAACTGCGTGGCCGCGCCGAAAAGATCGCAAGCGAACTCGGCGAGCTCGTGGCCTTGCGCAAGACCATCGCAACCGAGCGCGACCAGCTCGCCTCCGACCGCGACAAGGTCCGCAACGATCAGACGAGGCTTGCAGCCCTCGTCGACGAGCGGCAGCGCCAACAGGCCTCGCGGGAAAAGGACCTCGATGCCGAGAATGCGCGCGCCATGACGCTCTCCCGGCAGGTGGGCGACCTCCAGGGCCTGATCACCAAGATGGAGCAGGACCTGCAAAGCGCCGCCAAGGCTGCTGAGAAGGCGGCCGAGGCCGCAAAGCAGGCCGAGGCAAAGGCCGCCGCCAACGCCAAGCCAGGGCCGGCCGCCTTCAAGGACCGTTCCCGGACCAGCCCAGCAATCGCCTTCGCCTCTGCCAAGGGCCTACTGCCCCTGCCTGTCAACGGTACCAAGATCAGGGATTTCGGCGGTTCCGACGGCCTCGGCGGCGTACAAAAGGGCATTTCTTTGGCAAGTAGGCCCGGCTCCCAGGTCACGACGCCGTGTGACGGCTGGGTGGTCTATTCCGGCCCGTTCCGCAGCTATGGACAACTCTTGATCCTTAACGCTGGGGGCGGGTATCATGTCCTGATCGCCGGGATGGAGCGCATTTCGGTAAACATCGGACAGTTTGTGCTCACGGGGGAGCCGGTCGCGACCATGGGGTCGACATCTCAAGTCGCCTCCATTCTCGCCACCAATGCGAATGAACCCGTGCTCTATGTCGAGTTCCGCAAAGACGGCACTCCAATCGATCCAGGCCCATGGTGGGCCGCAAATGAAGGCGAGAAGGTTCGCGGATGATGCGCAAGACTTCAGTTATCCTCCTCAGCGCGGCCACCGGTGCGGCGCTGACGCTGTTCGTGACCCAGCCGCGCGCGGTGTTCATGGGCTCGAGCGCGCGCGCCGCGACCGCGGACACGTACCGCCAGCTCAATCTGTTCGGCGACGTGTTCGAGCGCGTGCGTTCCGACTATGTCGAAAAGCCCGACGACACCAAGCTGATCGAATCGGCCATCAGCGGCATGCTCTCCGGCCTCGATCCGCACTCCAGCTACATGGACGCCAAGAGCTTCCGTGACATGCAGGTGCAGACCCGCGGCGAGTTCGGCGGCCTCGGCATCGAGGTCACCATGGAGGACGGCCTGATCAAGGTGGTCTCGCCGATCGACGACACCCCGGCCTCCCGCGCCGGCGTCATGGCCAACGACATCATCACCAATCTCGACGACGAAGCGGTGCAGGGCCTGACCCTGAACCAGGCGGTCGAGAAGATGCGCGGCCCCGTCAACACCAAGATCAAGCTCAAGATCATCCGCAAGGGCGTCGACAATCCGATCGAGGTCACGCTGGTGCGCGACAACATCCGCGTCCGCTCGGTGCGCGCGCGCGTCGAGGCCGACGACATCGCCTATATCCGCATCACCACCTTCAACGAGCAGACCACCGAAGGCCTGAAGAAGGAAATCGCCAATCTTTCGAATCAGATCGGAGACAAGCTGAAGGGCTACGTCATCGACCTCCGCAACAACCCCGGCGGCCTTCTTGAGGAAGCGGTCACCGTGTCCGACTCCTTCCTGGAGCGCGGCGAGATCGTGTCGACCCGTGGCCGCAATGCCGAGGAGACGCAGCGCCGCTCCGCTCATCCGGGCGACCTGACCAAGGGCAAGCCGGTGATCGTGCTGGTCAATGGCGGCTCGGCCTCGGCTTCAGAAATCGTCGCCGGCGCGCTGCAGGACCACAAGCGTGCGACCATCGTCGGCACGCGCTCCTTCGGCAAGGGCTCGGTGCAGACCATCATTCCGCTCGGCAGCGGCAACGGCGCGCTGCGGCTGACCACGGCGCGCTACTACACGCCGTCGGGCAAGTCGATCCAGGCCAAGGGCATCGTGCCCGACATCGAAGTGCTCCAGGACGTGCCGGACGAGCTGAAGTCCCGTACCGACACCAAGGGCGAGGCCTCGTTGCGCGGCCACCTCAAGAATGACGGCGACGAGAAGACCGGCTCGCAGTCCTACGTTCCGCCGGATGCCAAGGACGACAAGGCGCTCAAGATGGCCGACGATCTCCTGCACGGCATCAAGAACAGCGCCTCTGCGGCACCCACGCCCGGTGACAGCAAGGCCGTGGCCGACAAGCCAAAAGCGGCGAACTGACACAACGCGGAAATCGCGCGGTCTCGACAAAAGGGCGGCTCCATGAGCCGCCTTTTTTGCTGGGAGGGCTTGAGCCCGGTACACCCACGGCCTGCCGCCGCTTGACCCGGCCGTGGTATCGTCGGCCTGAGTGATTCGGGATCGCGCATGACTGAAACGGCCGATGATCTGAGCGCCCCGCTCGGACAAGACAAGCCGCGCCGGAAACGCCGGCTGCGGCTGCCGTTCACGGGGCTCCAGGCGCTCGCCGTCCTGCTTCTCCTGTTTCTCGCGACCTTTGCCGGCTTTGCCATCTTTCATAAGGACCCGCTCGGCGGCGAGCCGATCGCGCGCGTTGCCATCCGCGAGCAGAAGGCGGCCGAGGACAAGCCGGCGGCCGCCGCGCCCGAAAGTTCGGGCCACGAGACCAAGGCGGCGCCGAAGCAGGCGGCAAGCGGCGACCAGAAGACCGTCACCATCATCGACGGCTCCAGCGGCGCCCGCCATGACGTCGTGATCGGCAGCGGCAGCGAGGCTGCCGACAAAGGCGAGCCAGCCGCCGCAGCGCCCGCCGTCATGTCCGGGGTCGACCAGCGGCTGCTCGAGAAGTCGCGCTACGGCATGATCCCGGTCGCAGCCGCCGATCTGAAACCGTTCACTGCCTATGCGGCGGACGCCGATCGCGCCAAGGCGGCCAATACGCCGGTTGTCGCGATCGTCATCGGCGGGCTCGGCGTCGGCGCCGCCAAGACCGCCGATGCGATCATGAAACTGCCGGGCGCGGTGACGCTGGCCTTCACCCCCTATGGCGCCGATCCCGGCAAGTTCGCCGAGCGCGCCCGCGCCCAGCGCCACGAGATCTTCCTCCAGATCCCGATGGAGCCCTACGACTTCCCCGACAATGATCCGGGCCCGCAGACCCTGCTCACCTCGCTCAGCGCCGACCAGAACATGGACCGGCTGTACTGGCACCTGAGCCGGATGCAGGGCTATGCGGGCCTCGCCAATTTCATGGGCGCGCGTTTCATTGCCACCGACGCGGCGATGCAGCCGATCGTACGCGAGGCGGCCAAGCGCGGCCTCGGCTTCTTCGACGACGGCTCCTCGCCGCGCAGCGTCGCGCCCCAGGCCGCCGCAAGCCAGGCCATGCCGTTCGGCAAGGGCGACATCGCGATCGACGCGGTACCGACCGGCGCCGAGATCGACCGCGCCCTGAACAGGCTCGAATCCGTCGCCCGCGAGCGCGGCGTCGCGATCGGCACCGCCTCCGCCCTTCCCGTCTCGATCGAGCGAATCGGCGCCTGGATCAAGACGCTTCCCGACCGCGGTGTCCTGCTGGTGCCATTGACAACCGCGATGTTGAAATCAAAATCCAGCTGAATCAACGGATTGGCACGGCAGGTCCCACGGGGCCGAAAGGGTCGGCCACGAGTGGCGAGAGGTTTGGCGGAATGGCGCGTTACGAGGATCTGCCCTACCGCACCTGCGTCGGGGTAATGCTTCTCAACAAGCACGGACTGGTCTTCATCGGGCGCCGCGCCGGCGGCATCGAGCATGTCGACGAGACCCATGTCTGGCAGATGCCGCAGGGCGGTGTCGATCCCGGTGAGGATACGTGGGAGGCCGCCAGGCGCGAGCTTTACGAGGAGACCAGCGTGCGCTCGGTGGAACGGCTCGGCGAGGTCGCAGACTGGCTCACCTACGACATTCCGCGCACCGTAGCGGGCCGTGCCTGGAAAGGCCGTTACCGCGGCCAGCGCCAGAAATGGTACGCCATGCGCTTCACTGGCAAGGACAGCGAGATCGACGTCGCCAATCCCGGCGGCGGCGGCCACAAGGCGGAATTCGTCAGCTGGCGCTGGGAGCCGATGAAGAATCTTTCCTCGCTGATCATTCCCTTCAAGCGCCCGGTCTATGATCGCGTGGTGCAGGAATTTGCCGCGCTCGCGGACGACTAAAGCGCGATGAGATTAGGATGAATCGTCATCGCGCTTTAGGTTGTTGTTTGCGCATGATCTCCGCGCAAACGCGTTCCGCGTTTGTCGCGAGGGAAAACCGCTTCACACTTTTCCGGATCATGCTTTAGTCGGACGAGCTTTCAACCGCCTGCCGCCTGTGGTTATGGATTCCGGGCTGGCGTGGAGCCTGTCATCGGGCCGCGCTCCGCGCGGTCCCCGTGGCGCGCCCCGGAATGACAAAGAAAATGACAAAGAAAGAAGTCCGTGTCCGATCAGAAACCCTATCGTCCCAATGTCGGGATCGCGCTGTTCAATGCCGACGGCCTGGTGCTGATCGGCCATCGCTTCCGGGGTGACGGCCCGGAGATCATCCTGCCGGGACTGGACTGGCAGATGCCGCAGGGCGGCGTCGACGAAGGCGAGAACCTGCGCGATGCCGCCATGCGCGAACTCTGGGAAGAGACCGGCGTCAAGAGTGCCGAGTATCTCGGCGAGACCGATTGGCTCACTTACGAATTCCCATCCTATGACGGACCGCAAACGCATCGCCTGGCGAAATTCCGCGGTCAGCGGCAAAAATGGTTTGCGCTGTGCTTCACCGGACGCGACGAGGAGATCGATCCTTTGACGCCGCGCAACGGCCAGCCCGCGGAGTTCGATGCCTGGCGCTGGGAGCATCTGGACCGCGTCGCCGATCTCGTGGTGCCGTTCCGCCGCGAGGTTTATCGCGCGGTAGCGCAGCACTTCGCGCGCTTCGCAACCTAAAATATCGAAAAACAACCCCATGCAAAGGAGCGGGCAAACCGCCGGCACGATGCGCTGTGGGTTCAGAGAAGCCACTGATTCCCCGGGCAAAATCAGCGGCGGGGCGCAAATCGCCGCAATGTCGATCGGTAGCGCCCTTTGCACGATGCGACCAGGCTGAACCGTGCGGCATCAGGAGTTCACCTCTCCCCGCTGGTCCCGACTGGAGTTCTGCCCGTTCGCCGCTTCCCTTGTGGATAGCCCGGCTGGCTGCGCCGCGTGGCCGCCGGTGCTGCCGCCCCGGGCCCTGGGCGGCCTTCCTATGGCCTCGCCTGTCGCCTCTGCCCGTTGCGCTGGTGACGTGAGTGCATTGACGGGCTAGCGGGGATGGGTGTCGCCCTCGTGCTTCGGCACCACGCGGAACGTAGCGTTCGCCCGAACGATTACGCTGTCGTCGGCCTTGATTAGGCTTTGTGCGAAGCAGATCGTCCTGCCGGTTTTGATGACGTCGCTTTCCACGGTGAGCCATTGCCCGATCTGCGCAGCCCGCCGTGAACGTTGCCACGTGCATTGGTGTGCGGATCAGCCAACCGTAATCCGATGATCACGGCTTTGTCTGTCCGCTTCGGTGACGGCAGCAGCGCGAGCGTGAGCTATGTGGACTTCCGGTTAAGGCATCCTGCCATTCACCAACATTTCACGTGGCGCCCCCCAACGCGAAGCAGTAGACGGTATCGACGGGGTTCTTCGCGAAGCCCGGCGGTGGAGCGCAAAGGTGATTGCGGCCGTCGGGGTTATCCCTGTTCCGCTCTATTTTCTGGGGCGGAATGAGAATGTATTTCCCGTCCTCCCGGCGCTTCGCATAGATCTTGCCGTCGACAGATTTGATTTCGGTCGGGTAGCAGTCCGCATTATTGCAACAGCTGAACGCCGGGTTATCAGGCATGTGCCACGTCGAATAAAACCTCTCGTGCAGAAGCTGATCCTGCGCGGGATGGTGGCGATGAGCGGCCTGGTTCTGCTCACCTTCCTGCGCATGGACGAGCGTTGGCAGCAGGCCAAGAGCGCTCGAGAGGAGGAGCTGGCAAAGAACGTTCAAGGCGCGGTCTCCTTGCTCATGGGAGCCCTATACGAAGGTAAGATCGTCTCGAACAACGTCAAGCGCCAACGCCTAAACTCCGGTCAGCGCGCGATGGCGGTAGCGATGATGTACCCGGAATGGTGGCAGTCGCCGGGCGGCGCGGTTCTTGCCGCCGCGGTTGCCCGACTTCGGCATCGTCAGGCGCGGGGTCGCGCCACGATGCAAGTCCTCGACCAGAGGCCGCGAGCCCGCTTCAATCGATCGGGCCAACCGTGAAGGGGCCAATCGCGATGACGTGGCAATCGCTGTCGCGCTTGGCGCATTTGCGCGCGGCCTCCTCGTTCGGCTGGTGCAACGCGGAGCCCGTGAAGCCCCCGACATTGAGCGCGAAGGCCTTGTAGTCTCCGGCAGCGGAATATTCGCCAGCCAGGTAGTTGCGGACGCGCTCGTTGACGAAGGGGACGGAGTCGGCCGGAAACTTGGCGGCGGCCGGCGGCGGAGCCTGCGTCGAGGCTGCCGCGGTCGCCGTCGGGGTTCAGCGCACCGCGTCCACCGCGCTCGGGAATTCCGCGAGCACGGCATCGCCGGCGGTATTGAAGATCCGCCCGCCAGCTTTCGCGATGAAATCGTCGACGACGGCCCGACAAGACGCGAGACGCCGCAGCGTCTCCTCTTCGTCTTCCGCGACCCGTCTGGAATAACCGGCAATATCAGCCGCGAAGATCGCCGCGATCTTGCGTTTCATCTGTACCAGCCCTGGAACTCCGTCTGCCGCAGCAGAATGCCGTTATCCAAGACGCGGTGCAACAAGGTTTCAGCGCCCGTCACGGGTGTGACGAGCGCTGAGTTTATTCAACTATTTCCAGTTCGAGCCCCGGAGCGGTGCCCCGGGGCTTAGTGCATAGCCGTGGTGTTGAGCTCGTGCTGGATGCTCTTGAAGTGGTCGAGCCGCTCGACCGCGTGGTCGAGCTCGGAGCCCTCCTTCTCAGAAAGCTTCTCCTGCATCTGCGCGATCGTGTCGGCGAACTGCGCCCGGTCGAGCTCATCGATCGAGGTCGCAACGTCGGCAAGCACCGTCAGACGGTTGTCGGAGACCTCGGCCAAACCGCCGAGCACGATGACCTTCTGCTTCTGGCCGCCGATGAAGATGGTCAGGATGCCCGGCCGCACCGCGGCCACCACCGGCGCATGTCCGGCGAGCACGCCGAAATCACCTTCCCAGCCGGGAACGTCGACCTGATCGACCTCGCCGGCGAAGGCGAGCTTTTCGGGAGAGACGAGATCGAAGTGGAAGGTGGCCATGGAAAGGAAACCTGCGAATGGTGAGTAGCGAATGGTGAGTGGCGAACCAGGGAGCAGCCAGTCGCCACTCCCTATTTCGGCATTCGCTGCTTAGGCCGCCTCGGCAGCCAGCTTCTTGCCCTTCTCGACCGCCTCTTCGATGGTGCCGACCATGTAGAAGGCGGCTTCCGGGAGATGGTCGTACTTGCCTTCGCAGAGGCCGCGGAAGCCCTTGATGGTGTCCGCGAGCTCGACGAACTTGCCGGGCGAGCCGGTGAAGACTTCGGCGACGTGGAACGGCTGCGATAGGAAGCGCTCGATCTTGCGGGCGCGGGCCACCGTCAGCTTGTCCTCTTCCGAAAGCTCGTCCATGCCGAGAATGGCGATGATGTCCTGGAGCGACTTGTAGCGCTGCAGCACCTGCTGGACCTGACGGGCGACGGCGTAGTGCTCCTCGCCGACGACCAGCGGGGAGAGCATGCGCGAGGTCGAGTCGAGCGGGTCAACCGCCGGATAGATGCCCTTTTCCGAAATTGCGCGCGACAGCACCGTGGTGGCGTCCAAGTGCGCGAACGAGGTCGCGGGCGCCGGGTCGGTCAAGTCGTCAGCCGGAACGTAAATGGCCTGCACCGAGGTGATCGAGCCCTTCTGCGTGGTGGTGATGCGCTCCTGGAGCGCGCCCATGTCGGTGGCGAGCGTCGGCTGATAACCCACCGCCGAAGGAATACGGCCGAGCAGCGCCGACACTTCCGAACCGGCTTGCGTGAAGCGGAAGATGTTGTCGACGAAGAACAGCACGTCCTGGCCCTGGTCGCGGAAGTGCTCGGCGACGGTGAGACCCGTCAGACCGACGCGGGCGCGCGCGCCCGGCGGCTCGTTCATCTGGCCGAACACCAGCGCGCACTTCGACTTCACGCTCGGATCCGGATTGTGCGGATCGGCGTTGACCTTGGACTCGATGAACTCGTGATAGAGGTCGTTGCCCTCGCGGGTACGCTCGCCGACGCCGGCGAACACGGAGTAACCGCCGTGCGCCTTAGCGACGTTGTTGATCAGCTCCTGAATCAGCACGGTCTTGCCGACGCCGGCGCCGCCGAACAGGCCGATCTTGCCGCCCTTGGCGTACGGAGCAAGAAGATCGACGACCTTGATGCCGGTGACGAGAATTTCAGCCTCAGTGGACTGGTCGGTATAGGTCGGCGCTTCCTGGTGGATCGCGCGAATGCCCTCGGCCTTGATCGGACCAGCTTCGTCGATCGGCTCGCCGATTACGTTCATAATGCGACCGAGCGTGCCGTCTCCGACGGGAACGGCAATCGGCTGGCCGGTATCGGTCACTTCCTGGCCGCGCACCAGGCCTTCGGTGGCATCCATCGCGATCGTGCGCACCGTGGACTCACCGAGGTGCTGCGCGACTTCCAGCACCAGGCGATTGTTGCCGTTCTTGGTCTCCAGCGAATTGAGAATGGCGGGCAGGTGGCCCTCGAACTGCACGTCGACAACGGCGCCCATGACCTGGGTGACGCGACCGATCTGGTTAGCTGCTGTGGCCATGAATGGTTCTCCTTCGAAATTCTGTACTTGAACGACCGTCGGTTGATTGGTGCGCTAGACCGCCTCGGCGCCGGAGATGATCTCGATCAGCTCCTTGGTGATCTGGGCTTGACGGGTTCGGTTGTAGACCAGGGTCTGCTTGCGGATCATTTCGCCCGCATTGCGAGTGGCGTTGTCCATTGCGCTCATCTGCGCGCCGTAGAACGAGGCGTTGTTCTCCAGGAGTGCACGGAAGATCTGCACCGCGAGATTTCGCGGCAGCAGGCGGGTGAGGATCTCGTCCTCCTCCGGCTCGTATTCGTAGGACGTGGCACTGGTCGCACCGCCCTCTTCGACCACCAATGGGATGATCTGCTGGGCGGTCGGGATCTGCGCGATCACCGACTTGAAGCGGGAATAAAACAGCGTGCAGACGTCGAATTCGCCGGCGTCGAAACGGGCGAGCACCTTCTTCGCAATGTCCTCGGCGTTGACGAAGCCGAGCTGACGGACGCTGCGAAGGTCGAGATGCTCGACGATCTGCTTCTCGAACAGACGGCGGAGCTGCTCATAGCCCTTGCGGCCGACGCAGAAGAATTTGACTTCCTTGCCCTCGTTCATCAGCGCCAGCGCGCGCTCGCGCGCCAGACGCACGATCGAGGAGTTGAACGCGCCGGAGAGGCCGCGCTCACCGGTGCAGACCAGGAGCAGGTGGACCTGATCCTTGCCGGTGCCCGTGAGCAGCGCAGGCGCGCCGGGCGATCCAGCGGCGGCGCTGGCGATATTGGCGATCACGGCAGACATCTTGTCCGCATAGGGACGCGCTGCTTCGGCGGCAGTCTGGGCGCGGCGCAGCTTCGAGGCCGCCACCATCTGCATGGCCTTGGTGATCTTCTGCGTCGCCTTGGTGGAGGCGATGCGGACCCGCATGTCTTTGAGAGACGCCATTCTTCGTTCACCCCGACGGTCCGACCGATCAGACCGCTAGCCTATCCCTATCGTCATGCCCGGCCGTGTGCCGGGCACGCGCTCTTCATTTGTTACGTCAAGCGAAACGCGTGGCCGGGTTGCCCGGCCGCGCTATCAGGCAAAGCTCTTCGCGAAGCCCTCGACCACCGACTTCAGCTTGGCGGCGGTGTCGTCGGAGAGGTCGCGGCTGTCGCGGATCGAATTGAGGATCTCGACGTTCTTGCCGCGCAGCAGCGACAGCAGGCCGTCCTCGAACGCCTTCACCTTGTTGAGCGGGAGCGGATCGAGATAGCCGTTGGTGCCGGCCCAGATCACGCAGACCTGCTCTTCCATCTTCAGCGGCGAGAACTGCGGCTGCTTCAAGAGCTCGGTCAGGCGCGAGCCGCGGTTGAGCAGGCGCTGGGTCGAGGCGTCGAGGTCGGAGCCGAACTGCGCGAACGCCGCCATTTCGCGGTATTGCGCGAGCTCGCCCTTGATCTTGCCGGCGACCTTCTTGGTGGCCTTGGTCTGCGCCGAGGAGCCGACGCGCGACACCGACAGACCGACGTTCACGGCAGGGCGGATGCCCTGGAAGAACAGGTCGGTTTCCAGGAAGATCTGGCCGTCGGTGATCGAGATGACGTTGGTCGGGATGTAGGCCGACACGTCGTTGGCCTGGGTTTCGATGACAGGCAGCGCCGTCAGCGAGCCCGAGCCCTGGTCCTTGTTGAGCTTCGCCGCGCGCTCGAGCAGGCGGGAGTGCAGGTAGAACACGTCGCCCGGATAGGCTTCGCGGCCCGGCGGGCGGCGCAGCAGCAGCGACATCTGGCGGTAGGCGACGGCCTGCTTGGACAAGTCGTCATAGATGATGACGGCATGCATGCCGTTGTCGCGGAAGTACTCGCCCATGGTGCAGCCGGTGAAGGGGGCGATGTACTGCATCGGCGCCGGATCGGAGGCGGTGGCGGCGACGATGATCGAATATTCCAGCGCGCCCTGCTCTTCGAGCACCTTCACGAACTGCGCGACGGTGGAGCGCTTCTGGCCGATCGCGACGTAGACGCAGTACAGCTTGATGTTCTCGTCCGGCTGCGCGTTGAGCGGCTTCTGGTTCAGGATAGTGTCGAGCGCGATCGCGGTCTTGCCGGTCTGGCGGTCGCCGATGATCAGCTCGCGCTGGCCGCGACCGATCGGGATCAGGGCGTCGATCGCCTTGAGGCCGGTCGCCATCGGCTCGCTCACCGACTTGCGCGGAATGATGCCGGGCGCCTTGACGTCGACGCGCATGCGCTTGTCGGCCTGGATCGGACCCTTGCCATCGATCGGGTTGCCGAGCGCGTCGACGACGCGGCCGAGAAGGCCCTTGCCAACCGGCGCGTCCACGATGGCGCGGGTGCGCTTGACGGTCTGGCCTTCCTTGATCTCGCGGTCGGCGCCGAAGATGACCACGCCGACGTTGTCGGTTTCGAGGTTCAGCGCCATGCCGCGGGTGCCGTTCTCGAACTCGACCATTTCACCGGCCTGAACGTTGTCCAGACCGTAGACGCGAGCGATACCGTCGCCGACGGACAGCACCTGTCCGACTTCGGAGACTTCAGCTTCCTGGCCGAAATTCTTGATCTGGTCCTTGAGGATCGCGGAAATTTCCGCGGCGCGGATGTCCATCAGCCTGCCTCTTTCATCGCGTGCTTGATCGAATTGAGTTTGGTGCGAAGCGAACTATCGATCATGCGGCTGCCAAGCTTGACGACGAGGCCGCCGATGATCGAGCGGTCAACTTTCACGTTGAGCGCGACGTCCTTGCCGGTCACCGATTTGAGGGCGGCCTTGAGGGCGTCGAGATTCTTGTCCGAGAGCTGCTCCGCGACGGTCACGTCGGCAGAGGCCTCGCCTTTATGTTTGGCGACCAGCGCGCTGTAGGCGCGGATCACGTCGGCCACCGCGAACAGCCGGCGGTTGGCCGTCAGAACTTTCAGGAAATTGGCGGAAATGCCGGTGATGGCGGCCTTGTCCAGCACAGCGGCGAGCGCCTTGGACTGTGCATCGGCGGAGAACACCGGGCTGCGGACGAGGCGCTTCAGATCGGCGCTTTCGCTGAGCATGGTGCCGAACCTGTCGAGATCGGCTTTGACCGCATCGACCACATTCTGGTCGCGGGCCAGTTCAAACAAGGCCGTTGCATAACGGCCGGACACACCTGAAACGGACGTATCTTCTGCAGCCACAGACGCGCTCTTTATAGCTGTCAAACTCGCAAGGGAAAAACCGTCGCCACGAAGCGGCGCCTAGCGATCCAAGCCCTTGGAATTCAAGCGGGACTTCGATTTTCGACCGACACAGGGAAGTGCCGGCTCGTTAAAATCGCGGCTTTGCTAACATAGCAGGCGCGCAGGTGCAACATGACGCCAAATTAAAGGCTGCGGCTCTCCGTCCTGCCTTGGTCGGAGGCAGGCGTCATCAGCTACGTTCTCGCCGCCACCCCGATAGGCCCTCGCGCCGCCTCGACGTCATTGGTTCCTGTCCTCAGCGCATAGCGGCCATGAACACATGTCGCAGAGGCGTGAACGCGGCGTTGCTGCTCCACTTGGTCAATTACTTATCAAATTCTCAACGCGCCTCGCGATGACTTGGTTTTACAGTATTCGCAGGTACTCGATCGGTTAACCTGTCGTTAACATCAGAGCTCACTGAACGGCTCTCGAATATCTGGCCAGATGACAAGATATTTCATCCGGGCACATAGCGAAATTACTGCCCAATTCATGCCGCATTGCAACGTGAAACGCGCAAGCGCTCACAAACTGATGGGGGCTCCACTGGCCACACATGTGGCAATACTAGCGTAGGGACCTATAAATGTTGTCATCGAAGATGCCGGGGTTCGCAACCCGGCCGCGCGCCGCGATCGCTTTGGTCGCGGCAACTCTCGTCATCGGTGGAACTGCCACCGAAGCATCCGCCAAATCCCGGCATCACCATTACCGGCACCACCACCGCCAGCACGAGGCCAATACCAGCGACACGTCCAATGCGGGCTCCTGGATGAATGCCAGCGCCTCCGTGGCGCCCTCCTCGGGTTCCAGCCACAGCTTCTCGGGCATGGCCTCCTATTACGGCAATGAGTCCGGCAGTCGCACCGCGTCGGGCCAGCGCTTCAACCAGAACGCCATGACCGCAGCGCACCGTTCGCTGCCATTCGGCACCAAGGTTCGTGTCACCCATGGCGGCCAGAGCGTGATCGTCACCATCAATGACCGCGGCCCGTTCGTTCGCGGCCGTGTCCTCGACCTCTCTACCGGCGCTGCTCGCGCCATCGGCCTGACCGGCGCCGGCGTCGGCCGCGTCACCGCAGAGGTCGTCTCCTGACGGCGCGAGAAGCGCCTCAGTCCACACGCGCAGTTTTCATCACCGTCCAGAAGGACGTGAGCAGTTTGATGCGCGCGTGAAACAAGCCCGTGGTCTTGGGGGACCACGGGCTTTTTGTTTGCCGTCATTGCCGCTCGTGTCCCGGACAAGCTGCAACGCCGCTTGGCGTCGCGGCGCAGAGCCGGGACCCAGAACAGCCACACGGCAATGTGTGGAGACATGGGCCCCGGCTCTGCAGCGCACCGTCGAAGAGACGCTGCGCTGCGTCCGGGGCACGAGATGAGAGTGACGTGCGTACTCTCTCCACCGTCATTGCGAGCGAAGCGAAGCAATCCAGAATCTTGCCGGGGAGGGACTCTGGATTGCTTCGTCGCAAGGGCTCCTCGCAATGACGGGGAGAGAGCGGTGGCCCTACAAAAAGCTCTGCGGGTCGACGTCGACTTCCAGCTTCTGATTGCCTGTCGGCTTCGGGCACACCGCGAGCCAGTTGCGCAAGTAATCCGAGAGATCGAAGCCGCGCGCTGATTTCACCAGGATACGGAAGCGATAGCGGCCCTTGATCACGGCGAGCGGCGCCTCGGCAGGGCCCAGTACCTTCACGCGCTCGTCGCGCGGCGCGACCGCTACGAGGCGGCGCGCAAATCCCTCCGCACTCGGGCGATCGCCGGCGGAAATGACCAGGCCCGCGAGCCGCCCGAACGGCGGATAGAGCGTGCGCTCGCGCAGCTCGATCTCGCTGTTGTAGAACGCCTCGCGATCGCAGGCGATCAGCGCCTTCATCACGGGATGCTCGGGCTGATGGGTCTGGAGATAGCCGACACCGCGACCCTGCTCGCGGCCGGCACGGCCGATCACCTGGTTGAGCAGCTGCCAAGTGCGCTCGGCGGCGCGCGGATCGCCGTTGCTGAGGCCGAGATCCGCATCGACCACACCGACCAAATTGAGCCGCGGAAAATTGTGGCCCTTGGCGACGAGCTGGGTTCCGATGATGATATCGACGCGGCCCTCGGCAATTTCATTCAGCTCCGAGCGCATCGTCTCGATCGAGGTAATGAGATCGCTCGACAGCACCATGGCGCGGGCTTGCGGGAACAGCGCCGCCGCCTCCTCCTGCAAGCGCTCGACGCCGGGCCCGACCGCGACCAGAGATTCTTCGGCCGCGCAATGCGGGCAGACGTTCGGCCGCGGCATCGAGAAGCCGCAGTGATGGCAGACCAGCCGCTGGCGGAATCTGTGATCGACCAGCCAGGCATCGCAAATGGTGCAGGCGAAGCGATGGCCGCAGGCGCGGCACAGCGTCAGCGGCGCGTAGCCGCGACGATTGAGGAACAACAGCGCCTGCTCGCGCCGCTCGATCGCGGTCCGGATCTCGCTGGCAAGTCGCGGCGAGATGAAGCGGCCGCGCGCCGGCTGCTCACGGCGCAGGTCGATCGCCTCGATATGCGGCATGTGCTGGCCGCCGAAGCGCGAGGGCAGCGCGATGCGCTGATAGCGTCCCTTGCGCGCATTGACCTCGGACTCGACCGACGGCGTCGCAGACGCCAGCACGATCGGAATTTTTGCGATATGCGCCCGCACCACCGCCATGTCGCGGGCGTGATAATGCACGCCGTCGTCCTGCTTATAGGCCTGGTCGTGCTCTTCGTCGACGACGACGAGGCCGAGATTGGCGTAGGGAAGAAACAGCGCCGAGCGCGCGCCGACCACGACCGGCGCGCTGCCTTCCGAGATCGCCGCCCAGTTGCGCGCGCGGGTGCGCGGGGTGAGCTCCGAATGCCATTCCAGCGGGCGCACGCCGAAACGGCGTGCGAAGCGATCGAGGAACTGGCCGGTGAGTGCGATCTCGGGCATCAGGATCAACGACTGCTTGCCACGGCGGATGGTCTCGGCGACCGCCTCGAAATAGACCTCGGTCTTGCCCGAGCCGGTGACGCCGTCCAGCAGCGCGACATGGAAGGTGCCGTTGGCCGCAAGCGCGCGCATCGCATCGACCGCCGCGCGCTGGAGATGACTGAATTCCGGCTGGCCGTAGGCGGGGTCGGGCGCCGGTGGTGGCGGCGGCGGCGGCAACGGCTCGACCGTCAGGGTGCCTTCATCGACGAGGCCGTCGATCACCCCGGCCGAGACGCCGGCCTCCTTCACGACATCGGACTTGCCGTGCAGCAGACGATCCGAGAGTACCTCGATCACGCGCCGCCGCGCCGGCGTCAGCCGCCTTGGCGGATCGCCGACCAGCCGGACGCCGGCGCGCATCCGCTCGGGCCCGAGATTTTCGCCCATGCGCAGGCACATGCGCAAAACCATGCCGCGCGGACCGAGCGTGTAGTTGGCAACCCAGTTGACCAGCGCGCGCAGCTCGCTCTTGAGCGGCGGGACGTCGAGCTTTTCGCTGACGTCCTTCAGACGGTTGTGCAGGCGCGGATCCGGATTGGCGTTCTCCGCCCACACCACCGCCAGCACCTCGCGCGGGCCGAGCGGCACGCCGACGAGATCGCCCGCCTTCAACTCCATGCCGCGCGGCACGCGGTAGGAATAGGTCTGGTCGAGCGCGACCGGCACCAGCACGTCGACCATGCGGGTCGCGTTGGCGGAAACGGCGTTGCTGCGCGGCGAATGATCCATGACCAGAGAATCGGAACCCGGGGGGCCTCAAGGCTAGCCGCGCGAGGCGGCCTTAGCGAACGATAAACGAGTGTGATGCGATATACTGTGCGGAATCATTACGTCCAGAGCGCATGAGCAAAGCGGCTGCCCCACAAATCGAGCTCGCCAGCGCCGACGACAGCATCGCGCAGGAGATGATGCGCTGGCTGTCGCACCTCGGCGCCGAGCGGCGGCTGTCGCCGAAGACGCTGGAGGCCTATGCGCGCGACCTCAGGCAGTGCCTGGATTTCCTTTGCGCGCATTGGGGCGAGCCCGTGACGCTGAAGCGCTTCGCCGCATTGGAGGCCAGCGACATCAGAGCCTTCATGGCGATGCGCCGCGCCGACGACGTCGCCGGCCGCTCCTTGATGCGCGCGCTTGCCGGCCTGCGCTCGTTCGGCCGCTTCCTGGAGCGCGAGGGCAAGGGTAAAGTCGGCGCGCTCTCGGCGATCCGCGCGCCAAAGGTGGCCAAGAGCCTGCCGAAGCCGCTGCCGATGGCATCCGCCAAACGCCTCACTGATGCCGACGAACGCGCCGGCGAAGAGCGCGAGACCTGGATTCTCGTTCGCGACGCCGCCGTGATGGCCCTGCTCTACGGCTCGGGCCTGCGGATCTCGGAAGCTTTGGGACTAAAGCGGCGCGACGTGCCACGCCCCGGTGAAGGCGACGTGCTCGTCGTCACCGGCAAGGGCAACAAGACGCGCATGGTGCCGGTGCTGCAAAACGTGCTGGCGCTGGTCGCCGAATATGTCGCGATGTGCCCGCATCCGCTTGTACCCGAAGGGCCGATCTTCGTCGGCGCGCGCGGCGGCGCCTTGAGCCCGCGCATCATCCAGCTCGCGATGGAGCGGCTGCGCGGCGCACTGGGACTACCCGACAGCGCCACGCCGCATGCACTCCGGCATTCCTTTGCCACGCATCTATTGTCGCGCGGCGGCGACTTGCGCGCGATCCAGGAATTGCTCGGCCATTCCTCGCTGTCGACCACGCAGGTCTACACCGACATCGATTCCGAGCGGCTGCTCGAAGTCTACGCCAGCGCGCATCCGCGGCGGTGAATTCACGCAGAAGCCGTCGCGCCCCGGACCAGCGCGGCACGCTGTGATGCACTGCTGAGCCGGGGCCCACGCCATGGAGCCCGGCTCTGCGTCGCACCGCTTACGCGCTGCGCCGCGTTCGGGATACAAGAGTTGGCGACCTGACACACTCCCGTCACAACGCGCTGGCCTCTTGCGCATGCCGCACGGTTCGGTCAATCGTGGGGCACCGAGGCAGGAGAGGAATTCATGAGCGCACACGAAAGCATGGAGCATGCGGAGCATGCCGAGCACGCATCCGGCGAGAACAAGAAGATCGCCCTTCTGATCGCGGTGCTGGCGCTGTTCCTTGCGATCTCTGAGACGCTCGGCAAAGGCGCGCAGACCGAGGCGATCAGCAAGAATGTCGAGGCCGCCAATCTCTGGGCGTTCTTCCAGGCCAAGAGCATCCGCCGCACCGTGGTGCAGACCGCGGCCGAGCAGGGCAAGCTCACGCTGGGCTCGATCGCCGACGACGCCAACAAGGCGGCCATCCAGAAGCAGATCGAAGACTGGCAGAAGACCGCGGCGCGCTATCGGTCCGAGCCGGAAACCGGCGAGGGCACCGAGCAGCTTGCCGAGAAGGCCAAGCACGCCGAGCACGAGCGCGACGAGGCGACCGCAAAATACCATCACTTCGAGCTGGCCTCGGCCGCCTTCCAGATCGGCATCGTGCTGGCCTCCGCCACCATCATCACGGGCATTCTGGCGCTCGCCTATGTCGGCGGCCTGCTGACGCTGGCCGGCATCGTGATGACCGTGCTCGGCATGTGGTGGCCGCATCTGCTGCATCTGCACGGATAGCGGCGCGCGGGACAGCGCAGCAATCTGCCGCCACACATTCCGCTGTCATGCCCCGCCACCGGGTCTCGCCTTCGGCGAGCCCGATGACAGGCTGGCGGGCCATCCAGTACGCCGCAGCCGCTCCGTATCCACACGCCGTCTCTGGAATACTGGAATGACCGCGAGTGAGATAACGCCGGTCGTGATGGTCAGCGCGCCTCGTGCACGCTCTTGCGGAAGCGCTGGATCAGGCGGAGCACCCGGGAGGACCATCCCTCGCCATTGCCAGTGAGGACGTTCTTGAGGCGCAGCTTGATCGGCTCGACCAACGCAGTTGCCCTGGCGCGGATCGTCAACACGAGCTCATAGAGCCGCTCGAACCAGGCCATCTCCAAGAGCTTGTCGCGCGTCACGTCGAACACGAAGGCAGTGATGCCGACGCCGAGCAGTTTGGCAAACAGGAGCGTGAACACCGCGCTCATCCAATATTCGTGGGTGAGCAGCCAGAGCCCGACCAGTTTCAGCGGAAACAGCGGGATGATCGGTACGGCGAAGACGATCAGCGTCATTGCCGGCGACAGCGCGTCGACGCGATCTGTCAGCCATTCCTTGAAGCGCGCGAGCGGGATCGCGGCGACGACACGCGCCACGATCGGCTCGAGATGGTCCCACAGCCAGGCTTCGATCAAGAAGATGATCGCCAGCAGGACCCAGACCGGTTGAAGAAGGCGGCGCAGCATATGTTTCCCGCCCGATTCCGCGTAGGGCGCGTACCTACATATGGATGGCCCGCTTGCCGACCGCAAGCGCGGCTTCCTTGATGGCCTCGGAGCGGGTCGGATGCGCATGGCAGGTGCGGGCGAGATCTTCCGCGCTGCCCCCAAACTCCATCAGCACACACGCTTCGTGGATCATTTCGCCGGCTTCACGACCGACAATGTGCACGCCAAGCACACGATCGGTCTTCGCGTCTGCGAGAATCTTCACGAAACCGTCGGTGGTCTGGTTGACCTTGGAGCGGCCGTTGGCGGTAAAGGGAAACTTCCCGACGGTGTAGGCCGCACCCGCCTGCTTCAACTCTTCCTCGGTCTTGCCGACGGAAGACACTTCCGGCGTGGTATACACCACACCTGGGATCACGTCGTAGTTCACGTGGCCGGCCTGACCGGCGAGAATTTCTGCAACCGCAACGCCCTCGTCTTCCGCCTTGTGCGCGAGCATGGGGCCGGCGACGACATCGCCGATGGCATAGACGCCCCTCAGGGTGGTCGCGAAGTGGGCATCGATCTGGACGCGGCCGCGGTTGTCCAGCGCAACGCCGGCCTCCTTCAGCCCCAGACCGTCGGTGTAGGGCACGCGACCGATGCAGACCAGCACGACATCGGCTTCGATGGTCTCGGCGGCGCCGCCGGCGGCCGGCTCTACCTTCGCAAGCAGCGCCTTGCCGTTTGCTTCGACGCCCGTGACCTTGGAGCCGAGCTTGAATGCAAATCCCTGCTTTTCAAGAATGCGCTGGAATTGCCGTGCGATCTCGCCGTCCATGCCAGGCAGGATGCGATCGAGGAATTCGACGACCATGACTTCGGCCCCGAGGCGGTGCCAGACCGAGCCGAGCTCGAGCCCGATCACGCCCGCGCCGATGATCAGCAGCTTGCCCGGCACCTTCTCCAGCGACAGAGCGCCGGTCGACGACACGATGCGCTTCTCGTCGATCTCGATGCCGTTCAGCCGTGCGATATCCGAGCCGGTGGCGATCACGATGTTCTTGGTCTCGATGACTTGCGATTTGCCGTCGGCGGAGACCTCGACCTTGCCGGTGCCCAGGATCTTGCCGCTGCCCATGAGCACGTCGATCTTGTTCTTCTTCATCAGGAATTCGACGCCCTTGACGTTACCGTCGATGCCCTGCTGCTTGAAGTTCATCATCGCGGGCAGATCGAGCTTCGGCGCCGGGACCGAGACACCCATCTTGGCAAACGAATGCCCGGCTTCCTCGAACATCTCGGAGGCGTGCAGCAGCGCCTTCGACGGCATGCAGCCGACATTGAGGCAGGTGCCGCCGAGCGTGGCATTCTTTTCCACCACGGCGACTTTCATGCCGAGCTGGCTTGCGCGCACCGCGCAGACATAACCGCCCGGTCCGGTGCCGATGACGACGAGATCGTAGGTAGCCATGAGAGGAAGTCCTGTAGGAGATGTTGAGATGTGTCAGCGTCCGCCGGACACATCGAGAATGGCCGAGGTCACGTAGGAGGCATCGTCGGACATCAGCCAGACGATGGCATTGGCGATTTCCTCCGCCGTGCCGACGCGCTTCATCGGCACCATATGGGCCAGACGATGGGCGCGGTCGGGCTCGCCGCCGGCGGCGTGGATTTCGGTGTCGATCAGGCCGGGACGGATCGCGGCGACGCGGATGCCTTCGCCGGCGACCTCATAGCCGAGGCCGACGGTGAAGGAATCGATCGCGCCCTTGGAGGCGGCATAGTCGACATAGGTGTTGGGCGAGCCGAGCTTGGCGGCGACCGACGACAGGTTGACGATCACGCCGCCCTTGCCGCCATGCTTGGTCGACATCCGCTTCACCGCCTCGCGCGCGCAGAGGATGGAGCCGGTGACGTTGACCGCCATCACGCGCTGGATGCGCTCGGCCGACATCTCGTCGACGCGCACGCCGCTCTTGCCGACGATGCCGCCATTGTTGACGAGCGCGCCGAGCGTGCCGAACTGGTCGGCGGCCTTGAACAGCGCGAGGATGTCCTTCTCCTCGGCGACGTCGCACTTCACCGCGATCGCCTTGCCGTTCATGGCCTCGATCCGGGCGACGACCTCGTCGGCGGCCTTCTTGTTGCTGGCATAGCCCACAACGACGCGGAAGCCGCGCGCGGCCGCCGCAATCGCCGTCGCCCGCCCAATGCCACGGCTACCGCCGGTGATGATCGCAACCTTGTCCGTCACGCTCGCCTCCATCTTTGCGCACACGCCGTCGCCCGTGCAGGCGACGGCGTTTTCAGGCTTGGATATCAGAGATCGAGAACCAGCCGCGCCGGATCTTCCAGGCTCTCCTTGACGCGGACCAGGAAGGTCACGGCTTCCTTGCCGTCGATCACGCGGTGATCATAGGACAGCGCCAGATACATCATCGGGCGGACCTCGATCTTGCCGCCGACGACCATCGGCCGTTCCTGGATCTTGTGCATGCCGAGGATGCCGGACTGCGGTGCGTTCAGGATCGGCGTCGACATCAGCGAGCCATAGATGCCGCCATTGGTGATGGTGAAGGTGCCGCCCTGCATCTCCTCGATCTTGAGCTGGCCGTCGCGCGCGCGGCGGCCGAAATCGGCGATGCCCTTCTCGATGTCGGCGATCGACTTCTGATCGCAGTCGCGGACCACGGGCACGACAAGCCCCTTGTCGGTGCCGACGGCGACGCCGATGTGATAGTAGTTCTTGTAGATCAGGTCGGTGCCGTCGATCTCGGCGTTCACCGCCGGGATGTCCTTCAGCGCCTGCACGACCGCCTTGGTGAAGAAGCCCATGAAGCCGAGCTTGGAGCTGTGCTTCTTCTCGAACACGTCCTTGTAGTGCGCGCGCAGCGCCATGACGTTGGTCATGTCGACCTCGTTGAAGGTCGTCAGCATCGCAGCCGTGTTCTGCACGTCCTTCAGCCGCCGCGCGATGGTCTGGCGCAGGCGGGTCATCTTGACGCGCTCCTCGCGCGCGGCGTCATCCGCCGGCGACGGGGCGCGCACCTGCACCGCCGCGGCCGGCTGGTTGACCGGGGTCGGCGCCGCGGCGGCGCGCTCGATCGCGGCGAGCATGTCGCCCTTGGTGACGCGGCCGTCCTTGCCGGAGCCGGGCACGGTCGAGGCGTCGATGCCGGTCTCGGCCGAAAGCTTCCGCACCGACGGGGCGAGCGGCGCATCGGCCGCAGGCGCCTTGGGCGCTGCGGGCGCGGGCGCAGCAGCGGGAGCGGCGGCGGCCGGCCTGGCGGCAGCAGCCGTCGGCTTGGCGGCGCCGGCGCCATCGGTGATCTGTCCGAGCAGCGCGCCCACCGCGACCGTCGCACCGTCAGCGGCGATGATCTCGCTGAGCGTGCCGGCCGAGGGCGCCGGCACTTCGATGGTGACCTTGTCGGTCTCGAGCTCCACCAACGGCTCGTCGACGGCGACAGGATCGCCGGCCTTCTTGAACCAGCGGCCGATGGTAGCCTCGGTGACGGATTCGCCGAGTGTCGGCACACGAATTTCAGTCATGGTCTTTTCCTTAAGGGATCGCCAGTGCGGTCATAAAGTCTTGAACGTCATCGCCCGCGTAAGGCAGGCCATCCAGCAAGCCGGGACGTTCGCACTCAGCACGGACGACACGGCGTACCGGATGCCCCGCTCCAGTGCGCAGTTGCGCACAAGGCGGGGCATGACGCAGTTCAAAATTGGTCAGCTCAAAGCTTCGTCCAGGAATGCCTTCAACTGCGCCAGATGCTTCGACATCAAGCCGGTCGCGGTCGCGGCGGATGCGGCGCGGCCGACATAGCGCGGACGCCGGCTCACGCCGTTCACCTGGTTGAGCACCCATTCGAGATAGGGCTCGATGAAGTGCCACGCACCCATGTTGCGTGGCTCTTCCTGGCACCAGATCACCTCGGCCTTCTTGAAGCGCGAGAGCTCGGCGACCAGCGCCTTCAGCGGCACCGGATAGAGCTGTTCGATACGCATCAGGTAGATGTCGTCGATGCCGCGCTTCTCGCGCTCCTCGTAGAGGTCGTAATACACCTTGCCCGAGCAGAGCACGATACGACGGATCTTCTCGTCCGGAACGAGCTTGAAGGCCTCGGTCGGCAGCATCTGGGCGTCATCATACAGGATGCGGTGGAACGTCGTGCCCTTGGCGAGCTCGTCGAGCCGCGACACCGCGCGCTTGTGGCGGAGCAGCGACTTCGGCGTCATCAGGACCAGGGGCTTGCGGATCTCGCGATGAAGCTGGCGGCGCAGCACGTGGAAGTAGTTTGCCGGCGTCGTCGGATAGACCACCTGCATGTTGTCTTCGGCGCACATCTGCAAGTAGCGCTCGAGGCGCGCCGAGGAGTGCTCCGGCCCTTGCCCCTCATAGCCATGCGGCAGCATGCAGACGAGACCCGACATGCGCAGCCATTTGCGCTCGCCCGAGGAGATGAACTGGTCGAACACGACCTGCGCACCGTTGGCGAAATCACCGAACTGCGCTTCCCACATCGCCAGCGCATTGGGCTCAGCCAGTGAAAAGCCGTATTCGAAGGCGAGCACCGCTTCTTCGGAGAGCAGCGAATTGATGACCTCGTAGTGGCCCTGCTCGCCGCCGAGATGGTTGAACGGCGTGTAGCGGCTCTCGTCTTCCTGGTCGATCAGCACGGAATGGCGCTGCGAGAACGTGCCGCGCTCGGAGTCCTGGCCCGACAGCCGCACATGATGACCTTCCTGCAGCAGCGAGCAGAACGCCAGCGCTTCGCCGGTCGCCCAGTCGATGCCGACGCCGTTATCGATCGCCTTGGCGCGGTTCTCCAGGAAGCGTTGGATGGTGCGGTGAACGCGGAAACCATCCGGCACCTTGGTGATCTTGCGGCCGATCTCCTTGAGGATCGGCAGATCGACGCCGGTGACGCCGCGCCGCGCATCCTCTTCCTGGTCGGCAAGCTTGAAGCCGGCCCACTTGCCGTCGAGCCAGTCGGCCTTGTTCGGCTTGTAGCTGGTGCCGGCCTCGAACTCGGCATCCAGCCGCGCGCGCCAATCGGCCTTGGCCTTCTCGACCTCGCCTTCCGTGATGACGCCCTCGGCAACCAGCCGCTTCGCATAAATCGAGAGCGTCGATGGATGCGAGGCGATCTGCTTGTACATGACCGGCTGGGTGAAAGCCGGCTCGTCGCCCTCGTTATGGCCATACCGGCGATAGCAGAACATGTCGATGACGACCGGCTTGTGGAATTTCTGCCGGAACTCGATTGCGACCTTGGCTGCGAACACCACGGCTTCCGGATCGTCGCCGTTGACGTGGAAGATCGGCGCATCGATCATCTTCGCCACGTCGGACGGGTAAGGCGAAGAACGGGAATAACGCGGATAGGTGGTGAAGCCGATCTGGTTGTTGACGATGAAATGCAGCGAGCCGCCGGTGCGGTAGCCCTTCAGGTCGGACAGGCTGAAACACTCGGCAACCACGCCCTGGCCGGCAAATGCCGCGTCGCCATGCATCAGCAGCGGCAGCACCGAGATGCGCTGGTCCGGCGGATCGCCATGCTGATCCTGCTTGGCGCGCACCTTGCCGAGCACGACGGGGTCGACGATCTCGAGATGCGAGGGGTTGGCAGTCAGCGACAGATGGATGCGGTTGCCGTCGAACTCGCGGTCCGAGGACGCTCCAAGATGATACTTGACGTCACCGGAGCCTTCGACGTCCTCCGGATTCGCCGAGCCGCCCTTGAACTCATGGAACAGGGCGCGGTGCGACTTGGCCATCACCTGCGTCAGCACGTTGAGGCGGCCGCGATGCGGCATGCCCAGCACGATTTCCTTCACGCCGAGATTGCCGCCGCGCTTGATGATCTGCTCGAGTGCGGGGATCAGCGACTCGCCGCCGTCGAGGCCGAAGCGCTTGGTACCGGTGAACTTGATGTCGCAGAACTTTTCAAAGCCTTCGGTTTCGATCAGCTTCATCAGGATCGCACGGCGACCTTCACGAGTGAACGAGATCTCCTTGTCCGGACCTTCGATGCGTTCCTGGATCCAGGCCTTCTGCGCCGCGTTGCTGATATGCATGAACTCGACGCCGAGCGTCTGGCAGTAGGTGCGCTCGCAGATCGCGACGATCTCGCGGAGCGAGCCGTATTCGAGGCCCAGCACGTGATCGAGGAAGATCTTGCGGTCGAAGTCGGCCTCGCTGAAGCCGTAGGTGCGCGGGTCGAGCTCCTCGCGGTTGCGGGGCGCCTCGATGCCGAGCGGATCGAGCTTGGCGTGGAAATGCCCGCGCATGCGGTAGGCGCGGATCAGCATCAGGGCGCGCACCGAATCGCGGGTGGCCTGGAGCACGTCCGCGGAGGACAGATCAGCCCCCTTGGCCTGCGCCTTCGCGGCGATCTTGCTGCCGACCGCTTTCTCGACCTGGGCCCAGTTGCCGTCGAGCGCCGAGGTCAGCTCGTCCTGGGGGGCGACCGGCCAGTTGTCCCGGGCCCAGGACGGCCCCTCCGCGTTCTTGCGAACGTCGGCTGGCTGGTCCTTCAGGCTCCGGAAGAACTCCTGCCACTCGGCGTCAACAGAGGAGGGGTCTTCCTCGTAGCGGGCGTAGATTTCGTCGATGTAGGTGGCGTTGGTGCCCTGCAAAAAGGAGGAGAGGGCAAAGGCTGCGTTCGCGTCCTGGCGAGACATACTTGAGTTCCTGGCGATTTCGGTTCGCGCAAATGAAAACGGCGCCGACACCGATCCTCCGGCAGCGGATCGGCGTGTCAGGCACCGTTTACCCTATCTGCTCCGAACTTTCGCCCGGAAAAGCACCAAGAACTGAATCAGTTTTTCAACATTTCGGCAAGGGTATGCCCGAGCCGAGCGGGGGACGGAGAGACGGTAATACCGGCCGATTTCATCGCTTCGGTCTTGGAACCGGCGTCACCCTTACCGCCCGAAATGATCGCGCCGGCATGGCCCATGCGACGGCCGGGAGGTGCAGTAACACCGGCAATGAATCCGACCATCGGCTTCTTGCGGCCACGCTTGGCCTCGTCCTTGAGGAACTGCGCAGCGTCCTCCTCGGCGGAACCGCCGATCTCGCCGATCATGATGATCGATTCGGTCTTGGGGTCGGCCAGCAGCATTTCCAGCACGTCGATGAACTCGGTGCCCTTGACCGGGTCGCCGCCGATGCCGACCGCGGTGGTCTGGCCGAGGCCTTCCTGCGAGGTCTGGAACACGGCTTCATAGGTCAGCGTACCGGAACGGGAGACGATGCCGACGCTGCCGGTCTTGAAAATATTGGCGGGCATGATGCCGATCTTGCATTCGCCGGCCGTCATGACGCCCGGGCAGTTCGGCCCGATCAGGCGCGACCTGGAGCCGGCGAGCGAGCGCTTCACCCGCACCATGTCGATGACCGGAATGCCTTCGGTGATGCAGACGATCAGCGGGATCTCGGCATCGATGGCTTCGCAGATCGCATCCGCAGCCCCCGGCGGCGGCACGTAGATCACGGACGCATCGGCGCCGGTCTTCTCACGCGCCTCGCGCACGGTGTCGAACACCGGCAGCCCGAGATGCGTCGCGCCGCCTTTGCCGGGTGAGGTGCCGCCGACCATCTTGGTGCCGTAGGCAATCGCGGCCTCGGAGTGGAAGGTGCCGTTCTTGCCGGTAAAGCCCTGGCAGATGACCTTGGTGTTCTTGTCGATCAGGATGGACATGAGGTCTGCTTTCGCGAAACTAACAGTGAGAGGTCAGTGGATGCGGCGATAGACGCCAGTGAGCACGTCGGCCCAGCCTTCCGCGTCCGGCGAGAACTGAATCTTCAACGAGTAGGAATTGTCGTCGATGATCTCGTAGACGTGGCGCGCATTGCCGCGCAGCGAGCCCCGCACCAGCGTCAGGGTCTTGCCGACCCAGCCGCCGGACGCGGGCGAGGGCGGCGTGTAGCCGAGCGAGTCGTACCAGAACAACTTGTAGGTCCGGTCGTCGCGGTCGTAGGTGAAGATGCCGTGGGTGGCGAAGATCTGCTTGCCGTCGCGCATCTGGACGCTGTCCTGGATCAGATAGAAGCCGTTGAGATCCATGCGTGCCACCGTGCGCGAGGTCGCAGGTCCCCCAGCATTCCAGCGCGACGGGTAGACCATCTCCTCGCCATTCCATTCACCGGCGAAAGCGGCGAGACGCGCGTGTTCCGGCAGCGGAGATGATTGAGCGAGATGGTCCTGGGGCATGGCCTAGCCTCCCTTGACGGCCTTCACGATCTTCTGTGCGGCGTCATCGAGATTGTCGGCCGGCACGACATTCAGGCCTGATTCACGGATGATCTTCTTGCCGAGCTCGACATTGGTGCCTTCGAGGCGGACCACCAGCGGGACGCTGAGACCGACTTCGCGCACTGCAGCCGTGACGCCCTCGGCGATCACGTCGCACTTCATGATACCACCGAAGATGTTGACCAGAATGCCCTTCACGTTCGGGTCGGCGGTGATGATCTTGAAGGCGGCGGCGACCTTCTCCTTGCTGGCGCTGCCGCCAACGTCGAGGAAGTTGGCCGGCGCCATGCCGTAGAGCTTGATGATGTCCATGGTCGCCATGGCAAGGCCGGCGCCGTTGACCATGCAGCCGATATTGCCGTCGAGGGTGACGTAGTTGAGATCGTATTTCGAGGCCTCGATCTCCTTGGCGTCCTCCTCGGTCTCGTCGCGCAGCGCCAGCACTTCGGGATGACGGAACAGCGCGTTGTCGTCGAAGGAGACCTTGGCATCGAGCACGCGGAGCTGACCCTGCTTGGTCACGACCAGCGGGTTGATCTCCAGCATCGACATGTCCTTGGCGACGAAGGCGGCAAAGAGCTGCGCGGTGAGCTTTTCCGCCTGCTTGGCGAGATCGCCGGACAGGTTCAGCGCCTTGGCAACGGTGCGGCCGTGATGGCCCATGATGCCGGTCGCCGGATCGACCGAGAAGGTGACGATCTTCTCAGGGGTGTTGTGCGCGACGTCCTCGATGTTGACGCCGCCTTCGGTCGACACCACGAAGGAGACGCGCGAGGTCTCGCGATCGACCAGGATCGAGAGATAGAACTCCTTGTCGATGTCCGAGCCGTCCTCGATGTAGAGGCGGTTGACCTGCTTGCCCGCCGGGCCGGTCTGCACGGTCACGAGCGTGGCGCCGAGCATCTGCTTGGCGAATTCGGCAACCTCAGTGACCGACTTGGCGATGCGGACACCACCCTTGTCGCCGGCGCTGGCCTCCTTGAACTTGCCCTTGCCGCGGCCACCGGCATGGATCTGGCTCTTCACCACCCAGACCGGGCCCGGGAGAGCCTTTGCCGCCGCTTCCGCGTCGGCTGCCTTCAGGACCGGAACGCCCTTGGAGATCGGCACGCCGAACTCGTTCAAAAGCGCCTTGGCCTGGTACTCGTGGATATTCATCTGGTCGCTCCCTGAACCCGCGCGCGGTGACCTCGGGGGTTCACCTCAAATTTGCCCTCTGGCATACCATATACCACAGCTGCTGCAACCCGGAATCTTTTGGAATCTGGGGACTACCGGATCCGGGAACCCACCTGACGGGGAACCCCGGATATGAAAGCGCCGAGGATCGGGTCCGATCCTCGGCGAGATTTTTCCCGATCAGCGGCCCAGAAGGTCGGGCGCGATCTTCTTGCAGGCATCGACCAGGCCTGACACCGCGCCGACCGACTTGTCGAAAGCCTCGCGGTCCTTGCCGGCGAGCTCGATCTCGACGACGCGCTCGACGCCCTTGGAGCCGATGACGACGGGCACGCCGACATACATGTCCTTCACGCCGTATTCGCCGTTCAGATAGGCGGCGCAGGGCAGCACGCGCTTCTTGTCCTTCAGATAGCTCTCGGCCATCGCGATCGCGGAGGCCGCCGGCGCATAGAAGGCCGAACCGGTCTTCAGCAGGTTGACGATCTCCGCGCCGCCATTGCGGGTGCGGTCGACGATCTCGTCGAGGCGCGCCTGCGAGGTCCAACCCATCTTGACGAGGTCGGGCAGCGGAATGCCGGCGACGGTGGAGTACTTCACCAGCGGCACCATGGTGTCGCCGTGGCCGCCGAGCACGAAGGCGGTGACGTCTTCGACCGAAACGTTGAACTCATCGGCCAGGAAGTAGCGGAAGCGCGCCGAATCCAGCACGCCGGCCATGCCGACGACCTTCTTGTGCGGCAGGCCCGAAGCCTTCTGAAGCGCCCAGACCATCGCGTCGAGCGGGTTGGTGATGCAGATGACGAAGGCGTCGGGGGCGTACTTCTTGATGCCGGCACCGACCTGCTCCATGACCTTGAGGTTGATGGAGAGGAGGTCGTCGCGGCTCATGCCGGGCTTGCGCGGCACGCCGGCGGTGACAATGCAGACCTTGGCGTTGTCGAGCGCCTCGTAGGAGTTCGCGCCGGCGTAGTGCGCGTCAAAACCGTCGACCGGCGAGGACTGCGCGATGTCGAGCGCCTTGCCCTGCGGCACGCCCTCGGCGATGTCGAACATCACCACGTCGCCGAGTTCTTTCAGGCCGATGAGATGAGCCAACGTTCCGCCGATCTGGCCGGAGCCAATCAAAGCAATCTTGTCGCGCGCCATGTGAACCTGTCCTCTAGCATCCGAAGGAGGGGAAAAACTGAGAGGGTGGTTATCCCTTTCGCCTCCCCCGTTCAAGTCGCCGAATGCCCAATTGTCGGGCTTGCCGACGCCTCGGGCACGCAGCCCTGTCATTCCGGAGCGCGACGAAAGTCGCGAGCCCGGAATCCATCGGGCGAAAGAAGCGCGCTGATGAATGGATTCCGGGCTCGTCGCTTCGCGACGCCCCGGAATGAAAGGATCAGAGCATAGGACTTAAGTCTCCACGAGGCCCTTGGTGGAGCCGCTGGCCGTGGAATCCCTGCGGCCGTGCGGCTGCGCCAGATAGGATTCCGAGCTCATCTCGATCAGGCGCGAGGACGTGCGCTTGAACTCGTTGGCCTCGTTGCCTTCGTTGGCCAGGTACAGCGACACCGGATTGGCTTCGGCCGAGGCCATCAGCTTCACGGCATTGTCATAGAGCGTGTCGATCAGCGTGATGAAGCGCTTGGCGGCGTTGCGCTCGGCAAAGTCCATCACTGGAATATGGTCGACCAGGATGGTGTGATAGTCGTGGGCGAGCCTGAGGTAGTCGGATGCTCCGAGCGGCTTCTCGCAGAGATCGGCGAACGAGAACCGTGCCACGCCGTGCGCGGAGCACGGCACGTGCAGGATGCGACCCTTGATCGAAATGTCGCGCGACTTGCCTCTGGCATGGCCGGTCATCCTCGCCCAGGCGCGATCGAGCGCGACATCGGCGTCGGCATCGGCCGGCACCAGCCACATCTTCACGCCCTGAAGTTTCTCCAGCCGGAAGTCGGTGCGCGCATCGAGCCGCAGCACGTTCATGTGGTCGTTGATCTCTGCGATGAAGGGGAGGAACAGCGCGCGGTTGAGTCCGCCCTTGTAGAGATCGTCGGGTGCGACGTTCGACGTCGCCACCACCACCGTGCCGAGGTCGAACAGTTTTGCGAACAGCCGTCCGAGGATCATCGCATCCGCGATGTCGGTGACGTGAAACTCGTCGAAGCAGAGCAGCCAGCTCTCCTCGAAGATCGCATTCGCCGTAAGAGCGATGACGTCGCCGTCGGCGATCTCGCCGCGCGCGATGTTCTGGCGATAACCGTAGATGCGCTCGTGCACCTCGGCCATGAATTCGTGAAAATGGGCGCGGCGCTTGTGCGTGACGGAGGAGTACTGAAAAAACAGATCCATCAGCATGGTCTTGCCGCGACCGACCTCGCCATGGATGTAGAGCCCGCGCGGCGCGTCATCCTTGTCGCCGTTGCCGAACAGACGGCCGAGCAGGCCCTGCTTGCGTGCCGGCTTGTAGCTCGCAAGCCGCTGGTCCAGCGCCGCAAAGGCCTGCGCGACCTCGGCCTGGGCCGCATCCGGCTCGATCGCGCCGGATGAGATCTGCGCCTGGTATTCCGCGCGGAACGATGAATTGGGGGTGGAGAGCATGGCCCCTTACCGCCAGAGACTGGCCGAAAATGCAAGCCGAGAATTGGCGGTGGGGGTATGCGGATTTCATGTCCCGGACGCACGGAGTGACGCTGCGCAGAGCCGGGACCCACGATTTCGTTCCTAGGAGGCGATCGGCCCCGGCTCAGCAGCGCACGGCGCACGCGCTGCGCCGCGTCCGGGGCGCGAGAGTTACCTACGCGCAGAGGTCGTAGGAATCCTCGACGATGTAAGGCCCACCGCCGGTGGATGCGCGCGAGGAGAACAGCACGAAACGTTCGGCCGTGAACACCTTGCTGGGGAAATAGCCGCGCACCGAGAGATAGTCGGCCACGTCCTGGCTCGAGGCATCATGCAGCCGCGCCAGCGTGACGTGCGGGATGAACTTGCGGCCCTCGGGATCGAGGCCGATGCGCTGCATCATCCGCTCGAGCTCGGCCTGCAATTCGATCAAGGGCCGGCTCGGCTCGATGGCAGCGACGACTGCGCGCGGCTTGCGGCCGCCGAAGCTCGTGAGTCCCTGCACCTTCACCTCGAACGGCTTGCGGTTGACCCGAAACAGCAGCGAGGCGATCTCGTTGGCGAAAGCGCCGTCGATATCGCCGATGAAGCGCAAGGTAACGTGATAATTTTCGGGATCGATCCAGCGGGCGCCTGGAAGGCCACCGCGTAAGTTGGAAAGCGTCTGACCGACCTCGGCCGGAATTTCCAGACCCGTGAACAAACGTGGCATCGTTGAGCCTCCCGATGCTTGGGCATGACCCTGGATTAAGGACCATATCCAAATTAGAGCCGGCGACGAATCACCGGTAACCTGATTCCTATCGCAGTTATGTGACTCTGCGAAGCTTGGTGCGGGCTACTCCGGGAAAACCCTGGGAATTAGGGTTGGTTTTGCCTGCTTTTCAACGCTGTTGCCCGCTTATCGTGCCAAGGAATGCCTCGACGGTGGGCATGATGTTCTTGACGATGATGTCGACGCCCGCGGGCGTGGGATGAATGCCGTCGGCCTGGTTGAGCTTGGCGTCGGCCGCAACGCCGTCGAGGAAGAACGGATAGAGCGGCACGTCGAATTTTTTCGCCAGATCCGGATAAATCGAATTGAAGCGCGCGGCATAATCAGCCCCGTAGTTCGGCGGCGCCAGCATGCCACACAGCATCACCGCAACGCCACGCGCCTTCAGCCGCGCCACGATGTCGCTGAGCGCCGCCCGCGTGACGTCGGGATCGAGCCCGCGCAGCGCATCATTGGCCCCGAGCTCGACGATCACGCCCTCGGTTCCCTCCGGCACCGACCAGTCGAGCCGGTCGCGGCCGCCGGACGAGGTGTCGCCGGATACCCCGGCATTGATCATCTCGACCGCTATATCTTTGTCCCGCAAGGCTTTTTGGAGCTTCATGGGAAATGCCTCCTGGCCCTGGAGGCCGAGACCGGCGCTCAGAGAATCGCCGAGCACGACGAGCTTGATCGGTGGTTTGGCCTGCGCACTGGCGCCGGCAATCCCCGTCATCAAAGCGACCATCAACACGGCTATGTGCATGAAGAATCCGTAACGCCTCTCGACCGGGTGCGCGGAGTTGCCATATGACCGGACCATGGACAGTCGCATCGAATCCTCTTCGCTGGCCGGCACGACGCCGGACACCATCTCCATCGCCAACGTCAATCTCTCACTGGGCACGGGCGCGGCACGCGTTCACATTCTCAAGGATATCAGCCTTCGGGTCGGCCGCAGTGAAGCGATCGGCCTGATCGGCCCGTCAGGCTCGGGCAAATCCACGCTGCTGATGGTGATGGCGGGGCTGGAGCGTCCTGATAGCGGAGAGGTGGTGGTGGGCGGCACGCCTTTCAATGCCCTCGACGAGGACGCACTCGCCCGTTTTCGCGGCCGCGAGGTCGGCATCGTCTTCCAGTCCTTTCATCTGATCCCGACCATGACCGCGCTCGAGAATGTCGCAGTCCCCCTCGAACTCGCCGGCAATCCCGATGCGGGAAAGCGCGCCGCGCAGGAGCTGCAATCTGTCGGGCTCGGAGATCGCCTGCATCACTATCCCTCGCAACTCTCGGGCGGCGAGCAGCAGCGAGTCGCGCTCGCCCGCGCGCTGGCGCCGGACCCTGCGATCCTGGTCGCCGACGAGCCCACCGGCAATCTCGATGAAGCGACCGGAAAGCAGATCGTCGATCTCATCTTCGGCAAGCATGCCGAGCGCGGCATGACGCTGGTGCTGGTGACCCATGATTCCTCGCTCGCGCACCGCTGCGACCGCGTAATCCGCCTGCGTTCCGGGCGCATCGATACGCAGTTTTCGCAGTCATGAGCGTCGCCGGCGAACCGTTCGCGCCAAAACCATTCGCGCCAAAACCATTCGCGCCAAGACCATTCGCGCCAAGACGCGCGGCCGCGCTGTCGCTGCGCTATGCGCTACGCGAACTGCGCGGAGGCCTGCGCGGCTTCTACGTCTTCATCGCCTGCATCGCGCTTGGCGTGATGGCGATTGCCGGTGTCGGCTCGGTCGCGGCGAGTCTCAGCGAAGGCCTCGCGCGCGAAGGCCGCACGCTGCTCGGCGGCGACGCCTCGTTCGTGCTGTTCCAGCGCGAGGCAAAGCCGGAGGAGATCGCCTTCCTGCGCTCGCGCGGCACGCTGTCGATCGCCGCGACCTTGCGCGGGATGGCGCGGGCGGCCGACGGCAGGCTCGCGCTGGTCGAGATGAAGGCGGTCGACGGCAATTACCCGATGCTCGGCCAGCTGATGCTGACGCCGGCGATGCCGCTGACGGATGTCCTCGCGGAGCGTGACGGCGCGTTCGGTGCCGCCGCCGATCCGACGCTGCTGGCCCGGCTGTCCCTCAAGACCGGCGACCGCGTCACCATCGGCAACGCGACCTTCCAGATCCGCAGCGCGGTCGAGGCCGAGCCCGACAAGCTCGCCGGCGGTATCGGCTTTGGCCCGCGCTTCCTGATCAGCGAGGCGGGCCTGCGCGCCACCGGCCTGATCCAGCCGGGCAGCCTGGTGCGCTGGGTCTATCGCGTCAAACTGCCGGACAGCGCCAACAGCGAGCGCGCGACCGAGGCCTTCATCAGCGATGCCCGTAACGCGGCACCGCAGGCCGGCTGGGAGATCCGCAGCCGCTCCAATGCCTCGCCGCAGCTCGAGCGCAATATCAGCCGCTTCACCCAATTCCTGACGCTGGTCGGCCTCGCCGCGCTGTTGGTCGGAGGCGTCGGCGTCGCCAATGCCGTGAAAAGCCATATCGACCGCCGGCTCGAGGTCATCGCGGCGTTCAAGGCCGTCGGCGCGACAGGACGTGACGTGTTCGGCATTTATCTCGCGCAGGTGATCCTGCTCGCGGGGATCGGCTCGGTAATCGGGCTGGCGCTTGGCGCAGCGCTCCCCTTCGCCATCGTCGCCCTTTTTGGAAAGCTGTTGCCGCTGCCGGTGATCCCGGCCGTGCATGCCGACGAGCTGGCGCTCGCCTTCGTCTATGGCTTGCTCACCGCGCTCGCCTTCGGCCTGTGGCCGCTCGGGCGCGTCCATGACGTGCCGGTGGCCGCGCTGTTTCGCGACACGATCAGCGCCGAATGGCACCGGCCGCGCTGGCGTTATCTCGCCTTCATGGCCGTGGTGGTCGCGCTTCTCGTCGCAGTCGTGATCGGGCTGTCCTTCGACAAGCGCATCGCCACGGTATTCGTGCTCTCGTCTGTCGTGGTGTTTGCGGTGCTGCGCGGCATTGCGGGCCTCTTGATGGCCGTCGCGCGGCGATTGCCGCGCACGCGGCTGCCGATGCTGAGGCTTGCGGTCGCCAACATCCACCGTCCGGGAGCGCTGACGCCGTCGGTCGTGCTCTCGCTGGGGCTCGGGCTCGCTGTCCTCGTCACCATCACCCAGATCGACGGCAATCTGCGCCGGCAGTTTCTCGCGGCGCTGCCGGACCGGGCGCCGTCGTTCTACTTCATCGATATTCCGAGCGCGCAAGCCGAGCGGTTCGACGGCTATCTGCGCCAGATCGCGCCGGGGGCGAAGGTTGAGGACGTGCCGATGCTGCGCGGCCGCATCGTCGCCGCGCGCGGCGTCAAGGCCGAGGAGCTCAAGCCTGCGACCGACGCCGAGTGGGTGCTGCAAAGCGACCGCGGCCTGACCTATACCAGCGAGCTGCCGAAGGGCTCCAAGGTGGTCGACGGCGAATGGTGGCGCGCCGACTATTCCGGCCCGCCGCTGGTCTCGATGGAGAAGAAGATCGCCGACGGGCTCGGGCTCAAGCTCGGCGACGAGATCGTCGTCAACGTGCTCGGCCGGGACATTCCCGCAAAGATCTCCAACCTGCGCAACATCGACTGGCAGGGGCTCGGCATCAATTTCGTTCTGGTGTTCTCGCCCAATGCCTTCAAGGGCGCGCCGCACACCCATATCGCCACCCTGACCGAGCAGGGCGGCGATGCGGCCGGCGACGGACGCATCATCAAAGAGGTCGCCGATGCCTATCCGATGGTGACGAGCGTGCGGGTCCGCGAGGTCATGGAGACGGTCGGCTCGGTCGTCACCAATCTCACGCTGGCGATCCGCGGCGCCAGCGCGGTGACGCTGATCTCGGCCGTCCTGGTGCTGGGCGGCGCGCTCGCCGCCGGCCATCGTCACCGGGTCTACGACGCCGTGATCCTGAAGACGCTGGGCGCCACACGGCTGCGGCTGCTCGGCGCCTATGCGCTCGAATATCTCCTGATCGGGCTCGCCACCGCCGTGTTCGGCGTCATCGCCGGCAGCATCGCGGCCTGGATGATCGTGACCCGGCTGATGACGCTGAGCTTCGTCTGGCAGGCCGGCAGCGCGGCCGGCGTGGTCGCCTCCGCGCTTGTCGTCACGGTCGGGCTCGGGCTTGCCGGGACGCTGCTGGCGTTGAACCAAAAACCCGCCACGGTGTTACGGAATTTGTGACAAATTGAAGCGGGCAGCGGCGCGGTACCCCCCAATCGAGGAATTTTCCGGGGTTAACCACGGCCGCGCGTCGGGATTGCGCGTCCAGGCGACATTCAGCCGCGCGTGAACGCTTGCAGTGAATGTGTTAGTTTCCCACATATCGAGTGGGTTCGGATCCCCGATTGTTATGCAAAATTAATGTCGGCAGACATCGGTATCCGAGATAGAGTTTTGACGACCCGGCGGCGCCAACCCTTGCGTCCCGGCCAACCAACGGGAATTCGACCATGTCGGACCTAGACCGCAACTACGCTTCTCCTTTCGGCAGAGCCGCCGGGCGTGTCGACGCCGCGACGGTCGATGCCGGCCTGCGCGCATACATGCTGCGCATCTACAATTACATGAGCGTCGGCCTGGCCATCACCGGCCTCGCCGCGCTCGGTGTCTACATGGCGGCCGTGACCAACGACCCGTCGGGCGCCGCCGCGAAGATCGGCAACGCGTTCCTGACGCCGTTCGGCTACGCGATGTTCGTGAGCCCGCTGAAATGGCTGTTCATCCTGGCGCCGCTCGCCATGGTGTTCGTGATCTCGGCCGGCATCAACCGCCTCGCCCCCTCGACCGCCCAGATCCTGTTCTGGGTGTTCTCGGCGCTGATGGGCATCTCGCTGTCCTCGATCTTCCTGGTGTTCACGCACACCTCGATCGTGCGGGTGTTCTTCATCACCGCGGCCACCTTCGGCGCGCTGAGCCTCTATGGCTACACCACCAAACGTGACATGAGCGGAATGGGATCGTTCCTGTTCATGGGCCTGATCGGCATCATCATCGCGAGCCTCGTCAACCTGTTCCTGGCGAGCTCGGCGCTGCAGTTCATCGTGTCGGTGGTCGGCGTGCTGGTGTTCGCGGGCCTCACCGCCTGGGACACCCAGCGGCTGAAGAACGACTACATCTACGGCTACGCCTCGGCCGGCGGTGACATTGCCGAACGTGCGGCGATCACCGGTGCGCTGTCGCTCTACCTGAACTTCATCAACCTGTTCACGCTGCTGCTGCAGCTGCTCGGCCAGCGCGACTAGGCGCCGATACGAGTGAGCAACACGAACCCCGGCCGCAAGGCCGGGGTTTTCGTTTGGGCGAGGTCGCATCCGCTAACTCCGTCGTTGCGAGGAGCCACCCGGTCCCGCCTTCGGCGGGCCGGATGACAGGCTCCGCGACGAAGCAATCCACCTTCCACGGATACATTTCTGGATTGGTTCGCTGAGCCTGTCATCGGGCCGCGCTACGCGCGGACCCGGTGGCGCGCAATGACGATGGGGGAAGCGGTGTTGCCCCCTTCCGGCCGCCGCGGGGAGGCTCTAATCTCCCCCCATGTCTGCACCTGAAATCAGGCCCACGACCGAGGCCGATCTTCCCGCCGTCACCGCCATCTACGAGCACGCCGTGCGCCACGGCACTGCGACCTTCGAGCTCGAACCACCCGACCTCGCCGAGATGACGCGCCGCTACCGCGCGCTGGCGGATGGAGGCTACCCGTATTTCGTGGCCGTGCTCGAGAACCGGATCGCCGGCTACGCCTATGCCGGCGCCTACCGGCCGCGGCCGGCCTATCGCTTCACGGTGGAGAACTCGATCTATCTCGATCCGTCGTTCCATCGACGCGGCATCGGCTCGGCGCTGTTGCAACGCCTGATCGTCGAATGCGAGGCGCGCGGCTTCCGCCAGATGATCGCCGTGATCGGCGATTCCGCCAATGCCGGCTCGATCGGGGTACACACCAGCGCCGGCTTCAAGATGATCGGCACGCATCCCAATGTCGGCCTGAAGTTCGGCCGCTGGCTGGACACGGTGATGATGCAGCGCGAACTCGGCGAGGGCGCAACGAGCGTGCCGGAGAGGTAGGCGAAGCGCAATCCGGGAACGCCCCGCATGTGGATTAACCCCGGATTTCGCTTCCGCTCCATCCGGGCTGCGATGCCCTTGTCGCACCACCGCCAGTGCCGATGACTTAATCGAGCCGCTACACCACCGCCAGCTTGCGGTCGATCGCGAGCAGCACGCGCTCGAGCTCGTGGCCGCGGCGCAGGATCAGGCCGGTCGCCGAGATCACGCTGTACATGCCCTGCTTGCGCGCGAGCCGCGGGTCTTTCTCGATGCGGTAGATCGGCACTTCGGAGGCGCGGCGATAGACCGAGAACACGGCACGGTCTCTCAGGAAATCGATGGCATAGTCGCGCCACTCGCCGTCGGCGACCATGCGGCCATAGAGGTTGAGGATGCGATGCAATTCGGGCCGGTTGAACGTCACCCGGCCTGCCTGGGAACCCGCAGCGGCGCTCCGCGCCACTGCGCGCTGCTCGCTCGGATCGGCATCCTCCGGCATCAGACTCATGGGCGCCTCCCTGTCGCTCCGACACGTGACCGGCGGCCGTAAAAACCGTGCCCGTCCCGCGGATCATGACAGTTGCATGATTGCGCCAACCGCGGCCCGCCGCAAGGGGCGCCAACCGCGCGGCTGCACATCGCACCGCAAACACACCTCCCGGCTGTGGAACCCGCTCGCGACATACCGTCACGGGATCGTTAGCAGGAATCATAGTCTCGCCGCTTTTCCGCCCAGCGCCTGCCGCCCTGCACTGCGAAAAGATTCGTGTGCGTTGGCCCGGTCCTTTCGGTTCCGGATTCCTCAGCCCCCAGCCCCCCGGGGTCGTCGGGATCGGGCCTGTTCGCACAAAGGAAGGGCCAACGCGAGTTGGTCCTTTTTTGTTGTGGGGGTGTTTCTGCTCGCTGTCATTCCACATTGCGCGATGGGGCGCGATGGCGCGAGCCCTGAATGACCGGAATGCCGCGCGTTGGCGGCTGAGTTGAGTAATCAGTGCAGTGACGTGTACGCCGCGCCCAGCATCGGTCCCGGCTTCTCGCGGTTGCCATCCTGGACGTAGACGACCGCACCGTCGACGCCCTCGCGCGTGAGGTTTTCCAGCGGCACGGTCCAGCTTTCCGGAGTACCGTTCCAGTCACCGACCTTCAGCAGGTTGCGCACCACGTTGTGGTAGGTGATCTGCTGCCCGCGATTTTCGCCACGGCTGATCGAGATCGGCACCGCCCTGGTGATCGAGCAGATCCAGACCTCGCCATGCGAGACCGCCGCCTCCTTGCTCGCCGCTACCGAGACGTTGAGCTGCTTGCCTGCAAGCGACATCGACACCGGCACGCTCATCACGGTGTCTCCCTTGGCGGTCTTCTCGATCGCGCTCTCGATGCCGGCGCGGTCGCTGCCAATGACATGCGCGGAGCCGTTGACCACGACTTGCGGCGTGTAGACCTCGCGGTCGCCGCGCATGCGGGAATAGGCGCGCTGCCGCGCCGAGAAACGCGAATCCGCCAGCGTGTCCTTCCAGCCGAGATAATCCCAGTAGTCGATCGGCATGCTCAGCGCGATGATCGAGGGATCGTTGGAGAGTTCGCCGATGATTTTGTCGGCGGGCGGACAGGACGAGCAGCCCTGCGAGGTGAAGAGCTCGACCACCGCGCGGGGATCGGCGTGGGCGGGACGGATGACGGCGATGATTGCGCAGACGCCAAGTGCACTTGACCAGATCGCACTTGACCAGATCGCACTTGACCAGATCGCACCTGACCAGATCGCACCTGACCATCGCGAAATCAAACCAGAGGCCATCATAGTCATGTTGAACGCCGCACACCTTGCTGATGTCGAGGAGAAATCTTATCGCCGATTGGTCACCGTAGTCTTACGGACAAGCCTTACGGAGAAGTCCCGCGCGCGGGTACGCTCCGCATCGTCCGAGACGAAGATCTTTCGCCGGACGCGCCCATCGGAACATACCGCAAACGAACAAAGGCGACCCTTGATAGGCCGCCTTTGCTCAACCTTCTACTCACTTCGCAGTGAGCCATCGTTCACAAATCCGCGCTTACGCAGCGAGTTTGCGCAGCACATAGTGCAGGATGCCGCCGTTGCGATAGTAGTCGAGTTCGTCCAGCGTATCGATGCGGCAGAGCAGCGAAACGCGCTGCAGGGAGCCGTCGGCCGAGACGATCTCGGCGGTCAGCTTCTGGCGCGGCTTGAGGTCGCCGACGAGGCCGCGCAGCGTAACCTTCTCATCGCCCTTCAGACCAAGCGACTGCCAGGAGGCGCCCTCCTCGAAGGTCAGCGGCAGCACGCCCATGCCGACCAGGTTGGAGCGATGGATGCGTTCGAAGCTCTGGCAGATCACGGCACGGACACCGAGCAGACGCGTGCCCTTCGCGGCCCAGTCGCGCGACGAACCGTTGCCGTATTCGGCGCCGGCAAACACCACCAGCGGCACGCTCTCCTGCTGATACTTCATCGCCGCGTCGTAGATCGACATCTGCTCGCCATCAGGCCAGTGCTTTGTCAGGCCGCCTTCCGGAATATTTCCGTCAGCGCCTTTCAGCATGAAGTTCTTGATGCGGATGTTGGCAAACGTGCCGCGCATCATCACCTCATGGTTGCCGCGCCGCGTGCCGTATTGGTTGAAGTCGGCCGGACGCACCTGATGCTCGCTGAGATACTTGCCGGCCGGCGAGGTGAGCTTGATCGAGCCTGCAGGCGAGATGTGGTCGGTGGTGATCTTGTCGCCGAACATCGCGAGGATGCGCGCCTCGACGATATCGGTGACCGGCTCCGGCTCCTTCTTCATGCCTTCGAAGTAGGGCGGGTTCTGCACATAGGTCGAGCTCATGTTCCAGCGATAGGTCTCGCTCTCGACCGTCTTGATCTTGCGCCAGTTGGTGTCGCCCTTGAACACGTCGGCATACTTCTTCTTGAAGATCGATGCGGTCACGAATTTCTTCATGAAGGCGTTGATCTCCTTGGTCGTCGGCCAGATGTCCTTCAGGTACACCGGCTTGCCGTCCTTGCCCTCGCCGAGTGGCTCGGTGGCGAGGTTCTTGGTCACGCTGCCCGCGAGCGCGTGGGCGACGACGAGCGGCGGCGAGGCCAGATAGTTCGCCTGCACGTCCGGCGAGACGCGGCCTTCGAAATTGCGATTGCCGGAGAGCACGGCGGCCGCGACGATGCCGTTGTCGTTGATCGACTTCGAGATTTCCTCCGGCAGCGGACCGGAATTGCCGATGCAGGTGGTGCAGCCGAAACCGACCAGGTTGAAGCCGACCTTGTCGAGATCGGACTGCAGGCCCGAATTGGCGAGATATTCGGCGACGACCTGGCTGCCCGGCGCGAGCGAGGTCTTCACCCAGGGCTTCGCCTTCAGGCCTTTCTTGGCCGCATTGCGCGCCAGCAGGCCGGCGCCGATCAGCACGCTCGGATTGGAGGTGTTGGTGCAGGAGGTGATCGCCGCGATCACGACGTCGCCATGGCCGAGCTCGAAGTTCTTGCCCTCGACCGCGTAGCGCTTCTCGGCGTCATCGCCCTTCTTGTACTCGTTGGCCATTGCCAGCGAGAAACCTTCCGACACGGAGGGCAGCGCGATGCGGCCTTCGGGACGCTTCGGACCTGCCATCGACGGCACGACGTCTCCGAGGTCGAGCGTGAGCGTCTCAGTGAACACCGGGTCCGGCGACTTGGCGGTGCGGAACAGACCCTGCGCCTTGGCATAGGTCTGCACCAGCGCGACGCGCGCCGAGGCGCGGCCGGAGGTCTTGAGGTAATCAATCGCGGCGGCATCGACCGGGAAGAAGCCGCAGGTCGCACCGTATTCGGGCGCCATGTTGCCGATCGTGGCCTTGTCGGCGACCGAGAGATTATCGAGACCGGGGCCGAAGAACTCGACGAACTTGCCGACGACACCGAGCTTGCGCAGCATCTGCGTCACGGTGAGAACGAGGTCGGTCGCGGTGACGCCTTCCTTGAGCTGCCCCTTGAGCTTGAAGCCGACGACGTTCGGCAGCAGCATCGACAGCGGCTGGCCGAGCATGCAGGCCTCCGCCTCGATGCCGCCGACGCCCCAGCCGAGCACGGCGAGGCCGTTGACCATGGTGGTGTGGGAGTCGGTACCGACCAGCGAATCGGGATAGGCGACCTCGAAGGTGCCGGTCTTCTTGCCGACCGTCATCTTCTCCTTCTTGGTCCAGACGGTCTGGGCCAGATATTCGAGATTGACCTGGTGGCAGATGCCGGTGCCGGGCGGCACGACGGAGAAGTTCGAGAACGCCTTCTGGCCCCACTTCAGGAACTCGTAGCGCTCCTGGTTCTGCTTGTATTCCTCGGTGACGTTCTTGGCGAAAGCCTTGTTGTCGCCGAAGAAGTTAACGATCACGGAATGGTCGATGACGAGATCGACGGGCACCAGCGGATTGATCTTCTCGGCGTCGCCGCCGAGCTTCTGCATCGCATTGCGCATCGCGGCGAGGTCGACCACGGCCGGCACGCCGGTGAAATCCTGCATCAGGACGCGCGCCGGGCGGAACGCGATCTCATGCTCCAGCGATTTCTTGCGCAACCATTTGGACACCGCGACGATGTCCTCTTTCTTGACCGAACGGCCGTCCTCGTTGCGCAGCAGGTTCTCGAGCAGGACCTTCATCGAATAAGGGAGCTTTGAAATCCCCTTCAGACCATTCTTCTCCGCGGCCGGCAGGCTGTAATAGACATAGGTCTTGGCGCCGACCTTGAGGGTCTTTTTGCATTTGAAGCTGTCGAGCGAGGTCATGTAGGAAATCCCAATTGTTAGGTATACCCGGCAGAGGGTACTTTAACACCGTCAGCAAATCCGGCTGGGTCGCTTGCAGGAGCGAGTGGAGTGCTGCATCAAGTTCCGGGCTTATAGAAGCTTTCTAACCGCACCGCCACAAGGACGATCGTGCCGCAGCAATCCGGAAGCCACAAATTCTGATGCGCTACCCCAAGATTTTCTGGCGGTATGCTTGAAGGTCTCCTTGGGGCTCGCTTGAGAGCGTGGATGTAAGAGGCGACATGCAGCTCTCAGGGCGTGGCATCAGATGCGTGCGGGGCGGCCGCGAGGTGTTTGCCGGCCTCGATTTTGCGGCCGCCTCCGGCGAGGCGCTGGCGGTCCTGGGGCGCAACGGCTCCGGCAAGACCTCGCTGCTGCGACTGATCGCGGGGCTCCTGGTCCCAGCCGGGGGCACCATCGAGCTTTCCGGCGGTGACGCCGAGCTGAGCTTGGCTGAACAATGCCACTATCTCGGCCATCGCGACGCGCTGAAGCCGGCGTTGAGCGTTGCCGAAAACCTCGCATTCTGGGCTGATTTCCTGGGTGGCGAACGCTTCGACGGCGCGACGAGCCTTGCGACCGTCGGCCTTGACCACGCCACCCGTCTGCCGGCCGCGTTCCTCTCCGCCGGCCAGCGCCGCCGCCTGTCGCTCGCCCGCCTGCTGACGATCCGCCGCCCGGTCTGGCTGCTGGACGAGCCGACCACCGCGCTCGACGCCGCCGGTCAGGACATGTTTTGCGGCCTGATGCGGGAACACCTGGCGCACGGCGGAATGATCATCGCCGCCACCCACATGTCGCTGGGGATCGAATCGCGGGAGCTGCGGATCGGGGGGGCGGCGTGAGGTCTAACCACCCTCAGCTTTACGAGCGGCTGGGTACAGCTCTCTCCGTTCCCTCGCCCTTACGGGGGAGGGTCAGGGAGGGGGCGCCACGCTGTGCGGCCTCGCGGTTCGAGTACTTGCGAGGCGGGAGCTCTGTTGCCGGCGGTCCACACCCCGCGAACTGCTTTCCCGGGGCCACCCCCTCCCCCCCGCCCTCCCCCGCAAGGGGAGGGAGCGCGGCGGCCGGGCGGCTCGACTCGAATCTCTATCAGCGTGTAACGAGAGGCACCGCATGACCGCCCTCTCCGCCCTTATTCATCGCGACGTCCGGATTGCCCTGCGGGTGGGCGGCGGGGCGCTCATTGGGGTGCTGTTTTTCCTGACCGTGGTGGTGCTGATGCCGTTCGCGGTGGGGCCGGATCTGGCGCTGTTGTCGCGGCTGGGGCCGGCGATCCTGTGGCTGGGGGCGCTGCTGGCGAGCCTGCTCACCCTCGACCGGCTGTTCATGGCCGACCATGAGGACGGCTCGCTCGACCTGATCACGATGAGCCGGACGCCGCTGGAACTCGCCTGTGCGGCGAAGGCGCTGGCGCATTGGCTGGCCGCGGGCCTGCCGCTGATCGTCGCAACTCCCATTCTCGGCCTCCTGCTCAATCTCGACATGGTCGCGACCGGGGCGGTGGCCCTGACGCTGCTGGCGGGAACGCCGGCCCTGACCTTCACCGGCATGATTGGCGCGGCGCTGGCAGTAACGCTGCATCGCGGCGGGCTGTTGATGGCGGTACTGGTGCTGCCGCTGTCGATCCCGGTGCTGATTTTCGGCGTCGCGGCCTCGCAGGCCGTGATCGTCGGACCAATGTCATTCGGTGCCCCGTTCTCGATCCTGTGTGCGCTGTCGCTCGTCAGCCTGGTGATCGGCCCCTTCGCGGCCGCCGCAAGCCTCAGGCACGGACTGGACTGATCTTGACCCCGATCAACTTTCGCTGCGCGCTTTCGTGCTGATTGCCTGAGCGGCCACCGGTGATTATCAGGGTACCCATGACGCTGACCGACCTCGCCAATCCATCGCGGTTCCTTGCGCTGACGGCGCGCGTGCTGCCGTGCCTTGCGGGGGCGACCGCGATCCTGCTCGCCCTTGGCCTCTATCAATCGGCGCTTGCGCCCGACGACTACCAGCAGGGCGCCACCGTGAAGATCATGTTCATCCACGTGCCCAACGCGTGGCTGTCGATGTTCGTCTGGGGCGTGATGAGCGTGGCCTCGCTCGGCACGCTGGTGTGGCGGCATCCGCTCGCCGACGTCGCCGCGAAAGCGGCTGCTCCCATCGGCGCCGCCTTCACTTTCCTCGCGCTGCTCACCGGCTCGCTGTGGGGCCGGCCGATGTGGGGCACCTATTGGGAATGGGACGCCCGGCTGACCTCCGTGCTGATCCTGTTCCTGATGTATCTCGGCCTGATGGCGCTATGGCGCGCGGTCGAGGATCCCTCGCGCGCGGCACGCGCTGCTGCGGTGCTGACGCTGGTCGGCGCGATCAATCTGCCGATCATCAAATTCTCGGTCGACTGGTGGAACACGCTGCATCAGCCGGCCTCTGTGATGCGCATGGGCGGCTCGACGCTCGACAAGTCGTTTCTGATTCCGCTTCTCGTGATGGCGATCGCCTTCACACTGCTGTTCGTTACGCTGCACCTGGCGGCGATGCGTAACGAGATCCTGCGCCGCCGTGTCCGTTCCCTGCAAATGATGCAGGCAAGCCGTATCGCGTTTTCGAGCGAGGTTGGCGCCGGTTCGCGTGAAGAAAGCGCGTCAAAAGAAGCTGGGGCTGCATAACATGTCGCTCGGCCCTTACGCATCCTTCATCGTGACGTCCTATCTTGCCGCAGCCATCGTGGTGGCGATCCTGATCGGCTGGATCATGATCGACTATCGCAACCAGACTGGGCGCCTGCGTGAGCTGGACAAGAGCGGCGTCACCCGCCGTTCGGGCCGCAGCGCAACGGAGCTGCCATGAGCGAGCACTCGACCTCCGCCACGCCGTCGCGCGGCACCTTCCTGGTGGTGCTGCCGCTGATCGCCTTCATCGGCCTTGCGCTGCTGTTCTGGGTCCGGCTCGGCAGCGGCGATCCCTCGCGCATTCCCTCGGCGCTGATCGGACGCCCTGCGCCGCAGACCTCGCTGCCGCAGCTCGATGGCCTGCAAAACAACGGCGCACAGGTGCCGGGGCTCGACCCGGCCGCGTTCAAGGGCAAGGTCAGCCTTGTCAATGTCTGGGCGTCCTGGTGCGTGCCCTGTCACGACGAGGCGCCGCTCTTGACCGAGCTTGCCAAGGACAAGCGCTTCCAGCTGATCGGGATCAACTACAAGGACGCGTCCGACAATGCGCGCCGTTTCCTCGGCCGCTACGGCAATCCGTTCGGCCTCGTCGGCGCTGATACCAACGGCCGCGCCTCGATCGAATGGGGCGTCTATGGCGTGCCGGAGACCTTCGTCGTCGGACGCGAGGGCAAGATCGTCTACAAGCTGGTCGGCCCGATCACGCCGGAGAATTTGCAGACCGTGCTGCTGCCGCAGCTCGAGAAGGCGTTGAAGGCGGGGTCTTAGCTCCACTGTCGTGCCCCGGACGCAGCGCGTCATTGCATGCCGCGCTGCTGAGCCGGGGCCCATCTCCAAGCGATTGCTCTTTGCGATTTCTGGGTCCCGGCTCGCGCTTCGCGCGTCCGGGACACGAGACTTACCCCTTGCTCACATCGCCTGCTTCGGCCTCGCTCGCTTCCAGCGAGACCGGCGCAATGTGATAGCGCTTCGTCAGCGGCATCTGCGCGATGGCAAAGATCATCGTCAGCGGCGTCACGCCAAACACCTTGAAGTTGACCCAGAAATCCGTGCTCTGGGTGCGCCAGATGATTTCGTTGAGCACCGCCATGCCGGCGAAGAAAAGCGCCCAGCGGAAGGTGAGGATGCGCCAGCCCTGCGGCGTCAGGTTGAACATCTGATCGAACATGATGGCGATGAAGGAGCGGCCGAACAACAGCCCGCCGCCGAGCACGGCTGCGAACAGGCCGTAGATGATGGTCGGCTTGACCTTGATGAAGGTCTCGTCGTGCAGCACCAGCGTCAGCGTGCCGAACACCAGCACGATCACGCCGGTAACCAGCGCCATGATCGGCACGTGGCGCGTCACCACATAGGAGGCGATCATCGCCGCCACGATCGCGACCATGAAGGCGCCGGTCGCGGCGAACAGGTTGAACCTCGAATTCACGAAGAAAAACACGAGCAGCGGGCCGAGCTCGGTTGCCAGCTTGAACAGCGGATGCGGCTGGGTCTTGTCCATCTCAACTCTCAATTCCGGCGATCGCGCGGGCGAAGTCGCGCGCGGTGAACGGCGCGAGATCGTCGACGCCTTCGCCGACGCCGATGAAATGCACCGGCAGTTTGAACTTCTCGGCGAGCGCCACCAGAATGCCGCCGCGCGCGGTGCCGTCGAGCTTCGTCATCACGAGGCCGGTGACGCCTGCGGTGCGGTGGAACGCCTCGACCTGCGACAGCGCGTTCTGCCCGACAGTGGCGTCCAGCACCAGGAGCACCGCATGCGGCGCCGAGGCATCGACCTTGCGGATCACGCGCACGACCTTTTCGAGCTCGTTCATCAGCTCGGACTTGTTCTGCAAGCGACCCGCCGTATCGACCAGCAGCACGTCGATCGCCTGGTCCTTCGCCGCCGTCAGCGCGTTGAAGGCGAGGCTCGCCGAATCCGAGCCTTGCGCACCGGCAATGACCGGCGTCTTCGTCCGCTCGCCCCAAACCTTGAGTTGCTCGATGGCTGCTGCGCGAAACGTGTCGCCGGCGGCCAGCATCACCTTGCGGCCTTCGGAGGCGAATTTCGCCGACAGCTTGCCGATGGTCGTGGTCTTGCCCGAGCCGTTGACGCCGACCACCAGGATGACGAAGGGCTTTTTCGCCGTGTCGATCTCGAGTGACTTGGCGACCGGCGACAGGACCTTCTCGACCTCGGTGGCAACGACGTCCTTCACCTCGTCTGCCGAGATCGCCTTGTCGTAGCGTCCCGCGCCGACCGCATCCGCGATGCGCACCGAAACCTCGGTGCCGAGATCGGCGCGCAGCAGCACATCCTCGATGTCGTCGAGCATGGCGCGGTCGAGCTTGCGCTTGGTCACGAGGTCGGCGACCGCGCTCCCGAGCGAGGACGACGTGCGCTTCAGCCCGTTGGACAGGCGTCGCCACCAGCTCAGTTTGGGGGTGTCGGTGGTATCGTTCATGGTGGGGGTGTGTTAGCCGTTCCGGCTCGCGAACGAAAGTCTTGAACGAAAGTCCTGATATTGCTCGATGTTCCCGAACTGACATCAGACGAAATTGTGGCGCGCGTGCTTCACCGCGACGGGTTGATGCTGGTGATCGACAAGCCGGCGGGCCTGCCCGTCCATCGCGGCCCCAAGGGCGGGGCGAACCTGGAAGCCTCGTTCGATGCGCTGCGCTTCGGCCTGCCACGGCCGCCGGTGCTGGCCCACCGGCTGGACAAGGACACCTCCGGCTGCCTCGTGCTTGGGCGTCACCGTAAGGCGACCGCCTCGCTCGGCCTGCTGTTCAAGCACGGCAAGATCGGCAAGACCTACTGGGCCGTGGTCGAAGGCGGCCCTGCCGAGGACGAAGGCACCATCGACTTAGCCCTCGGCCGCCTCAATGCCGAGCGCGGCTGGTGGCAGAAGCCGGACCCGGAAGGCCAGAAGGCGATCACCAACTGGAAGGTGATGGGCCGCGGCGAGGGCCTGACCTGGCTCGCCATGGAACCGGTCACCGGCCGCACCCATCAATTGCGGGTGCACTGCGCGGCCCGGGACTGGCCGATCGTCGGCGACAACGTCTATGGCAACGGCCCGCGCTTCGGCGAGCCGCGGCTGCACCTGCACTCGCGCGAGATCGTGGTGCCGATCTCACGCAACAAGGAGCCCGTGCGCGTGGTCGCACCGGCACCGCCGCACATGCAGGAGCGGCTCAGGGTCTGCGGCTGGAACGGGGAATAGGCGCTGCTGTCGTTCACCTCTCCCGCTTGCGGGAGAGGTCGCGCCGAAGGCGCGGGTGAGGGCTTTCCCCCTTGGGGGTTCTTCATTGCGAAGACACCCTCTCCGCAACCCTCCCCCGCAAGCGGGGGAGGGAGCCGCGGTTCCTCCGCGGCGGCATCTCCCCGAAGCGACGGCCTTCCATGGTTTACGAAACGTTCAGCGCTCGCCTCTAATGATACCGGTTGCTTAGAACAAGCTTCTTTCGAACCGGCTCAGGATGAGCAACGTTTCATGCCGCAGATTCAGCCATCGATCATCGCCGAAGTCGAGGGTGCGATTCGCGCCGGCTCCGACGAGAAGCGCCTGGAGACGGCGCGGCGCGTCACCGACCTGTTCCTGTCCTCCGCCGGCAACTTCAATGACGAGCAGATCGCACTGTTCGACGACGTGCTCGAGCGGCTGATCAAGACCATCGAGCTGCGCTCGATCGCCGACATGGGCGCGCGCGTCGCGCTTGCCGAGATCAGCGCGCAGCTTGCACCGATCGCACAAGCGCCGCCGTCCGTAATCCGCCGTCTTGCCGGAAATGACGAGATCAGGATCGCCGGCCCGGTGCTTCAGGAATCCGCGCGCCTCGACGAGGCCGAGCTGCTCAACATCGCGGCCAGCAAGGGCGAGCAGCATCTGCTCGCGGTCGCCGGCCGCTGGTGGCTGAAGGAAATTGTCACCGACGCGCTTCTGGCGCGCCGCTATCCGAGCGTCAGCCGGCGGCTCGCCTCCAATCCCGGCGCCCGGTTTTCGGCAAGTGGCTTTGCCGTCATCGTCGGACAGGCCGAACGGGACCCCGAACTGACCGTGAGCGTCGGCGTGCGCGTCGATCTGCCGTCGGACCTGCGCCGTCAATTGCTGCGCTCGGCGACCGACACGGTTCGCACGCGCCTGTTGTCACGCGCCCCGCCGCATCTGTTCGAGGAAATCCAGAACGCCATCGCAGCGGTCACCACCGGCGTCGACCGCGAGATGTCGGGTATCCGCGATTTTGAAGGCGCCAAGCGTGCCATCGCAAAGCTGAAGAACGCCGGTCAGCTCAACGAGGCGACACTCTACGGCTTTGCCAAACAGCGGCGCTATGAGGAGACCGTCGCAGCACTGGCGGCGCTATCCGAATCGACTTACGAGGTCATCCGGCCGCTGATGCAGAGCCTGCGCGATGACGGCCTGCTCGTACCCTGCCGCGCCGCCCTCCTGAGCTGGGAAACGACCAGCGCCGTGCTGGAGAGCCGCTACGCCACCGGCACGATGAAACCCGCCGACCTCGCCAAGGCCAAAGGCCATTTCGCCAGAATGACGCCGGAAAATGCGCGGCGCACGCTCAGGTTCTGGCAGGTGCGGGCGTCGTAGGCGGTGCACACGTGACGAGCGTCCTCGCCAAATAGACGGTGTCATCACCCGCCTTTGTGCGCACTTGCGCACTGGGGCGGGTGATCCAGTCTTCCAGAGACAGTGGTGGGATACGGAGAAGCCGCGGCGTACTGGGTCGCCCGGTCCCGGCTCCGCCAAAGGCTTCGCCGGACTTTCAGTGTTGGGCCGGCGTAGCGTAAGCGAAGACGGCAAGCCGGGCGACGACAGCGACTATGTGGTGAGCCGCACGCCATTCTCACCGGCGATCCTGACCGACATCACACTCCCCACCGACGCACCCGCAACCGCCACCGGCAGATAGTGCTCCGTGCGGCCCTGGCAGTCGCTCTCGATCAACACGTCGCGCGTCGCGCCGATCTCGTCCTGGAGCCTGCGCCGCAACGCCGCTTCGCCCGCTGCACGCAGCCGCTTCGCGCGATCCTTGATCACCGCGCCCGCGACCTGCGGCATCCGCGCGGCGGGGGTGCCGGGGCGTGGGGAATAGGGGAAGACGTGCAGGAAGGTGAGACCGCATTCCTCAACGAGGTCGTGGGAGCGCGCAAACATCTCTTCCGTCTCGGTCGGAAAGCCCGCGATGATATCGGCGCCCAGTGCGATGTCCGGCCGCAGGCGGCGGACCTGCTCGCAGAACGCAATCGCGTCGCGCCGCGAATGCCGTCGCTTCATCCGCTTCAAAATCATGTCGTCGCCGGATTGCAGCGACAGATGCAGATGCGGCATCAGCCGCCCATCATCGGCGATGGCGTCGAGCAGATCGCTGTCTGCCTCGATCGAATCGATCGAGGAGATCCGCAGACGCTTCAATTCCGGCACATGCCGCAGGATCTGCTTCGTCAGCATGCCGAGCTTTGGCGCGCCCGGCAGATCGGCGCCATAGCTCGTGAGGTCGACGCCGGTCAGCACGATCTCGGCATGACCTCGTTCGACCAGTGCACGGACCTGCTCGACCACCGCCCCCATCGGCACCGAGCGCGAATTGCCGCGACCGAACGGGATGATGCAGAAGGTGCAGCGATGGTCGCAGCCGTTCTGAACCTGCACGAACACGCGCGGCAGGCCGGCGGCAAAGCCGTCGATCAGATGCGGCGCCATCGCCTTCACCGTCATGATGTCGCTGACCGCGATCTTCTCGCGCGCACCGACGTCGAATGCGCTGCGCGCCGCGCGCCAGGCTTCGCTGCGCATCTTGTCGTCATTGCCGACGACGCGGTCGACCTCGACCATGTCCGCAAACATCGCGCTTTGCGTCTGCGCGGCGCAGCCGGTGACGACGATGCGCGCTTCCGGCCGCTCGCGCCTCAGTTTGCGGATCGACTGCCGCGCCTGCGCCACCGCCTCGTTGGTGACCGCGCAGCTATTGATGACGATGGTGTCGGAAAGCCCTGCGCTCTCCGCCTCGCGGCGGATCACCTCGGCCTCGAAGGCGTTGAGGCGGCAGCCGAAGGTCAGGACCTCGACGCCCATCAGGCGACCGAGGCGAACAGCGCCGGATCGAAATTGCCCTCATATTCGAAGGTCGCGGTGCCCGTCATCAGCACGTGATCGTCGCGCTCGCGCCATTCGATGCCGAGCTTGCCGCCGGGCAACGTGATCTCGACGGTGCGGTTGGCGCGCTTCAGCCGCGCCGCCGCCACCGCGGCCGCGCAAGCCGCCGAGCCGCAAGCCTTGGTGAGGCCGGCACCGCGCTCCCAGGTACGGATCGTGATGTGGTCGCGATCGACGATATGGGCGAGCGTGATGTTGGCGCGCTCGGGGAAGATCGGATGGTTTTCGAGCAGCGGACCAAAACGCCCGAGGTCATAGGCGTTGACGTCGTCGACCCAGAAGATCGCGTGCGGATTACCCATGCTCACTGCCGACGGTGAATGCAGGATCGGCTTGTCGATCGGCCCGATCTGCAATTCGATGTAACGGGTGTCGCGAAACTCCTCCGCCAGCGGAATGTCCTGCCAGCCGAACTTCGGCGCGCCCATGTCGACGGTATAGAGATCGGGAGCCGGCCCCTGCCAGCAGTTCAGAAGCCCCGCTGATGTCTCGAATGTCGCGGTGGTCTGCCCGGTCTTCTCAAAAACGCGCCGCACCACGCAGCGCATGCCGTTACCGCAGGCGCCGGCCTCCGAGCCGTCATTGTTGTAGATGCGGATGAAGGCCTCGGTGCCGTCGAGCCGCGGCTTCTGCAGCACCATGAGCTGGTCGTAGGGCACGCCCTTCGCGGAGGCGACCGCACGCGCGTCGTCCGGCGTGACCGGGGCAGCGGAATCCCGCATGTCGACAACGACGATCTCGTTGCCGATGCCGTTCATCTTGGCAAATGCGTGATTGGCGAGCGCGCTCATGAAATGTCCTGAATTTCGCCTGCCTTATATGGCGATCATGGGAGGGTTGGCCAGTCATTTGCCGCGCGTGACCTATGACGCATCTGTCATGGGACGAATTTGGCACATGCGTGTTAGATAGGAGCGTTCGCGCGAACAGGGACGCGTACGTGGTGCAAGAATGCGGCAGGGGCCTCTAAAAGTGCCTTGGGGAGACACGCAATGACTAGTTTTTTCCGTCCTTTTTTGGCTGCGGTGATCCCGGCAGCGGCCATTTCCCTCTGCCTCTCAGGCGCGTTCGCCCAGTCGCCGAGCCCGGCTCCGGCCGCGTCCGCAAGCCCCTCGCCGGCCCCCTCGGCTTCGCCCTCCCCGGCCGCCAGCGCATCGCCATCACCTGCGGCGAGTCCGGCGCCGGCTCCGGCGGCCAGCGCCTCCCCCTCGCCCAGCCCGACGGCGCCCCCGCCGCGGCCGCGACCCCGCCCGCCGCTGGCGCCCCGTGCAGACTGCCGACCCCTTTGGGCTCGAGACGACGCTGGAACCGAAAAAGGTCGTGATGGCCAAGGGCAGCGCCAATTGGGATTCGGCCTTCGACACGCTGATCGATTCGTTCAAGGCGCTGAACGCGCTTCTCGACAAGCAGGGCATCAAGCCCGCGGGTAACCCGATGATCGTCTACACCTCGACCGACGACACCGGCTTCACCTTCCTCGCCGAGATCCCGATCGATCAGGAGCCCAAAAACTTGCCTAAGGACATGAGCATCGGCAAGTCGCCGGAGGGCAAGGCGCTGAAGTTCGTCCATCGCGGCTCCTACGACAACATGGACAACACCTATGAGGCGATCACCAATCACCTCGACGACAAGAAGCTGGAGGCCAAGGACACCTTCATCGAGGAGTACCTCACCGATCCCCTGAAGACGGCAGAGGACAAGCTCGTGATCAACGTCTACGTTCCGCTGAAGTGAGGCCGATGAAGAGCCCCGCGATCATCGCCGCTATTATCGCCGCCGCGCTTGGCGCGACGCCTGTGCTTGCCGACGATTTTCCCTCGGCGGTCTCGGTGAGCGGGGAGGCAACCGTGTCGGCGGCGCCTGATCTCGCGCAGATCGATGCCGGCGTCGCCAACGACGCGAAGACGGCAAAAGAGGCCTCCGACGCCAACAACGCGGCGATGGGCAAGGTGCTGCTGGCCTTGAAGGGCGCAGGCATCGACGAGAAGGACTATCAGACCTCGCGGCTGTCGCTGCAGCCGCAATATGCGACCTCGTCCAAGACGTCGGACCGCGCAACCAGCATCGTCAGCTTCCGCGCCAGCAACCGCGTCACAGTCAAGATCCACGACGTCACGAAGGTGGCCAGCGTCATCGACACGCTGGTCGGCGCCGGCGCCAACGATATCGGCAACATTTCCTTCGAAGTCACGCAAGCCTCGAAACTGCTCGACGGCGCCCGCGAGCAGGCACTCGCCGACGCCCGCCGCAAGGCCGAGATCTATGCCAAGGCGGCCGGCGTCACGCTCGGCGCACCCCTCAGCATCTCCGAAGGCGGCGGCCCGATGCCATTGTTCAAGAGCCGCGTCGCCGCCGCGCCGGTGGCCGCAGCCCCGGCGCAGGTCGCTCCCGGCGAGGAGACGCTGTCGGTGACGGTGAATGTGGGCTGGGCGATCAAGCCGACGCAGTAGCCGCCACGTCGTCATTGCGAGCGAAGCGAAGCAATCCAGACTGCTTCCGCGGAAACAGTCTGGATTGCTTCGTCGCTTCGCTCCTCGCAATGACGGTCAAATCTCCACCACCTGCCCGGGCCTCATCGCAACGAACCGCTCCTGCGGGATGTTCGCCGCAGCCAGCGCTTCGACCAGCGCCTTGGCCGGCGCATCGATCGCTTCATCGGTGAGCTGGAACGTGCCGTGATGATGGCCGAGCGCGGCCTGCGCGCCGCAATCGATCAGCGCCTTCACGGCGTCTTCCGGGTTCATGTGCTGCTCGCGCATGAACCAGCGCGGCTCGTAGGCGCCGATCGGCAGGATCGCGAGCCTTAAAGGTCCATGCGTTTCGCCGACGCGGCGGAAATGCGTGCCTTCGCCATAGCCGGAATCGCAGACGACGTAGATCTTCCCAGCCGGCGTCTCCAGCACGAAGCTCGCCCACAGCGCCTTGTTGCGGTCGAACAGGTTGCGCGCCGACCAGTGCCGTGTCGGCACGAGATGCACGGCAATGCCGCCGCCGAGCTCGACGCGGTCATGCCAATCGAACGCCTCGGCCTGGATCGCGCCATCGCCCTCACGCATGGTGAGGTCATTGCCGAGCGGCGTGATCACGCGCGGGGCAAAGTTCTTTGCGAGCCGCGACAGCGTCGCGATGTCGAGATGGTCGTAGTGACCGTGCGAGACCAGCACGACATCGATCTTCGGCAGCTTGTCGAAGGCAATGCCGGGATCGTTGTGACGTCTCGGCCCGGCCCAGCCCACCGGCGAGACCCGCGTCGACCAGACGGGATCAACGAGGATGTTGAGACCGCCGGTCTGGATCAGCCAGCTCGCGTGCCCGACGAAGGACAGCCGCACCTTGCCGCCATTAACCTCGGCCGGCGGATGATCGGCGTAGGGGCTCGGAACCCAGGCCGGCCAGACTGACCGGCTGCGCTTGCCGCCGAATTGCCAGCGCAAGACCTCGCGGAGCGATTTTGGTGGAACCCCATCGGGGTCGAAGAATTTTTCGCCGTCGAAATGATCGGACGGCGGGCCGGAATAGGTCTTGATGCGACGGGAGGTCATTCCACGGCCCGGCTGGCCCCAAAATTGGGTTCCGGCAAGGAATAAGCAGCCGAACCGGCCCCTTCAAGATGCCGCATTTCGGCTTGTTTCCTTGACTTTTGCGCCTTGCGGAGGTTTAAGGCCGCACCACTTCTCGGAAAGGCTTTCTTTTCGACCCGCCGACTGGTCCTGGAGGCCAGAGGTCAACGCCCGACAGCGCGATGCGCCCTCGGGCGCAAAGGTGTTTGGAAGGCCGCTTTCTGGCTTTGGCCAGGACCGAAACCAGTGGTCATCACCCGCCACCGGGTCTCGCCTTCGGCGAGCCCGATGACAGGCTCCGGCGGGTGATCCAGTATTCCAGAGGCAGCTCGGCTTGAACCGAGGCGCCGCGGCGTACTGGATGCCCCGGTCAAGCCGGGGCATGACAGCGGTGAACGAGGCAACCCTGCGCGAGCAGGATAAAGGACGACTTCATTGTTCGACAATCTGTCGGAAAGGCTTGGCGGCATCCTCGATCGTCTGACGGGGCGCGGTGCGCTGACCGAGAAGGACGTCGACGCCGCGATGCGCGAGGTGCGGCGCGCGCTGCTGGAAGCCGACGTTGCGCTCGAAGTGGTGCGCAGCTTCACCGAGCGCGTGCGCGAGCAGGCGATCGGCGCCACCGTCGTCAAGTCGGTGACGCCCGGCCAGATGGTCGTCAAGATCGTCCATGACGAGCTGATCAACACGCTCGGCGCCGAAGGCCAGACCATCGACGTGAATTCCGTGCCGCCGGTGCCGATCATGATGGTCGGCCTGCAAGGCTCCGGTAAGACGACCACCACCGCAAAGCTCGCCCGCCGCCTCGTCCAGCGCGACAAGCGCAAGGTGCTGATGGCTTCGCTCGACGTCTACCGCCCGGCGGCGATGGAACAGCTGGCCGTGCTCGGCCGCGATCTCGACATTCCGACGCTGCCGATCGTCGCGGGCCAGCAGCCCCCGCAGATTGCCAAACGCGCGCTCGAAGCCGGCAAGCTCGGCGGCTACGACATCGTACTGCTCGACACCGCCGGCCGCACCACGCTCGACGAAGAGATGATGGCAGAGGCCGCCGCGATCAAAGCTGCCGCCAATCCGCACGAGGTGCTGCTGGTCGCCGATAGCCTCACCGGCCAGGACGCGGTGAACCTCGCGCGCTCGTTCGATCAGCGCGTCGGCCTCACCGGCATCGTGCTGACGCGCGTCGACGGCGACGGCCGCGGCGGCGCCGCGCTGTCGATGCGCGCGGTCACCGGCAAGCCGATCAAGCTGATCGGCACCGGTGAAAAGACCGATGCGCTGGAGGACTTCCATCCCGACCGCATTGCCGGGCGCATCCTCGGCATGGGCGACGTGGTGTCCCTGGTCGAGCGGGCTGCCGCCAACATCGACGCGGAAAAGGCCGCGCGCACCGCCGAGCGGATGCGCAAGGGCCAGTTCGACCTCAACGACATGCGCGAGCAGCTCTCGCAGATGGCGAACATGGGCGGCATCAGCGGGCTGATGGGCATGATGCCCGGCATCTCCAAGATGAAGAACCAGATCGCGGCCGCAGGGATCGACGACAAGATCCTGAAGCGCCAGGTCGCGATCATCGATTCGATGACGCGGGAGGAGCGTCGGCACCCCGATCTTCTCAAGGCGAGCCGCAAGAAGCGCATCGCCGCGGGAAGCGGCCAGAGCGTCGAGCATGTCAACAAGCTGCTCAAGATGCACCGGAACATGGCCGACGTGATGAAGGCCATGGGCTCGGGCAAGCGCGGACCGCTCGCCGGCATCGCGCAGGCCATGGGCTTTGGCGGCGGCATGAAGATGCCCTCGCCCGAGGAGATGAAGGCGCTGCAGGAGAAGATGCAGGGTGGTGGCGGACAGGGCTTGCCGAACCTGCCGAAGGATTTGCCCGCGGGCCTGCGCCAGGGCTTACCGAATGTGCCGGGGCTCACGGGCCTCAGCAACAAGCCGACCCTGCCCGGGCTCGGCGGCTTCCCCGGACTGGGGAAGAAGAAGTGATGTCACTCACCCTCACCCGTCATTGCGAGGAACCAACGGGTCCGGCCTTCGGCCGGCCCGATGACAGGCTCCGCGACGAAGCAATCCAGACTGTTTCCGCGGAAAGATTTCCGGATTGCTTCGCTTCGCTCGCAATGTCGTACCAACCTTTCAATTAACAGACACTCAGGAGACCAACATGCCAGTCGTTATCCGCCTCGCGCGCGCGGGCACCAAGAAGCGCCCCGTCTATCACGTCGTCGCCGCCGACTCGCGCTTCCCGCGCGATGGCCGCTTCATCGAGCGTCTCGGCTATTTCAACCCGCTGCTGGCGAAGGACAACGAGGCGCGCCTCAAGCTCGACATGGACAAGGTGAAGGCCTGGCTCGCCAAGGGCGCGCAGCCGTCGGACCGCGTGATGCGCTTCCTCGATGCCGCCGGCGTCAAGAAGCGCGAAGCGCGCAGCAACCCGCAGAAGGCCGTGCCGCGCAAGGAGCGCAAGGCACAGGCCGAAGCCGCCGCGAAGGGCTAAGGCCAGCCCATGCCGGCGCTGGTCTGCGTCGCGCGGATCGGCGCCGCGCATGGTGTGCGCGGCGCGGTCAAATTGTGGACCTTCACCGAAGATCCCTTTGCCGTGCAGCGTTATGGTCCGCTCGTTACCAAGGACGGCGCGCGCCAGTTCGAAGTCGCGCAAGCGCGTGAAGCCAAGGATCATCTGGTCGCGACGTTCAAGGGCGTCACGACCCGCGATGAGGCCGAGCGCCTCAACGGCATCGAGCTCTACGTCGCGCGCGAAAAGCTGCCCGCGACCGACGAGGACGAATATTACCACACCGATTTGATCGGGCTCGCCGCCGTCACCACGGCCGGCAATGCACTCGGCCGCGTGCTCGCGATCCATAATTTCGGCGCTGGCGACATCATCGAGATCGCGCCCCCGAAAGGCACGACGATGCTGCTGCCGTTCTCCAATGCGGTGGTGCCGGAGGTCGATCTTGCAGGCGGTCGCGTCGTGATCGCGCTGCCGCAGGAGATCGAGGGCGAGGACGAAGACTCCGTCCCGAGTCGTCCCGGCGGGGACCCATAACCACAAAACGTAGTTTTTGGTTAAGCTGATGGCCCCGATCATCGCAAAAACGACCTGCGGTGATTGGGTCCCGGATCGCGCTTCGCTGTCCGGGACGACGAGAATGGAAGCAATGACGAACCCCTCACCCTGGCGCGCGACCGTGCTGACGCTGTTTCCGGAGATGTTTCCGGGACCGCTCGGCGTGAGCCTCGCTGGCCGGGCGCTGGCCGCGGGTCTCTGGGAGCTCGAGGCGCGGGACATCCGGGCGTCTGCGACCGACCGCCACCGCAGCGTCGACGACACACCGGCCGGTGGCGGCCCGGGCATGGTGCTGCGGGCGGATGTCCTGGCAGCGGCCATCGATGCCGCCGAAATCGGCGAGGGGCGGCCAAAGCTGCTGATGAGCCCCCGGGGTCGGCCATTGACCCAGGCCCGCGTGGTGGAGCTGGCACAGGGCCCCGGCCCCCTGATCGTCTGCGGCCGGTTCGAGGGGATCGACCAGCGGGTGATCGACGCACGGGGCCTGGAGGAGGTCTCGATCGGGGATTACGTGCTCTCAGGTGGCGAAATCGCCGCGCTGGCGCTGATCGACGCCTGTGTCCGGCTCTTGCCGGGGGTGATGGGCAAGGAGGCTTCGGGGACCGAGGAGAGCTTTTCGGACGGTCTTCTGGAATACCCTCAATACACCCGTCCGCAGCTGTTTGAGGGGGTTCCGATCCCCCAAATCCTCACCTCCGGCGACCACGCCAAGGTTGCGGCCTGGCGGCGGGCCGAATCCGAGGCCCTGACGGCCGCCCGGCGCCCGGATTTGTGGGAAAAAGCCGAGAATCGGGCGGTCGGCCAAAAAACGCCAAAAAACACGACAGACGGGTGACAAACGCTCCCGCGTGCCTTATAGGAGCGGCCAAATCCGCAATGGCTGGATAGACGAATTTCGCGCAGCCCCCGTTTCTCAAGGCTGGGCGCGCCGATGGAGTTACCCATGAACCTGATCAAGCAGCTCGAAAAAGAGCAATTCGACAAGCTCTCCGCCAGCAAGGAGATTCCGGAATTCGCCCCCGGCGACACCGTGATCGTCAACGTGAAGGTCGTCGAAGGCGACCGCACCCGCGTGCAGGCCTATGAGGGCGTCTGCATCGGCCGTTCCGGCGGTGGCCTCAACGAGAGCTTCACCGTGCGCAAGATCTCCTACGGCGAGGGCGTCGAGCGCGTATTCCCGCTGCTCTCGCCGATGATCGACTCGATCAAGGTGGTGCGTCGCGGCAAGGTGCGTCGCGCCAAGCTCTATTACCTGCGCAATCTCCGCGGCAAGTCGGCTCGCATCGTCGAGAAGCAGGACCGCGCGGCCGCAGTCAACGAGTAATCTTCGCAACAGGCGGATCGGCAAAAAGCGCGGGGCTTGGCTTCGCGCTTTTTTGTTGCGTACGTCGTCATTGCGCGGAGCCAAGCGACGAAGCAATCCAGACTGTTTCCGCGGCTGCATTCTGGATTGCGTCGCTTCGCTCGCAATGACGGTCAGGGAAGGCTCTCGCGCTTTTAACTCCGCGTGTTATATAGCCTCTAGAATGTTTCCAGATCTGACCAGCTTCGCACCCATCAAGCGCATCGTCATCGACGATCGCTCGCGGCTGCCTGGCCGGTTCTTCGGACGATTTGCGACCTCGGCAACGTCAGAGCTTAGGCGCGCAGCTTAAACGCTGCGCTGACGATTTTTGATGCCCCGCGCGTAAGGCGCGCGTTTCGCTCACACAACATTCCCGGAGCTCACGCTCATGTCCAAACCGACCACGCTGTACGACAAGATCTGGAACGACCATCTGGTGCACGAAGCCGAGGACGGCACCTGCCTGCTCTATATCGACCGCCATCTGGTGCACGAAGTGACCTCGCCGCAGGCCTTCGAAGGCCTGCGCGCCACCGGCCGCAAGGTGCACGCGCCGGAGAAGACGCTCGCCGTCGTCGACCACAACGTGCCGACCACCGACCGCACCAAGCCGAATCCCGACCCCGAGAGCATCGAGCAGATCAAAGCGCTCGCCGAGAACGCCAAGGAATTCGGCATCGAATATTACAACGAGTTCGACAGGCGCCAGGGCATCGTCCACGTCATCGGCCCCGAGCAGGGATTTACGCTGCCCGGCACCACCATCGTCTGCGGTGACAGCCACACTTCGACGCATGGCGCGTTCGGCGCACTCGCGCACGGCATCGGCACGAGCGAGGTCGAGCACGTGCTGGCGACGCAGACGCTGATCCAGAAGAAGGCGAAGAACATGCGCGTCACCGTCGACGGCAAATTGCCGGAGGGCGTGACAGGCAAGGACATCATCCTGGCCATCATCGGCGAGATCGGCACCGCCGGCGGCACCGGCTACGTGCTGGAATACGCCGGTGACGCGATCCGCGCGCTCAGCATGGAAGGCCGCATGACGGTCTGCAACATGTCGATCGAAGGCGGCGCGCGCGCCGGCCTCGTCGCCCCCGACCAGAAGGCGTTCGATTTCCTGCGCGGCCGCCCGAAGGCGCCGCAGGGTGCCGCCTGGGACGCCGCGATGCGCTATTGGGAGAAGTTGCGCTCCGATGACGGCGCGCATTTCGACCACGAACTGCGGCTGGATGCCGCCAAGCTGCCGCCGATCGTGACCTGGGGCACAAGCCCTGAGGACGTGATCTCGGTGACCGGCCTCGTGCCGGATCCGGACAAGATCGAGGATGAGGCCAAGCGCCTCTCCAAGCATCGCGCGCTGAAATATATGGGCCTGGCCGCGGGCACGAAGATCACCGACATCAAGCTCGATCGCGTCTTCATCGGCTCCTGCACCAACGGCCGCATCGAGGACCTGCGCGCCGCGGCGAAGATCGCCGAGGGCAAGACCGTCAGCGCCCACGTCAACGCCATGGTCGTGCCGGGCTCCGGCATCGTGAAGGAGCAGGCCGAAGCCGAAGGTCTCGACAAGATCTTCATCAAGGCCGGCTTCGAATGGCGCGAGCCGGGCTGCTCGATGTGCCTTGCCATGAACCCCGACAAGCTGAAGCCGGAAGAGCGCTGCGCTTCGACCTCGAACCGCAATTTCGAGGGCCGCCAGGGCTTCAAGGGCCGCACGCACCTCGTCTCGCCGGCGATGGCAGCGGCAGCAGCGATCGCGGGTCACTTCGTTGACGTCAGGGATTGGCGCTGAGCCACTCCCGCGCAATTCTAACGATCCGGGCAAGCCTGCCTTAAGCGGTATGCCCGAAGACTTCATCCTCGCGACGAGCTCGCGAGGATGAAAAGGCCATGGCCAACAAGCCGGAATATGTCGATCTCATCAGCGATGCGACACGCCAGCATCGGCGGCGCGCGGCGCCGTTGCGCGTCGCCGCCAAGCCCGAGGTCGAGGAGACGTCGCGCCTGAGCCGCTGGCCGCCGGCGATGTTTCGGCAATGGAAGCTCGACAATCTGATGCGCTGGAAGTCAGCATCGTGGAAGCTCAGGGATTGGCTCTGAGCTGGCACAGCGCAAACCAAGGGCGCCCTTTTCGATTCAGCCGTTGCGCCTCACATCACCAAAGAGCGCGCCGTCACCACCACGGCCCGAATCCGAGCACGAAGGGAGCGGGCACGCCGTAAGGATAGGGACGATAATAGACGGGCCTGGCGTAGTAGTGCGGCTGGTAGGGCACGTGCCGAACGCTGCGTGCGTATCGGTCGTGACGCCGCATTCCGAAATCGACCGTTCGCACTGAGGCCTGCTGCTGCGTTGCGATTGACGCCGCCGCAATCGAGCCCTCCGGCAGGGCCATCGCCAGTCCAAAGGCGCCGACGATCACGATCGCTGTCTTCATGACAATCTCCATGCCTCCAGCATGGGGCCTTCACGATAGCGCCTGCAAGCGAAAACAGGCCCGGCGATCCGGGCCTGTTTTGCCGCCGATCGACGCGTTACCACCAGTGGCGGTGATGCCAGCGGTGCCAGCGCCAATGATGATGGTGCCAGCCATGCCAATGCACTTCCGTTGTTGGACTCGCGACATCCTGCACCGACGGCGCGGCGCCGGGATTGATCAGCGATACGGCCTGCGCGCGCTCGACGGGCACAGCACACATCAGTACCGCTGCGATGGCAGCGAGACCAAGCACCTTGACGTTCGTGGATTGCATGTCGTCCTCCTCCGATCTCCAAAAGTGACGCAACAAGTGTGACGCAATCCAGCATGGCGTCACGGAGGAGAACGCTAGAGCCAGCGGGCTGAATCGTGTATGAATGAACGGGCCGCAAAGGTGACTGCAAAGAGATGCACGCGAAAGTCCCGCGGCCCGATGCTTTCGAGACCCGCGCGAACACATTTCGTTTGCGCCAACAAAACCAACCGTCAACGATCGGCGTATCTTCTGGACGACCAGATGCAGGAGATGGTCATGGCACAGTCTCGCGGCGGGCTGCCGGTTTCTCGCCTTGCGGTTTCAACGGTCACGCTGTTCGGTTCGGAGGCGGCGCTCGCCGCACAGGGGCCGGGCGTCGAAGCCGGCACGGCGAGCCCATTGGCACAAGCCGTGATGGCGATCCTGGTCTATGGCGCGTCCGCACTCGTCGTCGGCGTCGGCCTGATCGGTGCGCTGCGCGGTCGTTAGGCGCGAGACGTCAACCGCGTCGCCAGTAGCAGCTCATCCGCGGCACGATCACCGTGCCGCTCGGCCGATATTCCTGCACATAGGTGGCGTTGCATTCGCGCACCGCGTCAGGGCCGGGATTGTAGCGCGGATAGACCCCATCCGGCGTCTCGTACGGCACCACGCGGAGCCGCGGCCGGCGGCGCGGAGACGGGGCATCCGGCGGCAGGACATCTGGCGGAAAGGCCTGGGCCAGCTTGATGCCCGCAGCCGCGGTCCGGGCTTGCGCGCCGGCGTCAGGCAACAAAAAAAGCGAAAACAACCCCATGCAAAGCAAAATCAATGCTGTTCCCGCCCGCATCATACCACCCACCTGAACCGTCCCCATCGAGGCGCCGTACGCTCCCCGTTTTGGCGCCGCGCGTCAACCTTGCCGCGATCATAAAGCGGGATGCATCGCCATGGAACCCGCGCTAAGAGAGGGCATGTGGACGGAATTGAAAGCGCCCTCGCTGGCCGAAATGGAAGTGGTGGCGCATGACATCTTCGAGCGGCTGCCCAAACAGTTTCGCGATCTCTGCGAAGGCGTGATCATCCGCGTCGACGACTTCCCGACCGAGGACGTCCTGGACGAGATGGACTGCGAAAGTGAGTTCGACCTGCTTGGCCTGTTCCAGGGGGTCGGCCTACCGCAGCAGAGCCTTGGCGACGTGGCGCGACTGCCGAACATGGTCTGGCTCTATCGCCGGCCGATCCTGGACTACTGGGCGGAGCACGAGGAGAGCCTCGGCCATATCGTGCGCCATGTGCTGATCCACGAGATCGGCCACCATTTCGGCCTGTCGGACGACGATATGGCCGCGATTGAGTCTGGGGCTGATTAGGACGCGCCAGCAGGTGCGCCCCCTCTCCCGCTTGCGGGAGAGGGCTGGGGAGAGGCTGTCTCCGCAATGGGACAATCCCCAAGCGGAAAGAACCCTCACCCGGCGCTGCGCGCCGACCTCTTCCGCATGCGGGAGAGGCGCAATCCCGATGCCGCACCAGTCCGGCCTCAAGCCCCGCAAGCGGGAGAGGTAAGGCAGACCTGCCGAATTTGGCCTAGGATTTGGGCCTCGATCGCGATAAATAGCCGTTCTCCTGTACCATCCCCGGGAAGCGCAACCATGGACAAGTTCACCACGCTGGAAGGCGTCGCGGCACCGCTGAAGATCATCAATGTCGACACCGACATGATCATTCCGAAGCAGTATCTGAAGACCATCAAGCGCACCGGCCTTGGCAAGGGGCTTTTCTCCGAGCAGCGCTACAAGGACGACGGCAGCGAGAATCCGGACTTCGTGCTCAACCAGCCGGCCTACCGCAACGCCAAGGTGATCGTTGCCGGCGACAATTTCGGCTGCGGCTCGAGCCGCGAGCACGCGCCCTGGGCGCTGCTCGACTTCGGCATCCGCTGCGTGATCTCGACCTCGTTCGGCGACATCTTCTACAATAACTGCTTCAAGAACGGCATTCTGCCGATCCGCGTCTCCCAGGCAGACCTCGACAAGCTGTTCGACGATGCCGAGCGCGGCGCCAATGCGACGCTCACCATCGACCTGCCGAACCAGGAGATCCGCGGTCCCGACGGCGGCAAGGTCAAGTTCGAGATCGATCCGTTCCGCAAGCACTGCCTGATCAACGGCCTGGACGACATTGGCCTCACGATGGAGAAGAAGGCCTCGATCGACACCTACGAGGAAAAGCTCAAGCGCGAACGCGCTTGGGCCTGAACTTGGGCCTGAACTTGGGCCTGAGATCGGCCACCGTTTCGAGCCCCGGTGCTGACGGCGCCGGGGCTTGTTGTTTGCTCGCTTGTTCTTTGCCCGCTTGTTCTTTGCCCTCCTGCGTTTGTCATCTATAGCTTCCGCGTATGTTGCCCGACGTCGTCACCTTCTGGCATGGCCCGATGGATGCGCTGCGCCAGACCTGTCTGCGCTCGCAGCTCGCGGCCGGCCACAAGGTCACCGTCTACAGCTTCGACACCATTCCGGGTCTGCCCGCGGGCGTCGACAATGCCGAGGCCGAAGCGATCCTGCCGCACGTGTTCTCCGAAAAGCTGCGGCCGCCGCAGCCGGACGGAAGCTGGCGCGACTGGACCACGCTGCAATTCAGCGACTTCTTCCGGATGAAGCTGATGGCGAAGGGCGCTGGCCTGTGGCTCGACGCCGATGTGCTGCTCCTGAAGCCTGTCGAGATCGATCCGGCAAAACCCTATTTCGCCTGGGAGCGGCCGCGCCAGCTCGGCAACTCCGTGCTCTATCTGCCGGCGAAGCACGGCATCATCAGCGCATTCGAGGCGCTGATGGAGCAGGAGGAGCTGACGCCGGACTGGCTATCATTGCGCCATCGCCTGACCTTTGCGATGCGCCGCCTGCGCGGCGGCTCGAACCGGCTCTCGGATATTCGCGTCGCGATTTATGGCCCCGCTGCGCTGACCGCACTCGCGCATCGCTTCGGCGAATTGCAGCAGGCACTGCCGAAGCAATCGTTCTACGCCGTGCACGCCGAGCCAAAACTGTTCTTCGAACCGTCCAACTATCTCGGCCTCATCGCCAACCCCGACATCATCGGCCTGCACATCTCGCCCAAGGGTCGCGGTGGCCAGAAGCCGATTCCTGGGAGTCTGTACGCCTGGGCAGCGGAGCGGTTTGCGTAACAACTCTGCTCTCGTGCCCCGGACGCAGGGGCAGCGCGAAGCGATGCGCTGCTGAGCCGGGGCCCAGCGATGAAAGCGAGATAGGTCCCGGCTCTGCGCAGCAGCGTTTCACGCTGCAGCGCGTCCGGAACACGAGATCAGCAGCCCGCTGATTCCAATTTGATCCAGCGCAACGAAATTTCCTGCATGTCTGCTCTATTGCCTCCAATACCGATGGAGCTTCGAGATGAGCACCCAGAGCAGACCCTATCCCGTGGTTCAGGACCTCATCGATTCCTTTGCCGGCTGGCTGAAGCATCGCCGCGAGCTGAACGAGATGCGGCAGCTCGATCGTTCCGATTTCAACCGGATCGCGAGCGATCTGCGCGTGTCGCCGGTTGACCTCGAAGAGCTGGTCCGTCACGGCCATCATGCCGCCGATGAGCTTCCCAAGATGCTCGAACAGCTCGGCATCAGCGAAGAGCAGCTCGGCCGCGCGCAACCGCTTCTGCTGCGTGATATGGAACGGGTCTGCGCGCTGTGCCGTAACAAGCCGCAATGCGACCGCGATCTCGCCGACGGCAGCGCTGCGGAGAACTATCACGGCTATTGCCCGAACGCGTCCACGCTGACGTCACTCGATCGCGCCGATCTCGCGCCGCACTGAGACGCCTGAGGTTTTGCCGCACGAAGGCCCGACTTACTTGGCTCTCAGCAGCGGACTTACGTCGCCGGCGTCCGTGACGCCGAGCATCCGCCCAGCTCGAGCGGCTCTAGCCTTTCCCCATCGCCGCGATCGCGTCCGCGATCTCGATCGTGCGGCGCGCCATGTCGGCGTGCAGCCGCTCCACCATCTGGCCGTCGAGGCGGATTGCGCCGCGCGAGACGTTCTCCGGCAATTCGAACGCCGCGATGATTTTTCGGGCGCGCGCGACATCCTCTTCGGGTGGCGTGAAGATCGCGTTGCAGGCTTCGATCTGCGAGGGATGAATCAGTGTCTTGCCGTCGAAGCCGAGATCGCGGCCTTGCGCGCATTCCGTCGCAAAGCCGCTCGAGTTGTTGATGTCGCTATAGGGCCCGTCGAGGATTTCGAGGCCGTGCGCGCGCGTCGCCAGGATGCAGTGGGTCATCATCGGGATCATCGCGGCGCGGCCCGGCAGCATCCTGATCCGCGTCTCGCGCGAAATGTCGTTCGGTCCGAACACGTAGCCGACGAGGCGGGTGACCGGATCGCGCGCGGCGGCCGAGAGCTCTTCCGCGTGCAGCACCGCGCGCGCGGTTTCGATCATGGCCCAGACCTTCACCGTCGGAGCCGCGCCGAGCTCGGCCAGCCGGCTGCCGATCATGTCGAGATCCTCGACGCTGGAGACCTTCGGAACCAGGATGCCATCCGGCGATACCTTGGCGGCCATGGCGACGTCATCGGCCCACCAGGGCGTATCGAGGCCGTTGGTCCGGATCAGGATCTCGCGCTTGCCAAAACCTCTGGCGGCAATCGCGGCCGCGATCTGGTCCCGCGCCACCGCCTTGGCGTCGGGAGCGACGGAATCCTCAAGATCCAGGATCAGGCCGTCGGCCGCCAGGTTGCGGGCCTTTTCCAGCGCGCGGGGGTTGGAGCCGGGCATGAACAGGTGGCTGCGGCGCGGACGGGTCATGCTGGCGCTCCCTTGAAGTTCAAGTGTGTTCCCTCAGGAGCCGATAGCACCTGGCCTGCCTATTCGAAAGGCTTGTTCGCCCCTGCGGTATATGATTAGGCATAGGCCATGATCACATTCCCTGAGCACTTGCTGCAAGGCTACAAGGCCTTCGCCACCCAGCGATTGCCGGCCGAGCAGAGCCGCTACCGCGAGCTGTCGGTGAAAGGGCAGTCGCCCGAAGTGATGGTGATCGGCTGCTGCGATTCCCGCGTCTCACCCGAAGTGATCTTCGACGTCGGCCCGGGCGAGCTCTTCGTCGTCCGAAACATCGCCAATCTGGTGCCGGTGTATCAGCCCGACGAGAATGCGCATGGCGTCTCGGCGGCGCTGGAATATGCCGTGACGGTGCTGCGCGTCAAACACATCGTGGTGCTCGGGCACGCGCAATGCGGCGGCATCCGCGCCTTCGTCGACAAGATCGAGCCGCTGACGCCGGGCGACTTCATCGGCAAATGGATGCAGATGTTCATCAAGCCCGGCGAGGTCGTCGAGCAGCGCAACCACGAGACGATGGCGCAATTCGTCGAGCGCATCGAGAAGGCCGCGGTGTTCCGCAGCCTCGAAAACCTCATGACCTTCCCGTTCGTGCGCAAGGCTGTCGATACCGGCCAGATGCAGCTCCACGGCGCTTATTTCGGCGTCGCGGAAGGATCTCTGTTCGTGCTCGACAAGGTCGCGAAGGAATTCAAGAGCGTACGCGACGCGGCGTGAGTTCGTAAGGTGGGCAAAGGCGCGAAGCGCCGTGCCCACCTCCCGCCGCCGCCTGGCCACGCCTTGACGGACCCGAGCACGGCGTCATGCTCACAGCAATCGGACCTCGCTTTAATGGTTGCTACGCAGATCCTACGCCTACGGCAGCTCGTTACGCCGCCTTCTTCTTCGCGGTGATCAGCTTGCGGTTGATCAAAACTTCGGCGATCTGGATCGCATTCAGCGCGGCGCCCTTGCGAAGATTGTCCGACACGCACCAGAACGCGAGACCGTTCTCCACCGTGGCGTCCTCGCGGATGCGGCTGATATAGGTCGCGTCCTCGCCGGCCGCCTCGTACGGCGTGGCGTAGCCGCCGGGCTCCTGCTTGTCGATCACGAGGCAGCCGGGCGCCTTGCGCAGGATCTCGCGCGCCTCGTCTGGCGCGAGCGGGGTCTCGAACTCGACGTTGACGGCTTCCGAATGACCGACGAAGACAGGCACGCGCACGCAGGTCGCGGAGAGCTTGATCTTGGGATCAAGGATCTTCTTGGTCTCCGCCATCATCTTCCACTCTTCCTTGGTGTAGCCGTCCTCCATGAAGACGTCGATGTGGGGGATGACGTTGAAGGCGATGCGCTTGGGGAATTTCTTCGCGACCAGCTCGTCATTGGTGTAGACGGCCTTGGTCTGCGAGAACAATTCGTCCATCGCGTCCTTGCCGGCGCCCGAGACCGATTGATAGGTCGAGACCACGACGCGCTTGATGGTGGCCTTGTCGTGCAGCGGCTTCAGCGCGACGACGAGCTGCGCGGTCGAGCAGTTCGGGTTGGCGATGATGTTCTTCTTGGCGAAGCCCTTGGTCGCATCGGCATTCACCTCGGGCACGATCAGCGGCACGTCCGGATCCATGCGCCAGGCCGAGGAATTGTCGATCACGACCGCGCCGACGGCGCCGATCTTCGGTGACCATTCCTTCGAGACCGAGCCGCCCGCCGACATCAGGCAGATGTCGATGTCGGAGAAGTCGTAGTGCTCGAGCGCTTTGACCTTCAAGGTCCGATCGCCATAGGAGACCTCGACGCCGACGCTGCGGCGTGAGGCCAACGCCACGACCTCGTCCGCGGGGAATTTGCGCTCATCGAGGATGTTGAGCATCTCCCGTCCGACATTGCCGGTCGCTCCAACGACTGCGACTTTGTAACCCATCGTTCACTCTCCGATGAAAAAGGCCTTCCGAAAGCTGTGCGCTTAAGCAGGAAGAGCAGCGCTTCTATGCGAGAACCGCCCTCAAGACAACGTTTGACCGTGCCAGAAGGCATTGGATGCCGCCGTACCATGCCCCCGCGGCCGCACTTCCCAGAACCTGGGTCCATCTGGCACTCCTAGGCTTCGCCGACGAGATCGTTGGCACGCTGGCGCGCCTGTTCGCCTATCTGGGGACGCTGGCGCTGCTTGGCATCCTGTTGCTTGCCACACTCGGCCAGTTGCCGAGCCTGCATGACGACGAGGTAGCGACAAGGCCAGGCTGGAACGTGGCCGACCGCTCGCGTCCGGCCTTTGCCGTCAGCCGGCTCGATTCCAACGGTAAAACAGCCGCTTACATCATCCTTCGGCATCCCGAGGGCGGCCGCATGGACGTCATGCGCTGGGTCGGCGATCCGCCGGTGCCAGTCGCCGAGCTCGAAATCTACCGCCCCGGCGGCGAGTTCGATCCGGCGGCACGCCTGCCGGCCCGGAGGGGCCTCAAGGACGCGACGCCGATCGAGGAAGCCGGCGTCATCGACAGCAAGTTCGGGCCCGTAGCCCTGTATCGCCCGAGCGGGCAGGCGTCGGGCTGTCTCGGCTATGTCAAGCGGATCGTGGAGCCCCCGCTTCAGATCTCCGGCTGGTCGTGCCAGGGTGACGCACTGCCCGCCCGGCGCGCCGCAATCGCCTGCACATTGAACCGGCTGACGCTGCTCGCCTCCGGCAACGAGCCGAAGCTGGCCGAATTGTTCGCCCATGCCGAGCTCAAGCGCCGCTCTTGCCGCACCCCTGCTGCCGCGGACTGGCTGATGGTCGCTGGAAATGCGCAGCTGCGCGGCGCGCTTTGACGCGCATCAAGCCCAAGTGGCTGGTTTTCATGCAACTTTTGGTCGTTGCTACAATTATTCCGGCGCGGTGTGACCCAATTGACCTAGTTCCGGCCACGCCCGGCGCGCTAGTATGGGGCGAAATCGATTGGCGGCCCTGCCGCCTGAAGGGGACGTGATGAGCTCGAAATTCTCTGCCGCGAACAAATTGGCGATCTGGCTTGCGGCCGGCGCTGTTGCCGCCATCGGCCTGACCGCCTCGGCCGATGCCAGGACCAAGCGCACCTATGACGATCGCGGTCGCGTCTATTACGGACCGGGCGGCCCCAACGTTGTTTATCAGCAGGGCCCGCGTACCCGCATCTATGTCAGCAAGCGCTCCTGGCTGGACGGCGGCACCGAGGTCAATCCGGGCGACCGCAAGTTCTCCGACTATGCCTTCCCGCCTGCGATCGGCTATCCGACCTTCGCGCGTGAGAACAACAACCGTCCGATCGATCGCCAGCCGCTCTCGCCGCCGGCCGATCTCGGCGGTTACCCCACGGCGTTCCCGCTGTACTAGAAGCGTTAGCCGATCAGATTGCAAATAGCCGGCGGCGGCGAAGTAGTTCCTAGACTCTGCGGGCGTGTAGGTGTCGACGATGCGCCCGATCGCATCCCAAAGGCCGCCGATGGTCCGTTCGGCGGCCTTTCGCAAGTGTGCTTTGAGCTTGGCGAAGGCGTTCTCAATCGGATTGAGGTCGGGGCTGTAGGGCGGGAGATAGAGGAGCGTGGCGCCGGCCGCCTCGATCATCTTGCGTATGCGTGGTCCTTTGTGGCTGGACAGGTTGTCCATGATGACGATGGCGTGTTCCGGCAGCTCGGGGACGAGCACTTTTTCGACATAGGTCTCAAAGGCGTCGCGGTTGATGGGGCCATCGAGCACCCATGGAGCGATGATGCCGTTCGTGGTGAGGGCGGCTACGCAGGTTGTCGTTTTCCAGTGACCGTGAGGAATGCTGGCCACCGCGCCGGCAGCGGCCGTGTGTTCGCGCCATGTTGGTCGATGCCCAAGTCTCATCAATGAAGACGAGGCGATCCCGGTCGAGCTTGTCCTGGCTCTCGCGCCAAGCCTCGCGGTCCTTCAAAACGTCCGGACGGTTCTGCTCTGCGGCATGGGCAGTCTTTTTTTGCGCGTGATCTTGTGACGTTCGAAGAAGCGGCGGATCGTGCCATAGCCAAAGGATAGGCCTTGTTTGCTCAAGCTGTGCCGCAATTCCTCAATGGTGATATCGGGCGACGCCTCGAGCAAAGCTATGATCGCCGCCTGGTGAGCATCGATCCGGTGCGATTTGCGATCACCGCCTTGAGCCTTTGGCAGAGCATCGCCTTGCTCCCGCTCGCGCGTTCGCCAACGGCTTACGCTGGCCGGGCTCACTCCAAATCGCTCAGCAGCCTGCCGGCCTGAAACGCCGCTCTCAATACAGCTAAGAACACGTTCGCGAAGATCCATCGACAACGGTTTCGCCATGCTCGCCGGCCTCCGGTCCCGGCCAACAGCTTGAATCAGGAAACCGCTGATTTGGGAATCCCCAACGATTCAGTAAGATGGGCTACCGCTCTAGTAACAACAGCTACGCCTGAATCGAAATGGCCGGGCATTGCCCGGCCATTTTGTTTGGGAAATAAAAGGTTGGGCAAAGGCGCTCTTGCGCCGTGCCCACCATCTCTCAGCAATGACGACAGAAGTGGTGGGCACGCTGCGCTTTGCCCACCCTTGCTACGATTGCTACAACTCTGCTGCGCTTACGCGTGCAGCTTCTGCAATTCCTTCAAGATCGCTTCGCCCATCTGCGTGGTGGAGGCGGCGGTCGTGCCTTCCGACTTGATGTCGGCAGTGCGCAGGCCGCTCGCCAGCACGGCTGATATCGCGGCGTCCAGCTTGTCGGCGAGCGCGCCCATATCGAAGGAGTAGCGCAGCGCCATGCCGAAGGAGGAGATCATCGCGATCGGGTTGGCGAGGCCCTTGCCGGCGATGTCGGGCGCCGAGCCGTGCACGGGCTCATACAGCGCCTTGCGCTTCTTGCTCTTCACATCCACTTCGCCGAGCGAAGCCGAGGGCAGCATGCCGAGCGAGCCGGTCAGCATCGCCGCGATGTCCGACAGCATGTCGCCGAACAGATTGTCGGTGACGATCACGTCGAACTGCTTGGGCCATTTCACCAGCATCATGCCGCCGGAATCGGCGAGCTGATGCTCGAGCGTCACGTCCGCGTATTCGCGCTTGTGGACTTGCGTCACCACCTCGTTCCAGAGCACGCCAGACTTCATGACGTTGCGCTTCTCCATCGACGTCACCTTGTTGCGGCGCTTCCTGGCGAGGTCAAAGGCGACACGGGCGATGCGCTCGATCTCGTAGGTGTCGTAGACCTGGGTATCGATGGCGCGCTTCTGGCCGTTGCCGAGATCGGTGATGGTCTTGGGCTCGCCGAAATAGACGCCGCCGGTGAGCTCGCGCACGATGACGATGTCGAGGCCCTCGACGGCCTCACGCTTCAGGCTCGATGCGTCCGCGAGGGCCGGATAACAGACGGCAGGGCGGAGGTTGGCGAACAAAGCGAGATCCTTGCGCAGCCGGAGCAGGCCGGCTTCGGGGCGCACCTCATAGGGCACGGCATCCCACTTCGGGCCGCCGACCGCACCGAAAATGACGGCATCGGCGTCCTTGGCCTTGGCCATGTCGCCCTCGGAGATCGACACCTTGTGCGCGTCATAGGCGGCGCCGCCGACGAGGCCGGTATCGGTCTCGAATTTGGCGATCCCTGCCGCATTGAGCCAGTCGATCAGCCGCTTCACCTCGCCCATCACCTCGGGGCCAATGCCGTCACCGGGGAGCAGCAGCAGTTTATGGGTCGCCATGGTCAATTTTCCTCTCGATCTCACCGCGTCATTCCGGGGCGCGAGCAAGGCGAGCGAGCCTGGAATCCATCTGGCCACGGAACAGGCGGCGAAATGGATTCCGGACTCGCGCATCCAAGTCGGCTGTTGCCGGCTTGAGCACCACCTAAGTCCCAACTCGGGTAAGCCCGAGTTAGGCGGCGCGCCCCGGAATGACGGTTGGCCGGAGTGCTAGAGCGGCGTTGCGCGCTTGGCAAGACACCATTGCCGCGGCGCGGCTTTGCAAGGCGCACCGGGCCTGCCACAATCGGCATTGCCGGAGTACCCCTTGCACGCCCCTGACCGTCCGCCACTCAAGGCGCGCCCTGCGCGGCTGATCCTGACGCTGTCGCTGGCGGCGACTATCGGGCTCGGCATCGGCCGCTTTGCCTATGCTGCCGGACATGCGGGACGGCCTGAACTGGTCCTACTCGGCCGCCGGCTTCATGAATACCATCAACGCCGTCGGCTACCTTGCGGGCGCCCTGATGGCCTCGCGGCTGGTCAAGCGGGTGGGCTGGTCGGCCGCGATCCGCGGCGGAACACTGGCCTGCCTTGCGGCGCTCGCCGTCTGCGCGCTGACCGGCAATTTCATTGCGCTCAGCCTGGCGCGGCTGGTGCCGGGCCTTGGCGCCGCGGCGGACTTCGTCGCCGGCGGTGCGCTGGCCGCGACCATCGCGCAGTCGCATCCCGAGCGGGCGAACTTCCTGCTCAGCCTGTTCTATGCGGGACCCGGCGTCGGAATTCTCGCCTCCGGGCTGATTGCGCCATTCACGCTGCAATATTTCGGACCGGGCTCGTGGTGGATCGTGTGGTGGGCGCTGACGCTGCTCTCGGCCGTCATGACGATCCCGCTGTTTTTGATCCGTTTGAGGAGCTTGCGAAGCAAGCGTCTCGAAGGATGTGGGCCACAGGCGGGGCCTCATGGTTCGAGACGCGCTTCGCGCTCCTCACCATGAGGGTTCGTGACACAGTAAGGTTCGCGAAGCGTAATCCACCTCTTCCGTCTCCGCGGCGGCAGAAGTGGTGGGTTAGGCCTTCGGCCAAACCCATCCTTGTATTAGCCCGATCTCTTATGATGGTGCCGTTCCGTGAGGAATGGCCCAGCCCGGGTGACGGCCCGAGCTGGGTCGCCGTTCGATCGGATCGGTACCCATCGAAGCCTTAAGGGCTGTCCGACGTAGCGAGATCGCGACCGGCACTTCATCGGGACCCGAATGGTTGAACGAACTTGAGGTTCGCATAACAAGGGAGGGATCGACGAAGATGGGCAAGCATACCACGACCTGTGCCGGGGTCGATACCGGCAAACGGAAGCTTGATGTGGCGATCGAGGGCCGCCGCGAGCAGTTGCAGGTGGAGAACACGTCGGAAGGTCACGAGGCTTTGTTGGCGTGGCTGCGACAGCATCGCGTCAAGCGCATCGGCATCGAGGCGAGCGGCGGTTACGAACAGCCTGTCGTCGCTGAACTGCGACGCAAGCGGTTTGTGGTTGTGGTGTTTCAGCCGGCTCAGGTCCGGGCCTATGCCAAATTCCACTTGCGGCGGGCCAAGAACGATAAGATCGATGCTGCTCTTATCGCAGCTTGCACCGCAGCGGTGCGGAAGATCCATGCCGCTCCCGATCCTCGGTTGCGGCCATTCGCCGAGCAACTGACCATGATCGATCAGATCGGCGAGGATATCGCGCGCCTCAAGAACAGGATCGAGAGCTGCCGCAATGTAGGGATTAACCAGCTCTGGCATGAGGATATCGCGCGTTTGGAACAACGTGAGAAGGCCGCACTCAAGGCTCTGGTCGCCTCGATCTGCAAGCATCCCGACCTTGCCAAGAGGCTTGCGCTGATCAACAGCGTCGACGGCATCGGGCTGCCGACCGCCGTTGCCATCCTGGTGCGTCTGCCTGAGATCGGCCGGATCACACGGGAGCAAGCTGTCGCTCTCGCCGGACTTGCGCCCTATGACGACGACAGCGGCGACCAGGTCGGGGTTCGGCATATTGAAGGCGGACGAAAGCGGCTGCGTCGCGCCCTTTATACCGCTTCACTGGCTGCATCGTTTCGATGGAATCCACAGCTCATCGAGCTCTACCGCAGGCTGACCGCAGCCGGAAAGGAACACAAGCGCGCGCTCGTTGCCTGTGCCAGGAAGATGCTCATCTGGCTCGCGGCACGCCATGGTGCGGCGAACCGCCGGTGCGATCCTTCTCTGTTTCTTAGTTGGACCGGGACGAGTTTCTTCGTCCCGACCTACGGCCTCTCACGACGCCGCGCGCAGCGTCCGTCAAGGCTGGCCGTCGCTCGCCAGAACTCACCTTATCTGCCGCCAGGCCACGCCTTGACGGACGCGAGTACGGCGTCATCGTGGCGGGCTCGGATGATCAAAAGGGCGTAGAACACAGCCACCATTTAATGGTTGCTACGGCAGGGTAGCTAGCTTCCACTGAACGAATTGTACCCCTGGTCTTCCCAGTAGCCGCCCTTGTACTCGTTGGTGACTTCCATCGAGACCACATATTTTGGGTTCTTGAATCCGAGCTTCGTCGGCACGCGGATCTTCATCGGGTAGCCGTACGCGCGCGGCAGAATGTCGTTGGCATATTTGAATGTCATCTGCGTCTGCGGATGCAGCGCCGAGCGCATGTCGAGCGGGGAGTTGTAGCCATCCTTGTCGGCGCACTGGAACCAGACATATTTCGCGCGGGTGTCGGCACCGATCAGTTTCAGGAAATCGCGCAGCGGCGTGCCGGTCCAGCTGCCGATCGCACTCCAGCCCTCGACACAGATGTGGCGGGTCACTTGCGTGACTTGCGGGAGCTTGTAGAGCTCGTCCAATGTCCAGGACTTCTTGTTGTCGACGAGGCCGCGCACCTCGAGCCTCCAGTCCTTGCCGTCGAGGTCAGGCGCCTCGTCGAGATCGTAATAGCCGTTAAACGGGAACGGCTTGGTGATCGCGCTCTCAGGGAACGTCGGCGCCAGCGCGTCCGGATTGAAGATGAAGGCCTGCACGGCGTCGTTGAATTTCGAGACCGACTTCAGCATCTCTTCAGCCGACGAGGAATCGACGACGTCGCAGCCGGTGAGCAGGCTCAGCGCGCCGAGGCTGGCGCCGCCGGTGATAAAGCGGCGGCGGGTCAGGTCCGGCATCACCTTGAGCGAGTCCTTGACGAGGAGACGCTTGTCGACGCCCGGGATCAGGAATGAACGTTTCGCCATGACAGGTCTCCCGATCAGCGGCCGATGATCATGGCGCGCAGGCTCTTCGGCACGAGCAGCGCGAGCGCGACGTGGACCACGAGGAAGGCGCAGATCGCGGCCATGCAGAAGAAATGGACGTAGCGCGCGGTCGGATAGTCGCCAAACAGCATCACCAGCCAGTAGAGTTGCACGGGCTTCCATATCGACAGGCCGGACAGCACGATGAGCACGCCGACCACGATGATCCCGGCGTAGAGCAGCCGCTGCACATAGTTGTAGACGGTGAGATCGTCATGGCCGAGCTTGAGGGTCAGCGCCGCCCTGACGTCGTGGAGCACGCCGGACGGCGTGATCGGCAGCAGTTTTTTCCGGAAGCGGCCGGTGGCAAGGCCGGTGACGAGATAGGCGAGCCCGTTGATCATCAGGATCCACATCGCCGCGAAATGCCAGAGCAGCGCACCGCCGAGCCAGCCGCCGAGCGTGATGTGGCGGGAGAAGCTGAAATTGAACAGCGGGGAAGCGTTGTAGATCTGCCAGCCCGACATGATCATCAGGATCATGGCGAAGGCATTGATCCAGTGCATCACCCGCACCCAGGCCGGCTGGATGGTCCTGGCCTTGGTAGCGCTGATGGCAGCGTCGGCTGCGGCTAGGCTCGACATGGTGGTCCGTCCTCAGAGATCGCGTGACGATGAATATACGCCAGCGGCTGCGGTTTCGTTACGTCCTGCCAGCTATCGATTTGATACCCGAAAGGTATCTTGGTCACAAAAAAGCGAGCCGGGATCCCCGGCTCGCCGTTTCGCGCGTCCTGTTCGGGGATGAAACAGGGCGTGTCGGTGTTACGTCGACGGCATCAGCACGCTATCGACCACATGAATGACACCGTTGGACTGATTGACGTTGGAGATCGTCACCATGGAGGTGCCGCCCTTGGCGTCAACGATCCAGGTCTTGCCGTCCATCTTCTTGACCGTCAGTTCCTCGCCTTCGGCGGTCTTCAGCTTCTTGCCGTCGGTGAGGTCGGAGGCCTCGAGCCTGCCGGGCACGACATGGTAGGTCAGGATCTTGGTCAGGGTCGCCTTGTTCTCAGGCTTGACCAGGGTGTCGACGGTGCCGGCCGGCAGCTTGCCGAAGGCCGCGTTGGTCGGCGCGAACACCGTGAACGGGCCCTTGCCTTCCAGCGTCTGCACCAGGCCGGCGGCCTTCACCGCGGCCACCAGCGTGGTGTGGTCCTTGGAGTTGACGGCGTTCTGGATGATGTTCTTGGAGGGGAACATCGCGGCCCCACCGACCATGACGGTCTTTTCCTCGGCGCGAGCCGGCGCGACGACGGCTGAGGTGATGGCGAGCGCGCTGAAAGCGGCAGCGGCGAGATAGGCAATACGCTTCGACATGGAGAGTCTCCCGATCATTGGATGAAGTCCTGCAACAACAGCGCCCGATGTTGAGGCAGCAGCGCCGTCGTTGGGCCGAACTACGGGAGATTTTGCGAGACGGTTTCGGAGTATAATTTATTGTGATGCGTGAAACTTTGGGTCGGCATGTCCGTGTGATGGCGCTGCGTCCTCACACGGGATGCCGCGGCAACCACGAATGTGTCGTCAATCCCTGCTCAGCGGCGTCTGGATGAAGCCGCGATTGTGGGTCGGGCTGATCAGCACCTCGTTGATGCAGACGCGCGGCGGCATGGAGGAGGTTGATCTCGACGAGCTTGTCCCAACCCTCCAGTTCCAACTCATTCCAGCTTCGCCTGGGAACGTTGATACCGGCGCTGTTGACCAGGAGGTCGATGCGGCCGTGTTTCGCCAGTATTGCGCCTTCTGGACATCGGCGGCAACGCTGACATCGAGCGGGATCGCTCCGCCGCCCCGCCAGCTTTGGCGATCTTGACGACCACGGCATCCAGCGCGTCCTTGCGCCGGCCGGACACCACCACCGTCCAGCCGTCGGCCGCGAGCGCCTCCGCGCCGGCCTCCCCGATCCCGCTGCCGCCGCCCGTGACCCAGGCCACGCGTTTCCTTGCCGTTTGTCATGCAAACTGTCTCCGTTGCTTCATCGGGGCTGTTTTTGCTAATCCAGCCCTCGGTTTTGACCGGCCTTCGCCGGCGAGGAATGTTGCATGAACCAAGCTGCCAACGCCAATCTGTTTTCCCGCCTGTTCGATGACATCAAAGATCCGACGCGGCTTGCGATCGAGACCCATGACGGCAGACGCATCAGCTATGGCGAGCTGATCGCACGCGCGGGCCAGATGGCGAATGTGCTGGTCGAGCGCGGCGTGAAACCTGGCGACCGTGTCGCTGTGCAGGTCGAAAAATCCGTCGCCAACATCGTGCTGTATCTCGCAACCGTGCGGGCCGGCGCGGTCTATCTGCCGCTCAATACCGCCTACACGCTGAACGAGCTCGACTACTTCATCACCGACGCCGAGCCGTCGCTGGTGGTCTGCGATCCCTCCAAAACTGACGGCATCGCAGGGATCGCCGCCAAGGTGAAGGCCAAGATCGAGACGCTCGGACCGGACGGCAAGGGTTCGCTGACTGATGCGGCCGACAAGGCGAAGAGTGAGTTCGCCACCGTGGGGCGCACGAATGACGATCTCGCCGCGATCCTCTACACGTCAGGGACCACCGGCCGCTCAAAGGGCGCGATGCTGTCCCACGACAACCTCGCCTCGAATTCGCTGACGCTGGTCGACTGCTGGCGCTTCACCGACAAGGACGTGCTGATCCACGCGCTGCCGATCTACCACACCCACGGCCTGTTCGTGGCGACCAACGTCACGCTGTTCGCGCGCGCCGCGATGATCTTCCTGCCAAAGCTCGATCCGGACCTGATCATCAAGCTGATGGCGCGCGCCACCGTGCTGATGGGTGTGCCGACCTTCTATACCCGCCTGCTCCAGAACCCCGCGCTGTCGCGCGAAACCACAAAACACATGCGGCTGTTCATCTCGGGCTCGGCGCCGCTGCTCGCCGAAACCCATCGCGAATGGTCAGCGCGCACCGGTCATGCCGTGCTCGAGCGCTACGGCATGACCGAGACCAACATGAACACGTCGAACCCGTATGACGGCGAGCGCGTGCCCGGCGCGGTCGGCTTCCCGCTTCCCGGCGTCGCCGCGCGCGTCACCGACCCTGAAACCGGCAAGGAGCTGCCGCGCGACGAGATCGGCATGATCGAGGTGAAGGGCCCGAACGTATTCAAAGGCTATTGGCGCATGCCGGAGAAGACCAAGTCGGAATTCCGTCCCGACGGCTTCTTCATCACCGGCGACCTCGGCAAGATCGACGCCAAGGGCTACGTCCACATCCTCGGCCGCGGCAAGGATCTTGTGATCTCCGGCGGCTTCAACGTCTACCCGAAGGAAATCGAGAGCGAGATCGACGCCATGCCCGGCGTGATCGAATCCGCCGTGATCGGCGTGCCGCACGCCGATTTCGGCGAAGGCGTCACCGCGGTCCTCGTCTGCAACAAGGGCGCCGACGTCAGCGAAGCCTCGGTGCTGAAGGCGCTCGACGGTCGCCTCGCAAAATTCAAGATGCCCAAGCGCGTCTTCGTCGTCGACGAACTGCCGCGCAACACCATGGGCAAGGTGCAGAAGAACGTGCTGCGGGATACGTACAAGGATATCTACGCGAAGAAGTAGGGGCGCGCTTTTCCGGTCATTGCGCGGAGCCGTTGCGAAGAGTTGGCCACCGTCACGCTGTCATGGCCCGGCTTGACCGGGGCATCCAGTACGCCGCGATTTCTCGATTCATCGCGGACGCCTCGGGGTACTGGATCGCCCGATCAAGTCGGGCGATGACACCGAGAATGTGGTGAGCGCGTACACCCGCTCTGTCACTGCCCATCCACCAGGCTCACCACAAACCGGCTGCCGACAATAAACAGATAGCACCCGAACGCGGTCTCCAGCGTGCGCTTCGACATCGCATGCGCGGCTCTCACGCCGAGCGGCGCTGTGACGAGACTCATCGGCATCACCAGCACGGCGCCGATCAGCGAGACGTAGCCCAGCGCGAACGGAATTTGCAGAGCCACAACGCCAGGATAGTTCGCTGGCGCGGGCCAGCCGGCATAGAGGTAGCCGAGCGCGCCCGGGATCGAGATCAGCGGAAGCATTCATAGAATACGGGGACCAGGATCGCACCGCCGCCGATGCCGAACACGCCGGCGAGAAAGCCCGAGAGCGCACCGACCGCGATGAGCAACAGCGCCAACTCGACGATGTCCTGGAGATTGAGACACGCGAATCGTATCCCGGCACGCAACGCGAACCTCCTGGCTGGATCCGGACGAAGAGCGATGCATTCGCAACTTCTAGATTATGTCGGTGGGAATGTGACAGGCGCGGAATGCGGAGCATGCATATCGGAGCCGCCCGGTTGCGGTGACAAAGGGCGGAAACGTTCAAACGCCGGGCGCCCCGGCTCTTTTGGGGTTCCTCCAACACTATTTCGGCTGCATTTTGCAGCATGACCGAACTGGTTCGCGTGAGGATGATCCTCTTGTGATTTCAAATCGCGAGGCGAGCGTGGGAAAGATTGGTTCATTATTCATTCTTTCAACATCCCGATGTCGCTCTGGTATACCAAGCCCCTGATGGGTCTTGTTTTGCCACCCCACTAGAGCTGAACGGCGATTCGCTTTATGGCGATTTGGTGATTGCGCAGGTGAATTCGACTCCGTAAATAGGGCCGACCTTTCGCGATCCCCGCGTGCCCCTGCCGGGCCGCAATAAAACACCAAAGTCGCCCATGACCGCACGGATCGAACGACCGCTTTCACCACACCTGCAAGTCTACCGCTGGACGCTGACGATGGTGCTGTCCATCGTCCACCGCGCCACCGGGATCGCTCTTTATGTCGGAACCCTGCTGCTGGCCTGGTGGTTGATCGCCGCGGCCTCCGGCCCGACGGCGTACTCCCACGTGCAGGCCTTTACCGGCAGCATCATCGGCCGCCTGATCGTGTTCGGCTACACCTGGGCGCTGATGCACCATATGCTGAGCGGTATCCGGCATTTCATCTGGGACCTCGGCTATGGCTTCAAGGCCAATGAGCGCGAGGCGCTGACCTGGGGCGCGCTGATCGGCGGCATCGCGCTCACTGTCCTGATCTGGATCATTGCCTACGCGATCGGAGGCGGACGATGAGCACGACCGATACGCCCAAGCGCAGCATGCGCACCCCGCTCGGCCGCGTCCGCAATCTCGGCGCCGCGCATTCCGGCACGTCCGACTTCTGGCGCCAACGCCTCACCGGCGTCGCGATGACGCTCTTGATGCTGCCCGTGATCGTCGTCGTCATGATGCTGCTCGGCCGCAACCAGGCGGGCGCTGCGCAGATCCTCGGCTCGCTGCCGATCGCGCTGATCCTCCTGCTCTTCATCTTCGCCAGCGCCTGGCACATGAAGATCGGCATGCAGGTCGTGATCGAGGACTACGTCCACAACGAGAAGCTGAAGCTCGTTGCGGTCATGCTCAACAACTTCTTCTCGATCGCGGTGGCGCTCGCCTCGACCTACGCGATCCTCAAGCTGTCATCCGGAGTGTAACCCATGGCCGCCAGCACGAATGGCAAGGGCAACGGCGCTCCCGCCACCAACGGAAAAGCCTATCCGCTTGAAGACCACACCTACGACGTCGTCGTGGTTGGCGCGGGTGGCGCAGGACTGCGCGCAGTCGTCGGCTGTAGCGAGGCGGGCCTGCGCACGGCCTGCATCACAAAGGTATTCCCGACCCGCTCGCACACCGTCGCTGCGCAGGGCGGCATCTCCGCTTCGCTTGGCAACATGCACAAGGACGACTGGCGCTGGCACATGTACGACACCGTGAAGGGGTCGGACTGGCTGGGCGACCAGGATGCGATCGAATACATGGTGCGCCACGCCCCCGAAGCGGTCTACGAGCTCGAGCATTGGGGCGTGCCGTTCTCGCGCACCGAGGACGGCAAGATCTATCAGCGCCCGTTCGGCGGCATGACCACGGAATTCGGCAAGAGCCAGGCGCAGCGCACCTGCGCCGCCGCCGACCGCACCGGTCACGCCATGCTACACACAATGTACGGCCAGTCGCTGCGCCACGCGGCGGAATTCTTCATCGAGTTCTTCGCCATCGACCTGATCATGGACGACCAGGGCGCCTGCCGCGGCGTGATCGCGCTGAAGCTCGATGACGGCACGCTGCATCGCTTCCGTGCCCAGACCACGATTTTGGCGACCGGCGGCTACGGCCGCGCCTACGCCTCCTGCACCTCGGCCCATACCTGCACCGGCGACGGCGGCGGCATGGTGCTGCGCGCCGGCCTGCCGCTCCAGGACATGGAGTTCGTGCAGTTCCACCCGACCGGCATCTACGGCTCGGGCTGTCTCGTCACGGAAGGCGCGCGCGGCGAAGGCGGCTATCTCGTCAACTCCGAGGGCGAGCGCTTCATGGAGCGCTACGCGCCGTCGGCCAAGGATCTCGCCTCGCGCGACGTCGTCTCGCGCGCCATGACCATCGAGATCCGCGAGGGCCGCGGCGTCGGCAAGAAGAAGGATCACATCTTCCTGCATCTCGATCACCTCGATCCCGCAGTGCTGGCCGAGCGGCTGCCGGGCATCTCCGAATCCGCAAAGATCTTCGCCAATGTCGACGTGACGCGCGAGCCGATCCCGATCGTGCCGACCGTGCACTACAACATGGGCGGCATCCCCACGAACTATCACGGCGAGGTGCTGACCAAGAAGGACGGCGACGACAACGCCGTCATCCCCGGCCTGATGGCGATCGGCGAAGCGGCCTGCGTCTCCGTGCACGGCGCCAACCGTCTCGGCTCCAACTCGCTGATCGACCTCGTGGTGTTCGGCCGCGCCGCGGCGCTGCGCTGCGCCGAAAAGCTCACCGCCAACGGCAAGCAGCCGGAGCTGCCGGCGAACTCGGCCGAACAGGCGGTCGGCCGCCTCGACCATTACCGCTACGCCTCCGGCGGCACGCCGACAGCGAAGCTGCGCGAAGGCATGCAGCACGTGATGCAGAACAATTGCGCGGTGTTCCGCACCGGCGAGGTCCTGAGCGAAGGCCAGAACCTGATCCAGAAGGTCCACAGCGGCATCACCGATATCGCCGTCTCCGACCGCTCGCTGGTATGGAATTCGGACCTCGTCGAGACGCTCGAGTTCGACAATCTGATCTCGCAGGCGGTGGTGACGATGAACTCGGCCGCCAACCGCACCGAGAGCCGCGGCGCGCATGCCCGCGAGGACTACTCGGAGCGCGACGACAAGAACTGGATGAAGCACACCCTGGCCTGGCTCGACGATGCCGCCAAGGTCACCATCGACTACCGCCCGGTGCATAACTACACCATGACCAACGACGTGCAGTACATCCCGCCGAAGGCGCGCGTGTATTGAGCGAAAGCGAAGGCCTGATCGAAAATGGTTGAATTCGCACTTCCGAAGAACTCGAAGATCACCGGCGGCAAGACCTGGCCGAAGCCCGCGGGCGCGACTGAGCTTCGCGAATTCCGAGTCTATCGCTGGAACCCGGACGACGGCAAGAATCCGAGCATCGACACCTACTACGTCGACACCAATGACTGCGGTCCGATGGTGCTGGATGGCCTGATCTGGATCAAGAACCACATCGACCCGTCGCTGACCTTCCGCCGCTCCTGCCGCGAGGGCGTCTGCGGCTCCTGCGCCATGAACATCGACGGCCAGAACACGCTCGCCTGCACCCGGTCGATGCACGACGTGAAGGACGGCGCGGTGAAGATCAATCCGCTGCCGCACCAGCCAGTCGTGAAGGACCTCGTCCCCGACCTCACCAATTTCTACGCGCAATACGCCTCCGTCGAGCCGTGGCTGAAGACGACCTCGCCGACGCCGCAGAAGGAATGGCGCCAGAGCCACGAGGACCGCGAGAAGCTCGACGGCCTCTACGAGTGCATCCTCTGCGCCTGCTGCTCGACCTCCTGCCCGAGCTACTGGTGGAACAGCGAACGCTATCTCGGCCCCGCCGCCCTGCTCCAGGCCAACCGCTGGGTGTCCGATTCGCGCGACGAGGCGACCGGCGAACGGCTCGACAATCTCGAGGACCCGTTCAGGCTCTATCGCTGCCACACCATCATGAATTGCGCCAAGGCCTGTCCGAAGGGCCTCAACCCCGCAGAGGCGATCGCCGAGCTGAAGCTGAAGCTCGTCGAGCGGCAAGTTTAGGCGAGCTTTATGCATCGGCCACGGCCGTTAGGGCCGCGGCCGATTTGCCACCTATAGTAGTCTTCACTATGATTGCTACCGGCGCAGCCTTCGCGGGCGGAGACGCGCCAGTCGCAACCAAAGGTTCCCCCCCATAAGCCACTTCCTTCCCTGCGGGAAATTCAAGTAAACTTCGTTCCGGGTCAGGAGCGACTGTGCAGGGCGCGCAACGCAATTCGTTGAAACTGCTGCAGTGGATGATGGCGGCATCCCTGGCGCTGCCGATTGCGCTGTTCGTCATCGCTTCGGCGATCTCCTATAACTCGACCAATGACATCGCCGACCGCGAGATCGAGCGCACGCTCGACGTCGCCCATGAGCATGCGCTCAAGGTCTTCGAAACCATCGATCGCAGCCTTGGCGAGCTCAACGAGGTGGTGCGCGGCCTTTCCGACGAGGCGATCCGGTCCCGCGAGGAGGCGCTGCACAGGCGCCTGAAGCGGCTGACGGACTCGCTGCCGCAACTCAAATCCGCCTGGATCTTCGACGCCCGGGGTCACGCGCTGGTCAACAGCCTGCTATACCCGGCGCCGCAGATCAGCTTTTCGGACCGTGATTATTTCAACGCCCATGTCGACCAGACCATCGGCACCTTCATCGGCACGCCGCTGACGCCGCGCCAGCCCTACCAGGGCGCGCGCTTCTTCGGCGTGAGCCGCCGTCGCGATTCCGACGACGGCAGCTTCATCGGCGTGATCCAGGCCTCGGTCTTCCCCGAATATTTCGAGAGCTTCTACGCCCGCATCGGCAGCGATCCCGGCAGCTTCTTCGCGTTGGGACGGACCGATGGCGTCCTGCTCGCGCATTATCCCCACCTCGATCACGACGTCCGGCTCGATCCGGGCGGGCCGGTGGGCCGGAAGATCGCGCTGAGCCCCGAGCACGGGCTGATGACGATCGCCTGGCCCGCCGACGGGATCGAGCGGCGCATTGGCTACAAGCGCGTCGCCGAATATCCGATCTATGTCAGCGCAGGAATCGAGACCTCGGCGATCCGTTCGCGCTGGCTCGCCACCATGGGCCAGCACCTGATCTTCGGCCTGCCTGCCACAGCCCTGCTGTTCTTCATCCTCGCGCTGGCGTTGCGGCGCACGCAGAACCTCCAGGCCGAAGCGGCACGGCGGCGCGACGCCGAGGAGGCGCTCAAGCACAGCCAGCGCCTGGAGGCGCTCGGACAGCTCACCGGCGGCGTGGCGCACGACTTCAACAACCTCCTGACCGTGATCCGCGCCTCCATCGACCTGTTGAACCGACCGCAATTGTCGGAGGAGCGACGGCAGCGCTACATCAACGCCATCACCGACGCGGTCGCGCGCGCCGCAAAGCTGACCTCGCAGCTGCTGGCCTTCGCGCGGCGTCAGACGCTGAAGCCCGAGGTGTTCGATGTCGGCACGCGCGTGCAGTCGCTGCGCGACATGATCGCCACGCTGACCGGACCGGCCATCGAGATCGTGATGCGGCTGCCGACGGAGGCCTTTCTCGTCAACGCCGATGCCGGTCAGTTCGAGACGGCGCTGTTCAACATGGCGGTCAACGCGCGCGATGCGATGCAGGGCCGCGGCAGGATCACGTTCACGGTGGAGGCCGCGACGGCCGTTCCCGACAGCCTGGCACATCTCATCGGCAGCCATGGCTTCATCACCGTCACGGTCACCGACACAGGGTCCGGTATTCCCGCAAGCCAGCTCGGCCGCATCTTCGAGCCTTTCTTCACCACCAAGCAGGTCGGCCAGGGCACCGGCCTCGGCCTGTCGCAGGTGTTCGGCTTCGTCAAGCAATCCGGCGGCGAGGTGACGGTTGCGAGCGAGGTCGGTCACGGCAGCACCTTCACGCTGTATCTGCCGCGTGTGCCCGCCGAGGTGCTGCCGCAACGGCAGGCGCCCGACACCGCGCCCGCACTCGCCGGCAGCGGAATGTCGGTGCTGGTCGTCGAGGACAATATCGAAGTGGCCAATTTCGCCGCCGACGGGCTCACCGAGCTCGGTTACAGCGTCACACTGGTCGACAATGCCAGCGACGCCCTGGTCGAGCTGGCGGCGGATGTGGACCGCTTCGACGTGGTATTTTCCGACGTCGTGATGCCCGGCATGACCGGCCTTGATCTTGCGCACGCGATCCGCGATCGCGGCATCGACGTGCCGATCGTGCTCACCAGTGGCTACAGCCACGTGCTGGCGCAGGACGGCAGTTTCGGCTTCGAGCTGCTGCAAAAACCCTACTCGATCGAGGCCCTGTCGCGCATGCTGTACAAAGCCGCCCGGCTGCGCCGGGTGCGAGACGGCGCCGCGGAATGAACGCGGCCGCCGGAACCCCTTGGAACCGCCTGATTTCCCTCGCGTTGTTCCAACATGCAAATGCCGGACACAAAGCGCGAGCAGGGAAGGAAGCCGGCTATCGTCGAGATCGTCGGTGAGGGCGGCGAGGAGGCCGCCCCACCGCCGCCCGAAGTGCTCGAGCCGGATGAAGAGCTGTCGCCGGAGGACATCGAGCAGGCGCGCAAGGATTATCTGCTGACGCGCTTCTGGATTAGCGCCAGAGGCTTCTGGGGCCGCAAAGGCGACCGGCTGGCCTGGCCATTCTCCATCGGCCTTGTCGTGCTGATTGTCTTAACGGTCGGCTTCCAATACGGCATCAACGTCTGGAATCGCGCGATCTTCGATGCCATCGAGAAGCGCGACGCTGCGACCGTTTTCCATCTCTCGGCGGTGTTCTTTCCGCTCGCGATCGGCAGCATTGCGCTTGGTGCGGCGCAGGTGTTCGCACGCATGCGCATCCAGCGCCGGTGGCGGGCCTGGCTCACCGCAAGCGTGCTGACGCGCTGGCTCGCCAACGGCCGCTATTACCAGCTCAATCTCGTGAGCGGGGACCACGACAATCCCGAATACCGCATCGCCGAGGATTTGCGGATTGCGACCGATTCGCCGGTCGACTTTCTCGCAGGCGTCACCTCGGCGCTGCTGTCCGCCGCGACCTTCATCGTCGTGCTCTGGACCATCGGCGGCGCGCTCACCGTCACGTTTGGCGGATCGTCGCTCACTGTTCCCGGCTTCCTGGTCATCGCTGCGATCCTCTATGCCGCGATCGCCTCCGGCTCGATCACGGTGATCGGACGACGCTTCGTGCAAGTCTCCGAAAACAAGAACCAGGCGGAAGCCGACTTTCGCTACACGCTGACGCGCGTGCGCGAGAACGGCGAGAGCATCGCCTTGCTCGGCGGCGAGGACGAGGAGCGTGACGGCATCGACCGCAATTTCACCAACGTGCTCCAGCAATGGGCGCGTCTCGCGGGCCAGCATATGCGTACGACGCTGGTTTCGCAGGGCTCGAGTCTGGTTGCTCCAGTGGTCCCTCTCTTGCTCTGCGCGCCCAAATTCCTCGATGGCAGCATGACGCTTGGGCAAGTGATGCAGGCGGCTTCCGCCTTCACCATCGTGCAGGGCGCCTTCGGTTGGCTGGTCGACAACTATCCGCGGCTCGCCGACTGGAACGCGTGCGCGCGCCGAATTGCCTCGCTGATGATGTCGCTCGATGGGCTTGAGCGCGCCGAGCAGGGCGACGGCCTCGGCCGCATCAGGCGTGGCGAAACCGGGAATGAGGCGATGCTCGAATTGCGCGATCTCTCCGTCACGCTCGACGACGGCACCGCGGTGGTCGGCGAAACCGAGGTGGTGATCGAGCCCGGCGAACGGCTGCTGGTGGCCGGCGAATCCGGCACCGGCAAGAGCACGTTGGTGCGCGCGATCGCGGGCCTGTGGCCATGGGGCGGCGGCAGCGTCAACCTCCATGCCGACCGCCGGCTGTTCATGCTGCCGCAGCGCCCCTACGTGCCGTCGGGGACTTTGCGCCGCGCGGTCGCCTATCCCGGCGCCGCCGAAGACTGGACGATCGACGAGATCTGCGAAGCCCTGCACAAGGTCGGCCTCGATCATCTCAGGGAGAAGATCGAGGAGGAGGGGCCGTGGGACCAGACGCTCTCAGGTGGCGAGAAGCAACGCCTCGCCTTCGCGCGCCTCCTGCTGCACAGCCCCGACATCGTGGTCCTCGACGAAGCGACGTCGGCGCTCGACGAGAAAAGCCAGGACAGGATGATGCAGATGGTCACGGACGAATTGCCCAGGGCGACCATCGTCAGCGTGGCGCATCGCGTCGAACTCGAGGCCTTTCATAGCCGCAAGATCGTGCTGGAGCGGCACAGGGGCGGCGCCAGGCTCGTGAGCGACGTCGATCTCATTCCGCGCAAGGGCAGACGGCGGCTGCTCGGCAGCTTCCTGCGCCAGCGCAGGCCTGCGGCGAAAAAGGTCGCGTGAAATGTAGCCCGGATTCTTTGGCCGCAACATTGGAGTCGGGGGCAAAACCGGCTATGCATGCGCCGCTTGCAACGAGGACTTCTGCTTGACGCCCGACACCGCCCCCTCGCCCGCGCCGTTCGGCGCGTTTGCGCCGAATGCGGCGCAGGCTGCGATCATTTCACTTGCGCACCGCTCCGGGCTGAAGCGCGGCGCGTTCCGCCCGTGGCTGTCGCGGTTGGTCAACCTGCTGCGCCCAGGTCCCGTCGACGTGCAATATCAGGGCGCCTCGTTCCGCTTCCATCACCAGGCGAGCGCGACCGAGCGCGGCGCGCTGTTCAACCCCGACTATAATCTCGACGAGCTCGACTTCCTGCGCCAGCACACGCCGGCTGGCGGCGTGTTCGTCGACGTCGGCGCCAATGTCGGCACATTTGCGCTGGTGATGGCGCGTCATGTCGGCCCACAGGGCAAGGTCGTCGCGATCGAGCCGCATCCCATGACCTTCGCGCGACTCTCGTTCAACAATGCGGCGTCGGGCCCGACCCAGCTCCGCCTCGTGCAGGCGGCGGCCGGCGAGGCCGACGGCGAACTGATGATCGAGACCGACGGCGACAATCTCGGCGCCAGCCATGTCGTGACGGGCACGGCGACGGCAAGGGCCATCAAAGTGCCGTCGTTGCGGCTGATACGCATCCTCGAGGAGTCCGGCGTCACGCAGGTCGATACCCTCAAGATCGACGTCGAGGGCTTTGAGGACCGCGTGCTGATCGGCTTTTTCCGCGATGCGCCGCGATCGCTATGGCCCCGCGCTGTCGTGATCGAGCATCTGTCACAAAACGAATGGCGCGAGGATTGTATTACAGACATGGTCGCGCGTGGCTTTGCCATCGCGCGCAGGACGCGGAGCAACACCTTCCTGTCGCGCTGACGACAATCAACAACGGAGATTGCGATGATCGATCACATGGGTTTTCCGGTTTCCGACTACGAGCGCGCCAAGGCGTTCTACATGAAGGCGCTGGCGCCGCTCGGCTACAGCCTGATCATGGAGGTCACGCAGGAGCAGACCGGCCACGATCCCGCCGCGGGCTTTGGCGCCGACGGCAAACCGGACTTCTGGATCGGCGGCGAAGGCGCGTTGAACAAGCCGGTGCATGTCGCGATCCTCGCCAAGGATCGCGCCACGGTGGATGCGTTCTACAAGGCGGCCATGGCGGCCGGCGGGCGCGACAATGGGCCGCCGGGCATTCGCGCACATTATCATCCGAATTATTACGGCGCGTTCGTGCTCGACCCCGATGGTCACAACATCGAAGCCGTCTGTCACGCGCCCGAATAGGCCTGTTCCATCGTCCCGATGCGCGGGAACATCGCCGCATCGGCAACGTTGTCTTCTTTCGAGCAACGACATGTCGATGATGGATGATGCCGATCGAACCTCCGGAGATTCCTCCGGCAACACCGGGCACACCGAGTGAGCCGCCACCAGGAATTCCACCGGGCAATCCGCAGCCGGATATCACGCCGCCAGTTCGCGAGCCCGGCGAATCACCGCGCCCCGATGAGTTGCCCGGCCGTATCCCGGAGGAGATTCCACCACGCGGACCGAACGGGCCGCGCACGCCCAATCCCGCGACGGATGCGAATTTGCCGCGCCGTCACACCTGAGGCGATTGCAAACACCTGAGGCGATTGCAAGATGGGCCTGAATGCGCAATGAACGTCGATGTTCTGAAGTGATTTGCATGCAGAAATAAATCGCGACGCGGCTGCTTCGCCCGCCACAATCCGGCCTAACGCGTATCCGTTGATCGCAACACTGACTCTCCAAGCCCTTCCTCGACAAGAACCTTCCCTAGGAACTCACCACATGACTCAATTTCGCTTCGTGCTGCTTGCCACGACGGCTCTGACCGCGATGCCATTCGCAAGCTCCGCATCGCACGCGCAAAGCGCACCCATCGTGATCGCGCAGGCGCAGCCGCAGGGCGAAGTCGGCCCTGACGGAAAACCGAAGCAGCCATCCCGGGAGCAGCCGAAGGCACCGCCGCAACAACCGCCGGCCGCTCGCCCCGCACCAGCCCCGCCGCCGCCGCCCGCGGCTCCCCAGCGTCCGAGTGCACCGCCGCCGGCGGCTGCGCCTCCGCATGCCCCGACGCCACCGCCGCCACCGGCGCCCGCGCGGCCGACAGCTCCACCGCCGCCCCCTGCGACGCATCAGGCACCAACGCCACCACCACCTCCGCCGCCTGCGGCCCCCAAGCAACCGTCACCGCCACCGGCGGCGGCGCCGCAGCAGCATGCGCCGACGCCGCCTCCGCCGCCTCCGGCTGCACCGCCCGCGCGCGTTGCTCCGACACCGACGCCTCCGCAAGGTCGGGTCGCCCCAACGCCGACGCCCACCGCAACGCCGGCACCGACACCGGCCGCGCCGAACGTCCGCCAAACGCCAGCGCCGACGGCAACGCCTGCACCGGCAGCGCCAACGACTCGCGCCACGCCGGCACCGACGGCGACGCCAGCTCCCGCAGCGCCAACGACTCGCGCCACACCGGCGCCGACGGCGACGCCTGCTCCGGCAGCGCCAGCGACCCGCGCCACGCCGGCGCCGACGCCGACGCCTGCACCGGCAGCGCCAGCGACTCGCGCCACACCGACCCCGACGCCCGTACCAACCGCCACACCCGCCCCCGGCGGCGCCACGACCACGCCGCCACCGGCAGGTCGAACGGGTCCGGCACCGGCGCCCGGCGCAACCCCGGCCCCCACGGCGACGCCGGCCCCCGGCGGGGCCGCAACGCCGGCGCCAGGACGTCAAGGTGGAACGCCTCCTGCAGCTACGCCGCCTGCGGGCGCGCCCGCTGCCGGAACTCCGACTGCGCCGCAGGCAGCCGCCCCGGCCCGGCCCACTGCTCCCGCCGGCGCCGCGGCGCCGACTGTCGTCCCCGGCTCGGCAGCTGCAGCTCCCCCGCCGGACAGGGCGCAATACGCTCCGCCGACGGTCGCGCCGGCTTTCCGCGCCGCGCCCACGGTCGCAGCGCCCCTGCCGCCACCGCCGCGTCCGCCGCAGCGTGACCTGACGCCGCTCGCAATTGGTGCAGGCGTGGTGGCCGGTGCCGTGATCGGGGCGACCATCGCCGACTACCGCAATCAGCGGCAGGAGGTCGTCGAAGACGGCCGCACGATCTACACCGAGCCGGACCGCATCATCATCCGCGATCCGAGCGGGCAGGAATATGTCCGCGGTAATGATCTCTACCGCTTCCGTTACGGCGCCCGCGACATCCGCACCGAGACGTTCGGCGGCGAAACCCGCACCGTGGTGATCCGTCCCGACGGCAGCGAGGTGATCACCATTGTCGGTGCCGACGGTCAGCTGCTGCGCCGAATTCGCAGGGATCCGCGCGGCCGCGAGATCATCATCATCGACAACACCTACCGCGATCCGCAGGCCGTCGGCGGCTTCTATGTCGACGTGCCGCCGCCGGTGGTCAACATCCCCTACGATCGCTACATCGTCGATGCCGAGGAGGCTTCGCCGCAGGTGATCTACGACACCATGCGGGCGCCGCCGGTGCAACGGATCGAACGGCGCTACTCGCTCGACGAGATTCGCTACAGCCCCAATGTTCGCATGCAGATGCCGAGCATCGACGTCAACACGATCAACTTCGAGACGGGATCGTGGACCATACCGCCGGACCAGGCCGCGCGGCTGCAAGTGATCGCCGACGGCATCAACCAGGCGATCCAGAGCAACCCGCAAGAAGTATTCCTGATCGAGGGCCACACCGATGCGGTCGGCAACGACGTCGACAATCTGTCGCTGTCGGATCGCCGCGCGCAGGCTGCCGCCGAACTGCTGACCCAGCAGTTCGGTGTGCCCGCGGAGAACCTGACCTCGCAGGGCTACGGCAAGCAGTATCTGAAGGAGCAGACCGACGGCCCGAGCCGCATCAATCGCCGCGTCACCGTCCGCCGCATCACCCCGCTGCTCAACGGCGGCCAGGCCAACGCTGCGCCGCCGCCGCGCTGAGCAGGCGCATCACGAGACAAAATGGCCGGGAGCGATCCCGGCCATTTTCGTTTTCGTCATTGCGAGGAGCGAAGCGACGAAGCAATCCAGACTGTCACCGCGGAAGGATTCTGGATTGCTTCGCTTCGCTCGCAATGACGAATGAGGCGACAGTTGCCGGCCACGCCTCAACCCTTGTCGCTCTCGAGCCTGAAGATCTGCGCGCCTTCGCCGCCGGACAGCAAGCCGTTCTCGGTGTAGAGCTTGAGCTTGGTGCGGGTGTCGGCGATGTCGAGGTTGCGCATGGTGAGCTGGCCGATGCGATCGGCCGGCGTGAACGCCGCATCCTCGACCTTCTCCATGCTGAGCCGTTCCGGCGCATAGGTGAGGTTCGGACTCTCGGTGTTGAGGATCGAGTAGTCGTTGCCACGGCGCAGCTCGAGCGTCACCTCGCCGGTGACGGCGCGCGCGACCCAGCGCTGCGCGGTTTCGCGCAGCATCAAGGCCTGCGGATCGAACCAGCGGCCCTGGTAGAGCAGGCGGCCGAGGCGCAGGCCGCTGACGCGGTATTGCTCGATGGTATCCTCGTTGTGGATGCCGGTGACGAGGCGCTCATAGGCGATGTGCAGGAGCGCCATGCCGGGCGCCTCATAGATACCGCGGCTCTTGGCCTCGATGATGCGGTTCTCGATCTGGTCGCTCATGCCGAGACCATGACGGCCGCCGATGGCATTGGCTTCCAAGAACAACGCGACGGGATCGGCAAAGGTCTGGCCGTTGAGCGCGGTGGGCTGGCCCTCCTCGAAACGCACGACGACCTTCTCGGCCTTCACTGTGCAGTCGTCGCGCCAGAACGGCACGCCCATGATGGGATTGACGATCTTGATGCCGCTGTCGAGGCTCTCGAGATCCTTCGCCTCGTGCGTGGCGCCGAGCAGATTGCTGTCGGTCGAGTACGCCTTCTCCGCACTCATCTTGTACGCAAAACCCTGGGCGGTCATGAACGCCGACATTTCGGCGCGGCCGCCGAGTTCGTCGATGAACTGCTGGTCGAGCCAGGGCTTGTAGATACGCAGGCTCGGATTGGTCAAAAGGCCGTAGCGATAGAAGCGCTCGATGTCGTTGCCCTTGAAGGTCGAGCCGTCGCCCCAGATGTTGACGCCGTCTTCCTTCATCGCGGCAACCAGCATCGTGCCGGTCACGGCGCGTCCGAGTGGCGTGGTGTTGAAATAGGTGATGCCACCGGTCGAGATGTGGAAGGCGCCGGACTGGATCGCGGCGATGCCTTCGTGGACGAGCTGCGTACGGCAATCGACGAGCCGCGCCTTTTCGGCACCGAACTCCATCGCCTTGCGCGGAATCTCGTTGTAGTCGGCTTCATCGGGCTGGCCGAGATTGGCGGTATAGGCGTAGCAGCGCGCGCCCTTCTGCTTCATCCAGAGCAGAGCTGCGCTGGTGTCGAGACCGCCCGAGAAAGCTATCCCGACTTTTTCCCCCTTGGGCAGGCTCTTCAGAATCGTACTCATGGCGCTTCCAATCGGATCTTAAGGGGCTGATATCGTCCGCGGTTTGACTTAAGCGGTTTGACTTGCGCGATTATCAAATTTCGCGCGGGGGGGCACGCCTTTAATGGCTCACAGCGACGCCGCCGGGCCGGTTTTGCCGCCGAACAGGCGCTGCCGGAGCCGATAGGCCGGCCAGGCCAGTCGGGTCAGGGCGGCATCGACCGCCTCGTCCGAAAACCGTGTCCGCGGCCAGCGGTAAATCAGGGCGTAGGCGAGCCAGATCACCACGAAGGTGACGAGGCCGGCGATCGAGACGTCGGTGAAGAAGTGCCCGCCGAACGCCATGCGCAGGCCGCTGGTCACGGCGCCGAACACCACGGCCCCGGCATAGGCGAGCGGCCGCCACGGCGGCGGCGCCAGCGCCGCGGGCGCCAGCGTCCAGAACGCCGTCGCGCCCTCGCCGGAGAAGAACGAGCAGTTGCGCCCGCAGCCGCCACGCGGATCCCACCACGGCACGAACGGCAGATCGCCGGCAAACTCGCTCACCACCACCGGGCGCGGTCGCCCCCAATAGGACTTGAAGGCGAGATTGGCGAGAATGGCGGCCGACAGCGTCAGCGTCACCAGCAGGAAGACGATGGCTCGCCCCGACACCAGCAGCGGCCGGTCGGGCCTGATCAGCTTGACCACCAGCGCCACGATCGATGGCAGCGCGAACGCCCAGGCGATCCACATCGCCGCATCGCGCGCAAAGCCGGCCCAGCCATTCAGCTTGAGCGGAAACGTCTTCGTGGCAGGGTCGAAGAACAGCGAGGCGAGCTTGAGATCGAGCTCGGGAAAGACGCCGAAGACGACGCCGATGACGAGCCACAGCGCCAGCGCGATGAAGAGTCCGGTCCGGTTCATGGCGCGCGGTTTAGCCGAGCGGGGAGCGGATGAAAACCCCGGCGCGCCTCATTCCGGCCGCGAGGCGGCGGGCAGCGGCGGGGGCGGCTTGCGCGGGGGCGGCGGGTGGCGCCAGGCGCCGGCGTTGCGGCCGGCGATCATCCAGTAGACGACACCGGCAACGATGCCCGCGCCGGTCATGATCTCGAGATGGCGGCGCACGATGCCCTCGAACTGCAGCGTCTCGGGATGGAAGGGGACGAGGCCGAGATAGCAGGCGAGCCCGACGAGCCCGCCGCCGACCGCGTAGGCGAGCGCGCTGCGGATGTAGAACGCTTCCGTGATCACGACGATCACCATCGCCGGCAAGAGCGCAAAGCCGGAGACGAAGATGAAGCCAAAGCCGAGCAGGATGTCGATCGTGCCTTCATCGACGGGACCTGCGCCGAGATCGGAGAATTCCGGAAACAGCAGCGCAGCCACGACGATCATGCCGCCGACCAGGCACGAGGCCAGAAAGCCGAGAAAGATCACGACGAGGCGCCCGATCAGTGCCATCGGACGCGACCATCATCATTGAGCGTGAACAGCACCACATCCCCCGCGGTCATGCCGAACCCCGTCCGTGGCCATGACGGAAGTTGATGGCCGCTTCATGTCAATCGGTCATCGCCATCGCGCGTAGCGTCTGGCGCTCGCGGGCCGAGAGCTTTTCCGTCTCCGATTTGAGCTGGCCGCAGGCGGCGAGGATGTCGCGGCCGCGCGGCGTACGCACCGGGGAGGAATAGCCGGCGTTGAAGATATATTCGGAGAATTTTTCGATCTGGTCCCAGTCCGAGCATTCATAGGCCGTACCGGGCCAGGGATTGAACGGGATCAGATTGATCTTGGCCGGAATGCCCTTCAACAGCTTCACCAGAAGCTTCGCATCGTCGAGGGAATCGTTGACGCCCTTGAGCATCACATATTCGAAGGTGATGCGGCGCGCATTCGACGCGCCCGGATAATCGCGGCAGGCCTGCAACAATTCCGCGATCGGATATTTGCGATTGAGCGGCACGAGCTCGTTGCGCAGCTCGTCGCGCACCGCATGCAGCGAGATCGCGAGCATGACGCCGATCTCGTCGCCGGCGCGCACGATGTTCGGCACCACGCCCGAGGTCGACAGCGTGATGCGGCGGCGGGAGATGCCGATGCCCTCATTGTCTCCGACGATAAGAAGCGCGTCGCGCACCGCGTCGAAATTGTAAAGCGGCTCGCCCATGCCCATCATCACGATGTTGGTGACGAGACGCGTGCCGTTCTCGCGATCGGCCCAATCATTCAGGCGATCGCGCGCCACCATGACCTGCCCGACGATCTCGCCGGCGGTGAGGTTGCGCACCAGCCGCTGCGTGCCGGTGTGGCAGAAGGCGCAGTTCAAGGTGCAACCGACCTGCGAGGAGACGCACAGCGTGCCGCGATCGGTCTCGGGGATGTAGACGCACTCGACCTCGTGCGCCTTCTCGACATTGTCGCCGCTCGGCAGGCGCAACAGCCATTTGCGGGTGCCGTCGTTGGAGATCTGCTCGGCCACGACTTCGGGCCGGTCGACAGTGAAGTGCTTTGCGAGCTCGGCGCGGATGTCCTTCGAGATCGAGGTCATCTCGTCGAAACTCCTGGCGCCGCGGAAATAGATCCAGTGCCACAATTGCTGCACGCGCATCCTGCGCTGCGCGGGCCCAACGCCGATCTCGCCGAGGCGTTCGGCAAG